>JAAELK010000560.1 GCA_024226935.1 Desulfobacteraceae bacterium
CGTCTTACACATCATTGTGACATAATTGAAACGGGTAATAAAAGTTGGCGATTAAAGAGTAGAAAATGATATTTTTTTTAACTTTAGGGGGGTTAAAATTGGACGCTGATGGGGGGTCAATTTTGGACGCTGTTTGACAAACATTGACATAAACTCCAGACCTGGCATAATGACAGTCGGGGAGACCGCTGAATATCTCCAGAAAAGTGAATCGTGGATTTACAAAAACTGGAATATTATAGGTGGTCGGAAGCTCGGAGGTTCTCTATTTTTCCCAACAAAGGAGGATCTTTATGAGTGTTTATTCGGTAAAAAGAAAGGGGTGGAGGTACGACTTCACTCTGAAAGGGATCAGGTACACAGAAACTTGGTTCAAAACAAAAAAAGAAGCAAACAAAGCAGAAGCGGAAAAAAGAAAGGAGGTGCTAAACCCTGTTCCGCAAGTGAAAACCCAGACAGACATGGGCTTCTTGGAGTTGGTTAATAGACGACTTGACCATTTGAAGGAATACTGTTCTGAACAGCATTACACGGATCACATCTATTATGCCAGACGATGGTGTTCATTTTGGAAAGAGATTAAATGTGATGATATTTCTGTAGAGATGGTCCAGTCTTTTCTTTTGAAGCGTAAAAGAGATGTTTCAGCAATCACAGCCAATAAGGAGTTACGTTTGTTGAGAAGCCTGTTTAACTTTGGGGTTAAAGCCCCAAGAAACTTGTTTTCCAACAACCCGACGGTGGGTATTGAATTTTTTCCGGTTGAAAAGAAAGAAAAATATATCCCCTCAAAAGAGGATGTGATCAAGGTAATTGCATTAGCAGAACCTTCTGTTCAAGATTACCTTTGGACAATAACTTGTACCATGGGCAGGATGAGTGAGATTAATCGGTTAAAATGGAGTGACGTTAATTTAAACGGGAAATACCTGGTCTTATATACAAGAAAGAAAAAAGGTGGGCATTTAACACCGAGGCGGATTCCATTGAATAAAAAATTATTTGATATTCTTTCCCAAAGGTACAAAGATCGTGATAAAAATAAACCCTGGATTTTCTGGCACAGGTATTGGAGCAGAAAGACAGGAGAATGGGTGGAAGGACCATATAAAGACAGGAAGAAAATAATGACAACTCTATGTAATAAAGCTGATGTGAGATATTTTCGGTATCATGCTTTGCGGCATTTCGGTGCATCTATACTTGATCATGATAATGTTCCGATAGGGACCGTTCAGAGAATACTTGGGCATGAAAACAGGCTAACAACTGAGATCTACCTTCATTCTATTGGAGAAGGTGAGCGTGTTGCAGTTGATTGTTTGGATCGGAGTTTTGAATGATTTTCTCACACAGACTCTCACACAAAGCAAAAAAGGTTTTCAAGCCGAAAGCTGAAAACCCTTGGTATGAATGGTACGCCTGGAGAGATTCGAACTCCCGACTTTCTGATTCGTAGTCAGATACTCTATCCAGCTGAGCTACAGGCGCACAAATTGAAACCAGTATATATCAGAGCCTTTCTGTAATTTCAAGGAGTATTTAATCCCTATGTTAATAAAAAAAAATCCGGTAGATATTTTCACCCTAGGTTGCTTTTGTTGAAATATCTTTACAGGTATCAGAAATATTGGTAAAGGGGTCCATTCATTAGGTTTTTTTTAAAAAAAACAAGAAAAAGCCCATGTGGCTACTTGTGTATTTTCCAAAAGGACCTATTTTTCAAATCGTGGTTGATAGAATTCTATTTAGAAAAGCTTTGTTTAAAACGGCCAAATTACCGTAAAAATAGCAGGGTATCGGTGGAGCAATGGTTAAGCTTTGCAAATTAGGATGTTTTTGAAAGATTATTACGTATAAATATTTGACCTCGGGAAAAAAGACTTATATAAGTATGAATTGGAATATGGATGATGAATTTTACATGATGCTTGCTTTGGATGAAGCTCAAAAAGCAGAAAAGATGGATGAGGTTCCAGTGGGAGCTGTCATTGTGGATGAACATAATCAGGTGATTGGCCAAGGGTTTAACAGGCCTATTTCAACGAATGATCCCACAAGTCATGCTGAAATCAATGCCCTGCGAATGGCATGTAAGAGGTTAAATAATTATCGGCTGACACAGACGACTTTGTATGTAACCATTGAACCTTGTATTATGTGTATGGGAGCTATTATCCATGCCAGGGTCAAGCGGATTGTGTTCGGGGCATCCGATCCCAAATGGGGGGCTGTGCTTTCTTTATACAATATGACTTCTGATCATCGATTAAATCACCGCCCTGAGATTAAGTCAGGAGTATGTGAAGGAAAAACAAGACAAATCATAAAAAGCTTTTTTATGAATAAAAGGAGCAAATAGTGGCAAATACAGTAGTTGTGGGAACCCAATGGGGAGATGAAGGCAAGGGGAAAATAGTAGACTTGCTAAGTGAGCATGCAGATTACGTTGTCAGGTTCCAGGGTGGCAATAATGCTGGGCACACCATGGTTGTGAATGGAAAGGAAATCATCAGTCATCTTATTCCATCCGGTATCATCCAACAAAAAAAATGTTTTATAGGCAATGGGGTGGTGGTAGATCCTTTTGTTCTCTTGGATGAAATTGATTATCTGGCCTCCAATAATATTGATGTCTCTCCGGAAATGCTCAAGGTGAGCGATCGGGCGCATATCATCATGCCCTATCACCAGGCAATAGACAAAGCCAGGGAAACAAAAAAAGGGAAAAACAAAATTGGTACCACGGGCCGGGGTATAGGTCCCTGCTATGAAGATAAGGTCACCCGGATGGGATTAAGATTTTGTGACATCCTGGATCTGGATCATTTTAAAGAAAAAGTAAGCATTATTCTCGAAGAAAAAAACTTTTACCTTAAGCATTATTTTAAGGTCGAAACCCTGGATTTTGATCTGGTTATTGATCAGTTTCTCAAAATCAGAGACAGGCTTATTCCCTATATTGCAGATGTGTCTGTCGTATTATATGACGGAATTAATGCCGACAAAACCATTTTATTTGAAGGAGCCCAGGGAACCCATTTGGATATTGAGCATGGAACTTATCCTTTTGTAACCTCTTCTTCAACCGTGTCTGGTAATGCCGCAAGTGGATCAGGTGTGGGTCCGGTAAACTTAGATGAAATCATTGGTATTGTAAAAGCTTATACCACACGGGTAGGTGCCGGTCCCTTCCCCACCGAGCTTTTTGATGAAATTGGTAATAAAATACAGCAAACCGGATCGGAATTTGGTGCCACCACAGGACGGAAAAGAAGGTGCGGCTGGCTGGATATGGTTGTGTTGAAAAATGCTGTCCGCCTGAACAGTCTTACAGGGCTTGCCATCACTAAACTGGATGTTCTGGATGATCTGGACGAAATAAAAATTTGTACCAGCTATGAGTATCAGGGGAAAACTATTCATGATTTTCCACCGGAAATCAAAATTTTAGAAGAATGCACACCTGTATACGAATCCCATCCTGGCTGGAAACAGAACACTTCCAAGATTACCCAATACGAAGATCTGCCGGAAAATGCAAAGAAATACCTGGATCGGATGGCAGAACTGACAACGGTCAGCATAAAAATTGTGTCCGTGGGACCTGGAAGGGAAGCTACAATCATAAAAGAAAAAATATTCTAAATTGACTTTTATGAAATTATAATATATCTAATAACGTCTTTAAGTCGGGATGTGGCTCAGCCTGGTAGAGCACAGCGTTCGGGACGCTGGGGTCGGAGGTTCAAATCCTCTCATCCCGACCAAAGAGTATCAAGGGTTTTCGAGGTTTTTGGAAAACTTGAAAGTAACAAATTTTGGCAACTTGGTAGCCAATTAAAAATCTGACTATCCCAGTCAGATTTTTTTATAATCTCTCCATATATTTTCGATGTAATTTTAGTCTGTGGGTATTTAAAAGTTTTATCACGATTTGATTTGATATCAGTGATGTTTTAAGGTGCCAATGACAATTATCTATAGGATAATATAACATAAATACGGATGTATGAAATTGGAATAACTGACCAGGCTTATGATCAAGCCAGATTTAAGGATAATAAATGACTATAATAAAATTCCCCCAAAAACAACCTAAAGAACCAGCATTTTTTTCCGATATCGAGGAGAATGGCTATCACATTTACAGTATGGAAAACGCTAAAATCCCTAACTTTTACCCATCTGAATTTCCCAATTATCCCGGTGTAGCTCTCAAAAATCTTAGGGAAGATGATATTATTACTATCAGAATTTTCTTTGATTTCAAAAAAGGTAAGGATATCCGAGTTGAAGGTGGTTATATCGATTTAAAAGTGGAATCCATTGATGATAAAAAATTAATAGCTGTAATCATTACAGCACTTCCAGAGGAATACACGTTAAGTAAAGGAGAATCTATAGAGGTTTTTCAGGAAGAAATTTTGTGTAAGGCTATTTTAAAATAATCATCATTGATCTGGATTTATTTTTCTTTGAATTATGGTTTTCAATAGTTTTTGTATCCTTGAGCAGCTTGGCCCTTTTGGATAATCTGAACTAGGATAATTATGCTTGAGCGGATAAAAAATTAGAAATTACAACTGAAAATTGACCCACTGTGACAACCCACTTTTGCCCCCCCCCCCTTGGTTAAAAAAATATCTTTACAGGTATTAGAAATATTGATACCTGTTTCGGTCAATAGTTTTTTGTTTATATTGGTCGGATATCATTCAAATTTACAAAATATACAGGTCCGTATAGGTACTTGTTTTAAACCAAGACATTATGAAAAGGAAAAGGATTTTTTTATATGCTTACCCCTGATCAATTTAGAGTGAATGAAGTTTGGATAGCTATTAGGCTCAATGAGGAGTTTGATCCTTCTTTGAAAGTGTAGACACAAAATCATGCTGCATTCTCGTATGATTTCACCATACATCTGTTCTCAAAAACCTGGGGACTTTCAAGCCCAAGGTAAGAATGCCTCCTTTTACGATTATAAAATACTTCAATA
>JAAELK010000561.1 GCA_024226935.1 Desulfobacteraceae bacterium
AACTAAACATATGAATCTAAGACCATGGGGGCGACATAAGACCACACCCTCGCTCAAATATAAAGCTTGTTATTAGCATGGAGATAATAACTGACATTGCAATTCTATGTCAATTTTTAAAAACTGGTTTATCGAGTGATAGGTGTCAAAGTCCCGCAAGGATAAATTCTACGTCCGAGGAATCAAAGCAATATAAAAAACTGTACTGCTGTTGCAAAAACCACCGATGCGGCCACACCTTTGTCATGGAGCTTTCTTTTTCCCACACATTAAGCCCATCGGCCATAGATTTTCCCAAAGAGTTTATTGATAAAATTTCCAGAATGACACAAATGCAACAGCAACGGCTTTTTGCTGATTTTTGATTCATACTCCACTTAAGAGAACTCCTTCAAAAAAAATGGGTACCCCCCCCATCGTGGGAAAAAGTAAGAACGTAAGGAAGTTGCAAATATCAATGTTAACAAACTGAATTAACAAGAAAAAAGATCATTACCAAAAAAGTAAGAATTTAGTAAGATTTAGTAAGGGAAAAAGTAAGGTTCAATGATTTCAGTAAGTTATATTATAGTATAAATGTAATAAATAAAAGTAAGATTCTTACATATTCTTACAAAATTCTTACTTTTTACAATTGCTTCCAACTATCGGAAATCATAAAGGATTACCCCTGTTATTTTTATTTCCTTACGTTCTTACTTAAATCTGAGAGGGGGGGGTGACCAAAAAAAAATTTCTATATACGTGTGAGCGCGTGCGTATTTATGGCCACCTTTTATATAATGATGGCCATAAAACTCTTTTATTTTCCAATAAGTTTGATATGATAATTGTTGCCAGGAAACTGGTACTTTTTTTATTTTCATAATACCCCTGGGGCATAGTGCTCCAGGGGTTACTTTTTTTTTGATTGTATTCTTCGGTAAGCTTTTTTCTGTTTAATTCAACTTTCGTTTTTTAACTTGTCTAAATAATCAGCCCAGTCTTGCATCATTTTGATTCTCTGGAGGAGATATGAGGCGTGGTTGTATGCACCTCTGACCTGATTTTCATCTTTATGGGCCAGCTGTGATTCGACAATATTTGAATCCCAACCGGCTTCGTGTAATAAAGTTGATGCTGTACTCCGGAATCCATGGCCGGTGATTTCTTCTTTTGTATATCCCATTCTTCTCAGTGCGGCATTAATTGTGTTATCACTCATTGGGCGGCTTGCTGTTCTCACGGAAGGGAATAGATATTTTCCGTGGGAAGTCAAAGGTTCAATTTCTTTAACACATGCAAGGGCTTGCTTTGAAAGGGGGACCAGATGTTTTTTTTTCATTTTCATTTTTTCGGCAGGGATCCGCCACATTGCTTTTTTCAGATCAAATTCAGACCATTCGGCCTGGCGCAGTTCTCCTGGCCGGACAAAAAGAAGTGGGGCCAGTCTTAGCGCTGTCCTGGTGATATCACTTCCCTTATATCCGTCTATTGCTCTCATGAGCTCTCCAACTTCAACAGGGTTTGTTATGGCTGCCATATTTTTTGGCGTATATGATGTCAGGGCTTTTCTTAAGTCCCGACAGGGATCACTGTCAATATCTCCCTTGGCGATACCGTATCTAAATATTTGAGAGCAGATGGTTTTGATTCTGTGGGCACCGTCTATGGCCCCGCGGCTTTCCACTCTTTTGCAAACGGTTAATATTTCTTTTGCTGTGATTTCTTTTGGTGGCCGACGCCCAAGGTAGGGGATTACGTCATTCTCAAGACGTCCTCTTTGTTTTATTCTATGACTATCTGCCCATTCTTGCTTTGAAAACCATTCCCAGGCCATTTCGCTAAAGGTGTTTTTATTAATTTGATAGTTAGATTCCTTTTGAATTTTTTTGAGAAGCCCGGGATCAACATCGGTATCCAATTGTTTTCTAGCTTCTTGATGACGTTCCCTGGCTTCTTTCAATGATGTGGTGGGATATGTGCCAAGGGCCAAGGTTTTTTCTTTTTTGTGGAACCGATATTTGTAGCGCCAGTATTTACCTGACTTATTTAAAAGGAGATATAAACCTTCACCGTCAAAAAATTTTTGTGCTTTTGTCCCAGGGGTTAGATTTTTAATTTTTTGTGCTGTTAGCTTGCCCATGACCTACCTCTCTAATTGGGGGTATCTTTTTTTGCAAATACTAAAGTACCCCCAAAAGTACCCCCATTTTTTTTAGGAAGTCAAGGGAATTATTGGGAAGGGTGGGGACGCAAAAAGACCCGTGTTTGGGTCATTTGTCTTTATTTTATCAGTGTTTTGGGATCTTTTAGGATGTTCTGGGAAACTTCTATTGGTGGAGCTGAGGGGGATCGAACCCCTGACCTCACGGCTGCCAGCCGTGCGCTCTCCCAGCTGAGCTACAGCCCCACAAAAGAAGATGGTGATTAATAGTCGAAACGGGGGTGTATGTCAACAAAAAAGATATTTTTTTATGCATAAGAATATTTATTAAAATGTGCATTGAGATCTTTATTAAAGAATAATATGTTGACACAGGGATTTAGTAAGCGATAGTATGGAATGTTTTTTTAATGATTTTACTATTGGAGAGTTAAGGAGAAAGTAATGCTGCGTTACCTGCGTGAGAATACCGGAAACTGGATTATCAAGAGTTTTCTTTGTATCATTGTAATTGTGTTTGTTTTTCTGGGAGTAGGGTCCATGAATTCCAAGAAAAAAAACAGCGTTGCCACAGTTAATGACGAATCCATCACCGTTAAGGAGTTCCAGGCGGCTTATAAGTCAATGGTTGACCGGCTTAAGGAACAATTCGGGGATAAATTGAATGATGACCTTTTAAAGGCATTAAATGTCAAGCAGCAGGCTCTTAATAACCTGATCGAACAGAAACTTGTGGAAAATGAGGCGAAAAAGCTTAATATTATTGTTTCTGATAAGGAGTTAAGTAACGCTTTGATGTCCATAAAGGCATTTCAAAAAGATGGTGTCTTTAATCTGGAGCAATACAGAAGGGTTTTGGGATATAATTCCTTAAATCCGGAAACTTTTGAAATGCGCCAACGTGCTGCCATGAAAGAGATGAAGATCAGGAACTTTGTTTTGAGTGGGGTTACAGTATCAGACGCGGAAGCAAAAACCTGGTATGCTTTCCAGAATACCAAGGTAGCTGTTAATTATATTAAGGTTGATCCGGACTCATTTACAGATGTTGCCCCCACCGAGGCCCAGATTAAACAACAATATGAAGAAAATAAGGATTTGTATAAATCTGCCTCTCTGAAAAAGGCTGTTTACCTAAAATTTTCACCCGAGGATCAGAAAGATAAAGTGGTTCTTTCTGATGAAAAGATCAAAGATTATTATGAACAAAATATTGATCAGTTCAAAACCCCTGCAAAAGTCGAAGCCAGCCATATTCTCATAAAAGTGGATAAGGATGCCGATAAGCTTGCTGTGGAAAAAGCCAAAAAGCAGGCTGATACAATATATGAAAAGGCAGTTAAAGGAGAAGATTTTGCTAAATTAGCCCAAAAATTTTCCCAGGGTCCATCAAAGAGTAATGGTGGATATATTGGTAAATTTGAGAAGGAGAATATGGTAAAACCATTTGGTGATAAGGCCTTTTCCATGAAAGCCGGAGAAATAAGTAAACCGGTTCGTACCATGTTTGGGTGGCATATAATAAAAGTTATTGCAAAATTTGATGCTTCCGTGGAAACCCTGGCCCAGGCAACCAAAAAAATTAAATCTGAATTAACAACCCAGGAGCTTCAGAACATGGCCAATTATCAGGCCGGTGATGCCTTTGACGCCATCGTCGATGGGGATGATCTTGCGCAAGTTGCTTTGACCACTAAAAGCAAGGTGATGACCACTGGTAATTTTACTGAAACTGGTGAAGGGCTTAATTTTAAAGATGCTGCCGGATTTGCCCAGGCCGCCTTTACCCAGCCCAATGATGAAGTCAGCGATGTAAGACAATTTGGTGATGATTATTATCTTATCAAAGTGATTAAAACGATTGAGCCTAAAATTCAACCCCTGGAAATAGTAAGAAAAAGCATTGTTCTGACCTTAACCTCAAAACTTGAGAAAGAGGCCGCTAAAAAGGCCGCCCAGGCTTTGTTGAAAAAAGCTGAGACTGTTGGTGACCTTGGACAGTTGGCAAAACAAGATAATCTGACTTTGGTATCCACCGACCTGTTTACACGGAATCAGTCCATTAAAGGAATTGGAAGTGCACCCCGGTTGGTGAAGGCTGCTTTTGATTTAGATAAGAAAAATCTTATTCACACCGGGGTATTGGAAGCCGGGCAGGCATTTTATATCATAGGTTTTAAGGAAAAACAGGTACCCAAAGATACCGTGATTGTTGAAAATTTGGTGAAAACAAAAGAACAGATTTCCCAGATGAAACAGGGACGAGACTTTTTGGCCTGGATTAATGCACTTAAGGCTAAAAGTAAAATTGATATTAATTCTGATTTGTTGAATTAAGGATAATAAATTATGAAAATCAATGCCATCGGTATAAAATTTAGTCTCCTGATTGCTCTTTTTATGTTCTCGTGTGTGCCTAAGCATCAGGTCGGTTTTTCCACCAATGGCATTGAAAATGATCCTGCCCTGGTCCATGGGGTTTTGTCCAATGGATTTCAATATGTACTCATGAAAAATTCTACTCCGAAAGACCGGGTCAGTGTTCATCTGAATGTATTTGCAGGATCGGTTAATGAAACAGATGAGCAACAGGGGGTAGCCCATTATCTTGAACATATGCTCTTTAACGGTTCTCAACATTTCAAGCCCGGAGAGCTCATAGAATATTTTCAGTCCATCGGCATGGACTTTGGGGCAGATGCCAATGCCAGCACCTCATTTTTTAAAACTACCTATGATTTAACTCTTCCCAAGGGAAATAAACAATATCTTGAAGACGCCTTTATAGTTGTAAAAGACTATGCAGGCGGAGCTCTATTGTTGGGATCGGAAATTGATAAGGAGCGGGGGATTATTCTGGCTGAAAAAAGGGAAAGGGATTCTGTTTCCTATCGGACTTTTAAAAAAGAATTGGCCTTTGAAATGCCCGGGTCCCTTATAAATCAACGATTTCCCATCGGTATGACCTCAGTTATTAAGACCGCAGATAGAAAGCTTTTGAAAGGCTTTTATGACCGTTGGTATCGCCCGGATAATATGGCCCTGGTCATTGTCGGGGATATAGACATTCAAAAAACAAAAGAGATGATTATCAAAGAGTTCTCAAGTTTGCAGCCCCGGGAAATTACCTCCGGTAAACCTGGGAATATTTTCTGGAAATCCCGGAAGGGCATTTCGGCATTTTATCATTATGAGCCGGAAGCCGGTAATACTGAGATAACCATAGAAAGGGTTTTGCATACATCTTTTGAACCTGAAACCGTTGAAACATTAAAGCAAGCCGTTCTGGGGGATTTTGCCGATTCAATTTTTCAGAATCGGTTGTCGCGTATGGTAAGAAAGCGATCTGCAAGTTTTTCATCTGCCTCGGTTAACTCCGGCACATTTTTGCGCAATATTTCTCTGGCTGTCGTTAATGCCAGTTGTGAACCTGATAAATGGAAGCAAAGTCTTGGGCAACTTGAACAAACTCTCAGGCAAGCACTGGAAAAGGGTTTTTTACCCCAGGAACTTGCCAGGGTAAAGGCCGATTTTATTTCCAGACTTGATAGCGATGTTCTCCAGGCTGGTACAAGAAAAACCTCCCGGTTGGCCCAATATATT
Organism: Desulfobacteraceae bacterium; assembly: GCA_024226935.1. GTDB lineage: Bacteria > Desulfobacterota > Desulfobacteria > Desulfobacterales > Desulfobacteraceae > NBML01. The sequence goes on from JAAELK010000561.1 coordinate 5,750, forward strand.
CTGGGAGCCATGAATCGTCAGGAGTTGTTTTTATCTCCTTTGCAAAAACAAAAATTGTTAAAGCCCTATATACAGGGATTAACCCTTGAACAGGTGAATCAGGCATTTAAAAAGTCCTGGTCAGATGATCAAAGGCTGATCCTGGTTTCAGGCAATGCGAAGATATCTGAAAACAAGAATCTGTCTGCAAAGAAGCAAATTTTGGATCTTTATCGTAAAAGTTCCGCCCAATCTGTTAAAGAATTTAAAGGGTTTGAATCCAAATCATTTCCCTATCTTTTTCCTCCACAAGCTAAAGCTGGGATCCTGAATAAAAAAGAGAATATCAAGGGGACGGGTATCTCCCAGGTTAATTTCCAGAATAAAGTTCGCTTGAATCTTAAAAAAACGGATTTTAAAAAAGGAGAATTTTTATTCAAAGTTGTATTTGGAAGGGGGGCTGCATCGGAACCTGAATCTGTGCCTGGATTATCTGCCCTTGCCGAATCCACCGTGCGGTTGAGCGGGTTTAAATCCATGGATCAGGATCAGATTGGAGCTGCCCTGGCGGGTAAAAATGTGGGTATCGGGTTCTCCATAAATGATAATTATTTTTCATTAACGGGGTTTGGGGATTCCAAAGAAGCAAAAACTATTTTTGAGCTTATCTATACTTATCTGAATGATCCTGGGTTCAGGTCCCAGGGACTTGCCCTTGCTAAAACCCATTATAGGCAAATGTATGAGGCTTTGAAAAGAACCCCAGATGGTATTATGCGCATACGGGGTAATCGTTTTCTCGCAAACGGTGATCCAAGGTTTGGACTTTTACCCCCGGAAACAATAGATAAAATTACTTTGGAAGAGGTTGAAAACTGGCTGAAACCTGTTTTTGAAACTTCACCCATTGAGGTTTCTATTGTCGGCGATTTTGATTCTGATACCATTATAAAATATGCATCTACTTATTTAGGAGCCTTAAAAACAAGAGTGGGGTCCCCTAGGGTGGATAAGCTAAGTCATGATGTCTTTTTTCCCAAGGGTAAAAAGCTTACACTTAGTGTTGATACAAAAATAGACGAGGGTATGGTCCAGGTTGCGTTTTTAACCGATGATTTTTGGGATATTACAAAAACGCGGAAATTATCCATGTTGGCAAAGGTGTTTTCCGAACGACTCAGAAAAACAGTCCGGGAAAAGTTAGGAGCATCTTATTCTCCCTATGTTTATAACAATCCATCCCTTGTTTATGATGGATATGGTGTGATGCATGTGGTGGTAAAGGTAATGCCGAAAACTTCGGACTTTATTGTCAAGCAGGTGAAAAAAATTGCCGAAGATCTGAGCCGGGAGGGGGTTGGGAAAAAAGAATTGGAGTTGGTAAAAAAACCATTCTTGAATCAATTAACGGTCTTAAGGCAAAATAACGCTTATTGGTTGAATTCGGTAATGGCTAATTGTGTTAATCACCCTGAAAAACTGGATTGGGCCAACAGCATATTATCATGTTATGCATCGGTGACCCGGGAAGATCTGACGGCTCTGGCCAAACAATATCTCAAGCCCAATGGGAGTGCTCTGATTGTTATTGCGCCAAAAAGTAAGTTAATTGACCCGGTGAAATAGGGCCAAGCTTGTTTAATAATTGTTGAGAACCTGCGCAAGGGCATATTAATAATGTCCTTGCGCAATCTGTTCAGATATATTACGACGCAGATAATAATCAAGGTCAAAAAGTTGTTTAAGGCTTAAATCCATAAATTGGATATGTCGCTTTTTGACCTTCATGGAGCTGAAAGACGGTGCCTTTGTAATCTCATAATCTAAAATGGTCCTAAAGTATAAATTTCCCACATAATAGCTCATACTACTCAAAAAGATAGTATTCTCCGGTGTTTCACCATGTTTTTTGCCATAACTATTGATGTCAATATATTGAAATGCAAGTCCGCCCATACTGATATTAATAATCTGGCCAAGTTTATGGGAATAGGGATGTATTGCCGCATATGTTCCATCAACTGCCTTATAACGTTTGTTTTGTCGTCTTTCCATGGTATGCTTTTTGTTGACCATAAGAACAAGTCCCCATAGATTGTGATTAACTCATCAATTTCAACAAAAATACACTTGATGTAGGGAATGCACGTTCCGTGCCATTTGATGCTTTTTCAAAAGAAGAGTCTTTTTACTGAATTTAAGAGCGGTAAAAGTCAATTAATTAACTTAAATTTGCAGGTATGGGTAAAGAGTTCCCGATAGAAGATACTCTTTTGAGGGAAATTTAAGTAATAAAATGGTAATTTTATTACTTAATAATATAACATTTTTTTCTTATTTTATTGTGTTTATCTGTTGGATTATCTGAATTATCTGGGTAAATCAGGGTCGGTGTGTGATTTGAAAGTTTGTTGCCAGGTGAATTGTATGATGGAAAAACTAAATCCCCTGTATCGTAAATAGCCAAACACTTTTTTCTTCAAAGATTTTCCATCAAGATGCTGCCAGGATCGGATCTTTGGCCCAATTGCAAGGGAGGCTAATTCAAGGTCATCATATTCAGTTAATAATTGATCGATGATGGTGGGATGAATGCCTTTATTTTTAAGTTCGTATCGGAAGGCAAATAGAGATTTTGGTTTATTTGCCTTCCGGTTTTCAAGATAATTTTCGGCAAAAATTTTGTCATTAAGATAATTTTTGTCTCTGAGCCGTTGGATAACCTCATCAATGATGGGGGCGATAAATCCTTTTTTTGACAGATATTTATTTGTTTCAAGGATGCTTCTATTGCGTCTGGCAAGATAACCCAAGGCCAAGTCAAAGGCCTTTCTCACGGAGGGGTTCATTTTTATGTTTTTGTCCAGGTTATTGTTAAATTAGCTAATTTGACCTTGTTTTTCTTAAGGAAAATTGAGTGCCTGGTAATGAGTTTCCCTGAATTGTTGTCAATTTTTACGCAGGATAAAATTGTGTCGGGATAAAAAGATTCTTTTAAAAATGAAATTATACAATCAGTGGGCCTGAATTCAAAAAGAAATTTTGCCGGTAAAGCTTCCAGGGCCCATTGGGTATAAACGGTATTATTAACATGTTGGTTTAAGTCCAGGTTGTGGACCCTGATCTTAAATTCAGATTCATGATCAAATTCAATAATATCATGGTCATTTTTTACAATTTCAGGGTCGCTACCAGGCGATGTCATTAGCTTTTTTGGCATATGTGGGGCCAGTCGAACAGGTTTTGAATTCTCGGCCTTAACCAGTATCCAGATCCCCAGTGCGCTGACCAGTTCTTCTTGATCCTGGTTTACAATGGAAAATTGCCGGAGTTCATATAAATTTTTCCAGGGGGATCGCCAGGTTTTAAGTTCCAAGGATTCTAACCATTTGGGATTTTTATATATCCGGATTTGATACCGGGACACTACCCATTTGAGTTGTTGTTTTGCCATGTCTATCCCGGAGACACAAAGAGTATCACAATGATGGGAAGCAAGATCCTGGAATAGATTTAAAAGACGATCGATTCGAATTTGTCCGCTTGCACCAATGGCGGAATAGGGAAATTTCATATTTTGGGTGAAAATAGAGTTTTGATCCATTTTAAGGTGTGTCCTCGAATAATCTGACGGGCGTTTTTAAGATATCTTCCAGCATATTTATCAATCCTTTTCCTACAGCAGATGGATGAAGCGGGATGATTAAAGGATCTGTTATACTGCCGGTGACTTTGGCTGGAAAGGAAGCAAGCCTGCCCCGGAGCATTGTATTGAGAACTGGAATATATTTAATGATGGTATCAATAGTTTTAAAAGGAGCAAGCAGGCAGGTTATATCCAATTTGTTATTTAAGGGGTCTATCCAGCCGCTGAAAATAAGTGCCATGTTATCTGCGTCGATAACCGCTTTTTTCAAGTAAATGATACTATCTTTGATGTCTGCTTCAATAACAATGGTTTTGTATCCGATTCCCTCCTTTGTAATATCTGTAAAATGTAAAATATTGAATACAGAAAGCAGGCGGGATAAAAAGGTCCATTTATATATCCTGCCATTGGTGGCATTTAAAGTCAGGCTGCCGTTCTGGCTTTTTAAAATCATATCAGAAGGTGCTTGTCCTGTCACCGTGCAGGAAAATGAATAGGGTCCATCAATAACATGAGTCTTTTCCAGGAGGCATGAAAGCATCTTAGCCATAGGATCTTTTCCCAGGGACTGGATATAAAAATCGGTGGTTACCTGGTTGCCTTGGGGGCTGTGTGTTAACTGCGCCATGCCTGTGGCTGAAAGATCACATAGATCGGCATTAAGAAGTTTAATTTTTGTTTTATCTTTATTGAAATCAATCTGGGTGTCTATATTTGAAAAATGCATTTTTTTATATGTAAGTTGTTGGGTTTTCAAGTATAGAGTTTTTTGATCAAAAAGGACTTGCCCCTTTGGTTTTTTTTTCCGGTCATCAATTGCCAAGAATGAATTAAGATTGATTTTATCCGTATTTATGTGAAGGTTTGAGTCGGTGTCAGTGAATACTTTTATCGGAATTCCTGCTGTAAAAGAGACAATAAGCTTATCTAAAAAAGAGCCTTTGACCAATAATTTTTCCAGAGTCTGGGTGTTTAATAATCCTTTAAAATTTAATAAGGGTTTGGAAGTATCCTTGTTGAGAATCACCGTGGCATCGGATAATTCTTTGTCTTTGAGAATCAAAAGTTTGGGAAATAACTCCTTAATACTTTTGCCTGCCAGATTAAAGAAAAGTTGAGGTCCCGAGACAAATACAAGTTTGCCTTGAAACAGGGCCGTATTTTTTGCCGTTTCAAAACTTGCTTCGGATATTTTTAAGGGGAGCCTGATGCTGGCTAAATTTTCTTTTTTAATGGCAGGTGTAAGCCAGGATAAATCTTGAATCTGTCCTTTAAGCCCTTGAATCTTAGTCATTTGATCGGTTAAATGGAAGCTGGCAAAAAGTTCTTCGATCTCTTTTTTATTTTGGGCAAAAATAAGATTGACGTTTTCCCCCGACCCTTTGATATCAAACTTCCATTTATCTGGTGTAAAAATGGGGCCCGCAAGTTTGATCCCGTCAATAAGAATTGTGCCGTTTATATTTTTAACAGGTGATAGCATATCTGTGATCTGGTCATAGGATTTGAGCCATGGTATTATTTCATCCAGGCTGATTTTGCCCTGGCCTGCGCTGATATTAAAATGGGGTGATTGACTAAAATCTATTTCTAAATTTAAGTTTTGAACTAAACTGTTCTCCAGGGAGCCTGTAAAATCTTTTAAAATTACTTTGTCATTTTCATACAAAAATACTCCCTTGGTGATGGTAATCGGCAGCCCGATAAGGTCATAGGAACCTTTTAGTGATAAATTTTGGGCTTTAACCTGGACAGATAATTTTTGCATGGTTTTTTTGCCAAGTTTCAGGAATGCATCTGCCTGGCCACTCACTTCTTTGACCCGGGCAAGTTCTTTGGATAATAATGTGTCAGGCAAAAGAGAGATCAATACCCGGGGCAGGGTGGAAAGGTCCGAATGAAGATTAAATTCACCGTCGAATGGAATATCTTTATGGTGCAATAGATTGATATCAAGCCATCCATCCTTGACGATGGTGGTACTGACCTGTCCTTTTTTGACCTTGATATGGAGGATCCCATTTTTAAGAACGGCATCCCCATAGACCTTTTTGGCAATTAAAGGTGTTTTTGGTATTTTAACAAGGTTGTTTTCAGCAGATCCCGTCAAAAAAAGATTTTTTCCGGCAAATAGAGTGCCAAGGTTATTGTCGCTAAATCCTACCGTGACTTTTTTGGCAGTTCCTCCCCTTAAAATGTCAAACAATTCCTTTACCACCCTGTTTGAACCAATAAGACTCAAACATACCCGTCGGGCCTGGCTAATATCAATATCATCTCCGGTAAAGGTGAGGACGGTTTTTTTAGCTTTTTTATCATCGGTAAAATTGACACCAACCTTTCCAAGGGGATAGGAAAGTGTAATCGGTTTGATAAGGATGGATACATATTGGTTTGAAAATTGAAAGTTAAAATCTAAAAGGTCCCCAGCCAGAGGTTTATCGTGGATTTGTTTTGTTAAAACTTGTGGGGCCTTGGCTTGTAAATTTCCGGATAAAACCCCTGCCTTATTCAGTTTAAGGACCATGTTGATTTCATTGCAGTTAACGGCATCGATATCAATTTTTTCCAGGAATGAATTTTTGGCAAATTGTTTTTTTTGGACATTTAACCCGCGAATTGTCGAATTAAAGATTAAAGTTTTGTCGGTGTTGGATACAAAGACGGAACCGTTCATGGATTCAAAATATTCCGACTGGATATTATCGACGATCAGTTCAATTTTGTCCTGGCCGTTGGGAAAAAGTGTAAAGAGTCGTTGGATCTGTTCTTCGGGTAGTTTGAAGTGGAAGCCCTGGGACGATTCAGTTGAATTTTTTACATTTTGTGGGGGCGTATACCGGATGTAAGGGGACTCCACAAAAATCTTTGAGGCGACCAATTTTCCAGTTAGAAGCTTTAAAAAATTGATATTAATATTAACAGACCCAATATCCACCTGGAGTATCTTGCCAAAGGAAAGTTTTATTTTTTTAAAACGGATGCCGGGTTTTGGTAAAAATTTAAAATCAATTCTATCTTGATCAATTTTCACACCTGTTTTTTGTTCGATAAGGGATGAGATTTTATGTTTGACAAAGGGGTAGTTAACTATTTTGTCAAGGACAAAGGGAGACACCAATATCAAAAAAACAATCAGTGCGGTTGAATAAACTAGTGTTTTTTTAATTGCTCGCCTTGCCACAGGTACTCTCTTAACCTAATGGGAACCCGCCGATAAAAAAAAATTATCGGCGGAGTAGTGGGTGAATTATTCTGTACGACTGGTGATTTCAACTATGTGAAATCCAAAATTGGTTTTCACAGGTCCATGGGGAGTGCCAACGGCCTCATTGAAAACGACTGTATCAAATTCGGGAACCATCTGTCCTGGCCCGAATTCTCCCAGATCTCCTCCCTGGCTGCCGGAAGGACATTTGGAATGCTGTTTTGCAAGTTCTCCAAAATCTTCACCTTTGGTGATTTTTTCAATTAATTCTTTGCATAGTTCTTCATTGTCCACAAGTATGTGTCTTGCACTGGCTTTTGCCATAATCGATTTCCTTACTTCATTAAAGTTTTTTTTGTATTGATCATTAACATAATGATCAAATTGATTTTACCAACTATATCCAAGTTTTGCTGCAATTGTGATAAAGTCTGCCATCACATGATGGGTTTGTTCCATCATTATTTCTTTAGGGTCCTTAAATTCTACGTCTTCATTATCCAGGGATTTGAGAGGTTTTTTTCCAAGGGCAACTCGGTATTCATTTTCATTTTTTAATTCCTGGCTTGTATATGAATCAATCCTTTTTTTACGCTGGGCAAGGTTTAAAGACAGAGTTTGTCGGCCATTGATCCGGTTGGTCAGGTCAATACGTTCTTCCAGATAAATCATGCCCGGATCATGCAAGATCCTTTTCTGATAGTTTTTTCTAAGAAATGCATATACAGGATCTAAGGGCTTATAGGCCTTATAATGGGTTTTTTTGATTGTATCCCAGGGAAGCGCTCCATCCAGAGAACTTTCTCCGGTATGTTTGATTTTATAAATCTGGGGATATTTTAAGTCGGGTACAACTCCCATGTTCTGGGTACTTGCTCCCGACACCCGGTAAAATTTAGCGGTGGTCAGTTTTAATTTGCCTTTATCAAGGGGTTTAAGTTCCTGGACGGTACCCTTGCCAAAGCTTTTTGTCCCCACGATGATTCCCCGGTGATAATCTTTGATTGCCCCTGCAAAAATTTCCGATGCAGAGGCACTCATTCGATTGATCAAAACAACCAGAGGACCTGTATATTCAATGGACGGATTTTCATCATAGAGGCGGGTAATTCTGTGTTTTGTTTTAATTTGAACTATAGGGCCGGATTTCAAAAACAAGCCGGTCAGATCATTGGATTCTTTCAGGGAGCCGCCGCCATTATCTCTCAGGTCCACAATTACGCCGTCAACCTTTTCTTTTTTAAGTTCAAATAAAATCTTTTGAACATCTTTTGTGGTGCTTTTATAATCTTTTTCGCCCCGATTATAGGCGGCAAAATCCAGATAAAAATTGGGTATCTCAATAATACCGATTTTAAAGTTCTTATTACCCTGGGTAACGGTAACAACTTTCTTCTTGGCAGATTGTTCTTCAAGTTTTACCTTGTCGCGCTTAATGCTGATGGTGGTAGTGGAATCGGCCTTTTTTGCAGGAATAAGCTTTAACCGGACATAGGTGTTTTTAGGGCCTCTGATGAGCTTGACCACATCATCGATGCGTTCACCGATGGTATCTTTGAGTTCGCCATTTTTTCCCTGGCCCACGGCAATGATTTTATCCCCCGGCATGAGCAGGTGTGATTTATCAGCAGGTCCTTTGGGAATCAGTCTGACCACCTTTGTAAATTCATATTCATTTTGGAGAACCGCGCCAATACCCTCCAGAGAGAGGCTCATATGGATGTCAAAATCTTCGGATACCCGGGGAGCAAAATATTGAGTGTGGGGATCAAAGCTTGTTGTGACACTGTTCATAAATATTTGAAACACGTCATTGGTATTGGTTTGGGAAAGCCTTTTTAAGCGGTTTGCATAGATTTTTTCAAGGGATTTGGATATTTTATCATTTTTCTGATTGTCCAGTTTCATGGTAATGATATGATTTTTCAATTCCTTTTTCCATAATGGATACAGATCTTCCAGCCGCTTTTGAAATGGTCGTGTTTCATAGTCAAGGGAAAGGACATCGTTCGTGCTAAAATCCATATCAGTTTCCCAGGTTTTGATAAGCTTCAGGATATATTCAAGTCGCAGGACCGATCTTGACAGGTATAGATTAAAAATGTCATAGGCCGGGGCGAGATTCCCTCTTTTAAGATCCTGGTCAAATTTATATTTGTATGGCGCAATTGTGTCCATATCTTTTTGGGTGAACAATTGTCGGCTGGGATCCAGGTTTTTGATGTACTGGTCAAAGATCTTGGCGGACATGGCATTATCTAGTTTGCTTCCAAGGTAGTGGTATTGTTCAAGAGCCTTGATGATTTTAATACATTGGTATGATTGGGTTCTTAAAGAAGTTATTGGTTTTGTTGCTGCAAAACCAGTTCCAATACCAAGCAAGGTAACAAACACAAAACTAAAGATAAACAGGTAAATGAAAGAAACAATTTGATTGGTTCGTTTAGATGATTTCATTGGCTGATTTAATATCCTTTGGTGTTTCAAAACTGATTTTACCAATCTTGCCTGAACGAAGATCCCGTATTAATACTTCAGCAGCTTTTTTATAATTGATATTTCCTCCTTTTTTTAGACACCCTCTGGCTTTGGCAATCTTTTCAATCAGGTCAGATTCATCCTTTGGGATACCATGGAGGAAGGTATATCTTTTAAGAAGCAAATCAGGATATTTTTTAAGTAAAAGGCCGGCAGCAAAAAAACCTATTTCGTGGTAATCCAGGGCTGTATCGGAAATAGCGCCGGAAGTGGCCAGGGCCAAAGCCCTTTCTTTAGGTTCAATGATCGGCCAGAGAATGCCCGGGGTGTCATAGATATCTATGTTGTTTTTAAGGCTGGTACGCTGGTTGTGCCGGGTGATGGCCGGGACGTTTCCGGTTTTTGCAATTTTTTTCCCGGCAAGGGTATTTAAAATTGTTGATTTGCCTGTATTGGGAATTCCCACCACTATGACTTTGACTTTCCTTGCCCGGTTTCTTGTTATGCGGGAAATACAATAATTTAGTGCCTTTTCCGCCTGGTTTTTTTGACTTCCACAGACAGCAATGGCTGATAACATGCGTTGTTTTTCAAAATAGGAAAGCCACATATCTGTTATTACCGGATCTGCAAGGTCGCTCTTGTTTAATATCTTGATTCTCGTTTTGTTATTGCACAAACCATTTAGTATAGGGTTTTCACTGGCAACGGGAAGTCGGGCATCCAGGATTTCAAGTATAGCATCTACCTTTGAAATGGAATCTTTTAGTATTTTTTTTGTTTCCAGCATATGACCTGGATACCATTGAATATTCATTTTTTATTCTTTCTATCTTTTTATTTGATCGATTTTTTGTTGAAGTCGCCTAATCTTATGCTTATCCGGTTCCTTTTGAAAAAAATAGAGATAAGAAAAAATTAAGGCAATGATACTGCTGCCTATAAAACCTGCTACCGTGAGGCAAATAAGGGTTTTAAACAAGGGCATTTGATTGATGTATTCAAAAGCCCATCCCGTAGCAATACTGAGAATAAAGATACCACCAAAAATAATATACATATATCTTTTACCGTTTGTATAGAAGCTATCTTATTTGTATAGGTTACGTTATTTGAGCATTTTAATCAATAAGGGGTGCAAATATGAGTTGGCGGCCACAATTCCTTTTTCAGGATAATCGGTATTCCCGGAAAAATCTGAAAGGTTTCCCCCGGCCTCTTGTACGATTAAGGCACCGGCTGCGATGTCATAAATATTTAAGTTTATTTCCCAAAATCCATCAAGTTTTCCACATGCCACATAACAAAGATCAATGGCCGCTGAACCATAGCGGCGGATATCTCTGAGCTGGGGTACAATTGTATTAAAATGGACTAAATTATTATTTTTTAGATCGGATCTAAGACAAGCAAACCCGGTACCCATCACCGCATCGGTGAGATGTTTTGTGTCAGAAACATTTATGGGGACATCATTTAAAAAGGCGCCTTTGTCTATTTGTCCATGGAATAATTGACCTAGAACCGGTGCATAAACCGCTCCTAAAATAATTTGCCCATCCTTTTCAAGGGCAATACTGACCGCATAAAAAGGTTGGCCATGGAAATATGAGGTCGTACCGTCTATGGGATCAATAATCCATAAAAATCGGCTGGAATTACCTGATCTGCCAGTTTCTTCACCAAGAATATCATGTTGGGGATATTTTGTTTTAATTTCTTGGATTATAAACAATTCCACTTTTTTGTCTGTGATAGTTACAAGATCTTTTGGGGTTTTAAATTCAAGATCTTTGTCGGTTATATTATTTTGTTCTTCTAAGCAGATGTTTCCTGCCCGGATGATTAGGTCTTTTAGAAAGGATATCAAGTCAGCACCACATTTATTGTTATTGTATTTATTCAGGCGATTATGGCATATCAGGATACATTTGAAAAGATAAAGGTTTTCAAAGACATTTTGATATGCGGCAGATAAGATACAATAACAATTATACAATCATTTGCCTTGAGGGAGATATTTTTAATATAAAGGATACCATGAAACTATTTGAAGGCTTAAATGAATTCCAGAGTGAAGTGTTCGGCAATTTAGATTTAACAAATCAAAAAATTACCAATAAATTGTTTTTTGACTGTGAGTTTAGCAATTGTAATTTTTCATATACTGATTTTGAATCAACTCTTTTTGAAGATTGTTCATTTTTCAATTGTAATTTTTCTCTATCCAAAATTTTGAAAACACAAATGCGAGGTGTGGTTTTTAATAGTTGCAAAATTATGGGAATTGATTTTACAAAATGTGATATGCTGATGGTTGATTTTTCTGTAAAGGAGTGTAACGTACAAAGCTGTATTTTTTCTGATCTTTGCTTGAAAAAATCCAGTTTTTATAAATCCGATTTTATCGAGTGCGATTTTTTTAATACAGATCTTTCGGAAACCAACCTTTCTCAATCGGATTTTTCAGGCTCACTTTTTCACAACACAAACCTGTTTAAGGCAAATTTAACAAAATGTATCAACTATAATATCGATCCTTTTAAAAACAATATAAAAAAAGCGGTATTTTCCCTGCCGGAAGCGTTGATTTTATTGAATGCTTTTGAAATCAGTATTGAATAACGCGTTATTCATTGTTTTTTTATCGGCACACTTTTTTTCAGGACCCTTCTTTTTTTGTCTTCATATCCTTGTTTTTATCCTTCCAGATTCTGTGAAGCATGAATAAGCCAATTGCCAACCAGATTACGTTTAGTCCGACAGAAGGTAAAGCTCCATAGTATAAAGCATTTACAGACAATCCAAAAGCTCCCCACAGGTTTAAAAATTGATACACATAAGCATTTGGTTTGATTTTTTTATTCGACACTAAAATATAGGCAAATATCAATGCTATCGCACCGCTCCAACCCAATCCATCGATTATTAGTTCCATTAAATTCATCTTGAAATTTTCCCTTTATAATAATGACCCAGTTATTGGTCTAATATTTTTTTAAAAAGTACGTTCAAATTAATATCAAGTTTATTTTCTTTAAAAAAATATGTGATATAGGCTCTTGGACAAATAAAAACAAGTTATTCTTTTTAACCACCACATTTTGTGGAGTTATATCTTTGTAATACATTTCAATGGTATAGATGGGCATCATTGACTTTGGCTAATATTTTTGCCATGATTACTTATTCATAAATCATGCAAAATTTAGGATCTTTTATGATAAGATTTGATCTATTTATTTTTCGGTGTATAGTCCCGCTCTTGGTATTTGTCTTTTCAAGTACCGGGTTTTGCAAAGAGCTGAATAAAGTTGCTCTGCAAAATAATATTGTCCCTTCTTTGATGGATAGTATTCGGTTTTCAGGTGAGATAAAGTTTTGCGGCGTTACGATTCCCCATGAAAATCCCCAGATACGGCAACGCCTCGAAAAGGAAGTTCTTTTAGCCGTTCATAACAGACCCCAGGTTATTTTATGGATAAAACGTTCTGCTCGATATTTTCCCCATATTGAAAAAATTTTAAACCAGGAAAATTTGCCCATGGATTTAAAATATGTTCCTGTGGCGGAAAGTGCTTTAAGGCCCCATAGTAGTTCTTCAAAAGGAGCCGTAGGGTATTGGCAGTTTTTAAAAGCTACTGGCAAGCAGCACGGATTAAGGATCGATAATAATATTGATGATCGAAGGAATCTTTTTAAGTCCACCCGGGCAGCTTGTTCTTATATTAAAGAATTGAACGTGCAATTTGGTTCATACCTGCTTGCTCTTTGTGCATATAATATGGGAGAATCCGGTTTGAATTCAGAAATCAAAGCCCAGGAGAACAAAAATGTTTTTTCCCTTTATCTTCCCCTGGAGACCCAGCGTTATTTGTTCAAAATTATTGCCATCAAAATGATATTGGAACACCCTGAAAAATACGGTTTTTTTTTGAAATCATCCGATCTTTACCCCGCCCTTAGCTTTTCAAAAATAAATTTTAATTTGAATACTCAAATACCCATTGTATTGATTGCCCAGGCGGCTAAAATTTCATTTAAAACCATTAAGGACATGAATCCGGAAGTTAGGGGGTATCTTCTTGATTCAGGTAAAAAAACCCTATTGATTCCAGTTGGAAAAGAGAGAGGATTTAAGGAAAGATTTTCTAATCTGTATGCATCCTGGGGAGAAAAATATAAACCAAGATTGCATGTGGTCAAACCTGGTGAAAGTCTTATTCGTATTGCCAAACACTATAATATGTCATTAACCTCCCTGTTGCGGTTAAACAATTTTTCATTTAAAAAGGTTATCCATCCAGGTGACAGGTTACTGCTCCGTTGAGGGCTTAGCCTGGCTCGTCGGTATCTCTTTTTTAAGAGTTTGTTGTTTTTTAAAACAGATTTTGTCTTCCCGGATAATGGCACATAGCTTGGGGTTGTGTAGTTCTTTGCAGGTGGCATGATTATATAGCGGGCATTCAGGATGTTGTTTGGACATGTTTATTCCTTTTTAATTATCTACCCATGGATAGTCAGAACATACCCTAAATTACTTAAGTTTTCAAGGCGTTTTTCATAGGAATTGGTTACAATTAAATCGGTTGGATTATATTAAAAAGACCAAGGTGTCAAGGGCTTGATCTGTAATGGATTTTTCAAAAAAAGGATTCCATGTGAGTACCAGGTATTGAACTGCCATATGGGCCGCTGAAAAATTAAATTTTTGATTTTTCAGCGGCCCTTTTTTTGTATGGAAAACCTGGTGATAGAGGAATCATTACCCTATTGGGTCAAGGGTTCTTCTGATATGCCTTCTGACTTGATGTTTCCCATATCAGACTGGGGAACAAATTTAGTGTCTGAAGATTTCTTTTTTACCACTGGTAGTTTGTCCGGTTCCTGTTGTTCTAACTTTGTGTCTAAATCCTGGATCATTTTTTTGAGGGATAGTCTGACTTGATTAAAACTTTTGTCCAGGTCTTGCTTGGAAATTTTATTCAGATCCATTTCTTTGAGTTTTTTATCAAGAAGACCGATGGATTTTTGGAGTAGTTTTATCTGTTTATCATAACCGGCAATTTCCAAGAGTTTTGCGTCAAAATCTTCTTTGGAAAGGGTGATATCTTGTTGGAGTTGATTTGTTTCTTCTTGGAGTTGATTTGTCTCTTTTTTGAATTGGGTCTTGTTTTCAGCAACTAAAGTCTGTAATTTCTGATTATCGGCTTTCATGGCAAGGAGATTTGACTTGCTTTGACCGGTATTTTTTTTAATTTTTTTATCAAGTTCCGCCATGGCGGATTTAATGGTTTTAACGTCTGCTTTTGATACTGACATTTTGGCCACTTGATTTGCCAGAGCCTGTTCTTTTTTAGTCACCAGGGGTAATTGCTGATCAAAATTAAATTTATTTTTTGCAATTCTCAGATCAAGGGCATTCCATTTTTCTTCTACCTGCTGCGCTAATTTTTCCACCTGAAGTTTTTTGGTCATATCTACATCCACAACCCGTTCTTTCATATCCAGGTAAAAAAATATGAGAATGGCACAAATCAGGCAGGGAAGAATTACTGAAATGATGGTTACCCTGTTGGATAACTTTTCAATCTTCAGGTTATTAATTTCCTGATAATACTCTGAAGATTGTAAGTTTTCTTCCCCATTGGATTCGGGAAGATCTAAAGGGTCATTTCTGAAATTTTTAAGGTTCATGGAATTTGTGGGGCCTTTATCCTGGTTGTCTTGTTCTATTCCCATTCGATGGTGCCGGGTGGTTTGGATGTTATATCAAATACAACTCGGTTGATTTTATCAACTTCATTGATGATGCGGTTGGAGATCTTTCCCAATAAATCGTGGGGTAATTTTGCCCAGTCAGCTGTCATGGCATCATTGCTGGTGACAGCACGGATGGCAATACAATTGGCAAAGGTTCTTTTATCTCCCATAACGCCTACGCTTTTGATGGGTAAAAGTACGGCAAAAGACTGCCAGAGTTTTTTGTATAAACCCGCTGCCCTTATTTCTTCCAAAAGAATTGTATCGGCTTTTCGAAGGACACTCAATCGGTCTTTAGTGATATTGCCCATGATTCTGATAGCAAGTCCGGGGCCGGGAAAAGGTTGCCTCCATATCAGGTCCTCGTCTATCCCCAAGTCCAGGCCAAGTTTACGTACCTCATCTTTAAAGAGGAGTTGCAACGGCTCAATCAGTTTCAGGTTCATTTCTTCGGGAAGTCCGCCCACATTATGGTGGGATTTGATAATGGAAGTGGGGCCACCAAAAGCAGATTTGGATTCGATGATATCGGGATATAGAGTTCCCTGTCCAAGAAATTGTGCGCCTTCAATTTTTTGGGCTTCTGCATCAAAAACTTCAATAAAAAGTTTTCCAATGATTTTACGTTTTGTTTCCGGATCGGTAATATCTTTTAATGCATTTAAGAATTTTTCCTTTGCATCCACAAACTTGATGTTCATATCAAGTTTGGAGGTGAGGCTTTTTTCAAGGTTTTCTTTTTCATTTTGTCTTAAAAGGCCGTTATCAACAAAAATGCAATGTAAATTGTTTCCAATTGCTTTGTGAATCAAGGTGGCGGCAACCGATGAGTCTACCCCACCGGAAAGACCCATGATCACTTTTTTATCTCCAACAGCATCTTTTATCTGGGTGATGGCACCATGGGAAAAAGATTTCATGCTCCAGTTTTTTTCGCACCCGCAAACATCAAATAAAAAGTGTTTGATCATCAAAGAACCATTGACCGAATGTTCAACTTCCGGGTGGAGCTGAAGTCCGTAAAATCTTTTTGCATGGTTCGCAATGGCAGCAATCTCGGTGTTTTCAGTGGAGGCGGTTACCACAAAGTTTTCGGGTAGTTCTTTGGCGGAATCTCCGTGGCTCATCCAGCATTGGAACTTTGTCTCCATGTCTGTAAAAAGCGGTTTTTCTTCCTTTACAATCAATTGTGCAAATCCGTATTCTCTTTTATCAGCCCGTTTGATGGTGCCGCCAAGAGCATGGATCATGAACTGCATTCCGTAACAAATACCCAGTACAGGGATACCTAAGTCGAAAAGAGATTTGTCGATGGTGGGACTGTCTTTTTCGTAGATGGATGAGGGTCCTCCTGAGAGGATGATGCCCACAGGATTCATATCCTTGATTTTTTTAATGGAAATGTCAGCAGGTTCAACTTGACAATAAACCCCATTTTCTCTGACACGTCTGGCAATCAATTGGTTGAATTGTGACCCAAAATCAATAACAATTATCATAAATTCTATCCTAAATGGTTTTTATGTTTCAAATCCTATAATTTCCTATAATATGAATAAAAAAGCAAGTTGTTTTTATCGGGATCTTGCCAATAAACCATTATTGTGATTTATTAGGGTATAATGCTTAAATTTTGTAAATAATTATGTTAAATAAATTGTATCTAAATTAGGAGTAATAGATGTATCTAGCCAGCGACCTGAAAAAAGGCTTAAAATTTGAAATTGATGGAGCCCCTTATATCATTGTTGGGTTTGAGTTTAAAAAACCAGGCAAGGGACAATCCCTTTATAAGTGTAAACTTAAAAATATGATCACGGGCAGTCAGTATGAACGGACCTATAGATCCGGTGATAAATTTGAAAAAGCAGACCTTGAAGAGCAGGAGATGGAATACTTGTATGCAGATAAGGATGCTTATTGTTTCATGCACACTTCAAATTATGAGCAGATTTTTTTAACCAAGGAGCAGTTGGGAGACGTTATAGATTTATTAAAAGACAACACCGTTTGTACAGTTCTTTTGCATAATGGCCAGGCCATTGGGGTTACCCTTCCAAATCATATTAATCTTACGGTGACCATTGCAGAACCCTGGGCAAAGGGAGATACTGCAACGGGAAGTACAAAGCCTGCAACACTTGAAACTGGATTTGAAATTCAGGTTCCTCCGTTTATCGATCAGGGACAAATGGTTAAAATTGATACAAGAACCAGGGAATATGTCGAAAGGGTGAATGAATAATTCCACAAAAATAATTTCTTCCATTCAAAGGATTCTGATTGTAGATGATGAAAGCAGTCTCAGGTCTCTTTTGACCAAGGCTCTTTCCAGAGTTGGGTATATTTGTGATCAGGCCCATGATGCACCCACTGCATTGGAAATGATCAAGAGCTGTGAAAATTCACCCTTTGATTTGGTCATATCTGATATTTCCATGCCTGGAATGGATGGGATTGCCTTGCTCAAAACGGTTAAATCTTTGTTTCAAGGCATTGATTTTATTATTATGACGGGCTATGCGTCAAATTATTCCTATGTGGATATTATGGATGCAGGTGCATCTGATTATATGATTAAGCCTTTAAATATCAGTTCCACCCTGGCAAGGATCTCCCGAATTGCCAGGGAAAAAACCACCCTGATTAATCTGAAGCAGACAAATCTTCAATTGTGCGCCGCCATTGAACGGGCTAATAAGCTGGCAATGGTGGCCAAAGAGGCATCCAGAGCTAAAACATTTTTTTTAGCTTCCATGAGTCATGAGATCAGAACTCCCTTAAACGGGATAGTGGGGTATACTGATATGCTTATGGATACCCCACTAAATACTGAACAATCTCTATTTTTGAAAAATGCAAAAACTTCCTGCGATACCCTATTGTCGGTTGTCAATGATATCCTGGATTTTTCCAAGGTGGAATCGGGTAAACTTTCCCTGGAATCCATTGAATTTGATCCTGAAGTGGTTTGTTTTGATACAATTGATGTGGTCAGGCCCCAGGTGGATGAATTAAAAATTGAGTTGGGCTGTCGTATTTCTGATATTGTTCCTGGAATGGTGAAAGGAGATCCCCACAGGTTTCGCCAGGTATTGCTGAATCTGTTGGGAAATGCAGTCAAGTTCACCCGGGCAGGATCTATTACCCTCGCTCTGGATGCCAAAAAAATTAATTCGGAAATGGTTAAGCTTCTAGTCAGTGTTACTGATACAGGTATCGGTATTTCTTCGGTGGAATTGGATACTATTTTTAAACCCTTTGTCCAGTCGGAAGAAGATATTACAAATCGGCACAGCGGAACTGGCCTGGGACTTGCTATCAGTAAAAAGATTGCTCGCCGAATGGACGGAGATTTATGGGTGGAATCCCAAAAATCCAAAGGATCTGTATTTTATTTTACTGCCTGTATGACCAGGGGAAAAATAAAAAAGCACGATCGGGTCAAATTAGTAGGTCTCAAGGGGAAAAGGGTTCTTGTCAGTACTACGACTTTAGATGCCTTTGATCTTTTAAATCATGAACTATTACGGGCCGGCATGCTGGTCCATTACGAACCCTGGGATAACCTTCCTTTGTTTTTAACTACCCCCCCGGGTCAAAATTTTGATATGGGGATTATTGATTTTGGAAAATTAATTAAACCAATTTCCTGCGATCTTTCGGGTATTCTGGAAAAAATAGCCCCCCCGGAATCTGCCTTTGAATGGATTGTCTGTGCCGCTCCTTTTCCAGGGATTGCAAAGGTTTTTAAAAGAGCTGGGTTTAAGGGTTTTTTATCAAAACCCTTCCGAAAGCAGATATTGTGGGAAATGTCTGCCTATGTCATGGGAATGGCTAAGATCCCTGACCAGGGATCTTGTCAAGAATCAGATGAATTGTTAACGGTTCATTCCCTGGCTGAAAATCAAAAATATGGGGTTTCAATCCTTCTGGTCGAAGATAATCCGGTTAACCAGAAAATGACCTGTATGATGCTGTCAAAGGCCGGTTATACCGTTGAAGTTGCAGGGGATGGAAAGCAAGCCCTTGAATTGTTTAAAAATACCCAGGATGGATATGATCTGATATTAATGGATATTAATATGCCTAAAATGGATGGAGTGGAAGCCACCAGGCAGATTCGATCCTATGAACTTAAGTTTAAACCGGGAACCCGGGTACCTATCCTTGCTTTGACCGCCAATGTATTAGATGATTTTAAACAAAAATGCCTTGGGGCCGGAATGGATGATTTTTTGACCAAACCCATTAAACGGGACCTGGTATTTAAAGCCTTGAAAAACTGGTCCCATCCAAAGGATTGATTCGTTTAATATCCTGGTGACTAAAGGGTCTTCTGATCTGTTTTCTCTTTATGTTTACACTCTTTATTCGGGCATTTTAAAAATTTGCCTTCCCGCTTATTTTCTTTTTCAACCAGAAAATCGGAATCACATTCCGGGCATTTTTGATTCACAGGCTTGTCCCAGGAGGCAAAGTTGCAATCAGGGTATCTGGAGCATCCGTAAAAGATTTTTCCCCGTTTAGAATTTTTTTCAACAATGGTTCCTTCACATCCTGGTTCAAAACACTTTATCCCCGTATCAGTATTGGCATTTTCCTGGCCTACTGACTCGGTGTGTTTGCAATCCGGGTATCCGGTGCAGGCAAGAAATATTCCAAATCGTCCTTCTTTTTGAACCATGGGCTTTTTGCATTTTGGACAGTCTTTTACCGGGGTATTATCTTCCAGTTTTTCAACAATGGAAATATTACCCTTTTCATCCCTGAGATAATTACTTGTAAAAGAGCAATCTGGATATCCGGTGCAGGCGAGAAAATGGCCATTACGTCCAATTTTTATATTTACAGCTTTTTGGCACAAAGGACATTTAATATCGGTTTCAACTCCAACTCCCTTGACGCTGACCATATTTTCGCTGGCATCATCCAGGGTTTTTTTAAAGCCCTGGTAAAACTCTGTTAGAAGTGCTACTTCCTTGAGTTTTCCGCTTTCCACATCATCCAGATTATTCTCCATCTGGGCGGTAAATGATATATTCAGAAGGGTTGGAAAGGATGCCACTAGGAGATCATTTACAATGAATCCCAATTCGCTGGGGATAAAATATCGTTTTTCCATGTCCACATATCCCTTCTCCCGGATGACGCTGAGGATAGATGCATAGGTACTTGGTCTTCCGATACCGTTCTTTTCAAGTTCCTTGACAAGGGAGGCTTCTGAAAATCTTGGCAATGGTTTTGTAAAATGCTGTTTGGGAATAATTTTTTTGGTTTCAAGAACATCCCCTTCCTGGACAATGGGTAATGTTTGAATTTCTTTGTCGGTGTTTTTTTCCTCGATGGCGTATAATTTCATGAAGCCTGGGAAGCGAACAGTGGAGCCGCTTACAGAGAAAATATAGGAATCTGTTGCACGTATCATGATTGATTTTTGATCAATTTGTGCCTGGGTCATCTGGGAGGATACAAATCTTTTCCATATGAGATCATAGAGTTTATATTGGTCCTCGGATAAAAAAGAGGCTATTTTTTGCGGGGTATTAAATACCGAAGTGGGTCGGATGGCTTCATGGGCATCCTGGGCCTTATTCTTATTTTTAAAAAACCGGGGTTGGTCGACGGCATACTCTTTGCCGTAGTCCTTGGTGATCAATTCCAGGGCTTCCTGGGCAGCTTCTGGTGCAATACGGATGGAATCTGTACGCATATAGGTGATTAACCCTTCAGGTCCACCGGTACCAATTTCAATTCCTTCATAAAGTTGCTGGGCCACCACCATGGTTTTTTTAGCTGAAAACCTGAGTCTGTTAATGGCATCCTGTTGGAGTTTACTGGTAATAAAAGGAGGTTGGGGATTACGCTTGATGGTTTTCTTTTTTATCTTGTCAACAATAAAATCTGCATTCTTAAGGTCCGCCAGGATACTCAAGGCCTGGGTTTCATTTGTTATCTTGGCTTTTTTGTTATTGATTTTAACCAGGGCAGCGTTAAAGGGCGGCGGGTCCTGGGCTAAAAGATCTGTTGTGATGGTCCAATATTCTTCGGGTATAAATTTTCTGATTTCCCGCTCCCGGTCACAGATAATTTTAACAGTAACCGATTGAACTCTTCCTGCACTTAAACCCCGTTGCACTTTTTGCCATAAAAGGGGAGAAATTTGATATCCTACCAGCCGATCCAGTTTCCGTCTTGCCTGTTGGGCATCATATTTGTCTGCATCCGGGGTTAACTGGTGTTCAAGTGCTTCTGTAATTCCTTTTTTGGTCAGTTCATGGATTAACACCCGGTGAAACACCCGCCCCTTTTTCTTAAGTATATCCATGATATGAAAGGCGATGGCTTCTCCTTCACGGTCGGGGTCAGGAGCAAGGTATATCTCATCCGTGCCTTTGGCAATTTTTTTAAGGTTTGCAATCACCTTGGCTTTGTTGGTGATATTTACATATTTTGCCTTAAAATTATCCTCAACATCAACTCCTATATTTTTGACCGGAAGATCTCTGATATGGCCGGCACTGGCAGCTACATTATAATTTTTTCCGATATATTTTGTCAGGGTTTTGATTTTAGTTGGGGACTCAACAATGATGAGCGGTTTTGCCAATTTTATTCCTCCGAAAGTGAAAAATAATTACCAGGATGCCGTTGGACAAGACCCTTAAGTTCAAGATCAAGAAGGTCTGCGGTAACAAAACCGCTGTCCATCCGGGTTAATTTTATAATCAAATCAATATGTTTGGGGTAGGGATCGAGATGTTTATATACTAATCTCTGATTTTTGTCTATCAAAGGAGACACTTTTTTTATTTTTTTTTCAGGAATCGATGGTTGAGCATGGGGATGAGCATGGACAAATTGATGAAGTTCATCGAGGATATCCATTTCATTTTCAACCAATTTTGCTCCTTGTTTTAATAGAGAATGGGTACCTTGGCTTTTTTTTGATTTAATACTGCCTGGAACGGCAAATACTTCCCGGTTATACTCTCCGGCAAGTCTGGCGGTGATAAGAGATCCGCTTCTTTTTTCGGCTTCAACCACAAGGGTTCCCGTGGAGAGACCTGCGATGACTCGATTTCTTATGGGGAAATTATAGGGAAAGGGGATTGAATCAATTTTAAATTCAGACATTATTGTGCCATTTTGCCGGATCATTGAAAAAAGTCCTTTATTTTCCCTGGGATAGATCCGGTTGAGACCGGAACCCAGGATAGCAATGGTTTTACCCCCGGCTTTTAAGGCACCTTCATGGGCGGCAGAATCGATCCCCAGAGCCATGCCGCTGACCACTTGAAATCCGTTGGATGCCATGGAACAAGCAAGATTTTTTGCTGTATCAAGTCCGTAGGCAGTGGCTTTTCTTGATCCTACAATTGAAATGCAGGGAGCTTGTGCATCAAGGGTTCCCATGTAGGTCAAATAAGGGGGTGGATCACAAATTTGTTTGAGCAGGGGGGGGTAGTCAGGATCCGTCATGGTTACAATTTTAATTTGATGATGATGGATTTGATTTAATTCTGTTCTGGCCGGGGCCAGATATTTTTTATACCCCTGGATCTCTTTGATTATACGAGTTGAAATACCAATGATGCCTGCCAATTCATTTGTTGGTGCAGTTAGTATATTTTCAGGGGATAGAAATTGATGAATCAACCGTTTATAAAGTTGATTACCAAGATCTGGAATCTCCTTTAAAATAAACCATGGTAGATATTTGTCTGAAAACAGATTCATTCTTTGATAAATTACTCAAATTCTTTTAATTTTTCCTGGGCCTTTTCTGCTGCTGGTGAAAAGGGGTATTTTATTAGGACGGCTTTTAGATAGTGATGGGCCCGGTTCGTATCGTCCATGGACAGATATGAGTACCCGGTTTTTAACAGGGCATCCGGTACTTTTTTCCCTTTTGGATAGGTTTTAACAAGATTTTTGAATATAGTTACGGCCTCGGTGTATTGGCCGGAAGAGTAGCTACACTCTCCCAGCCAGTACATGGAGTTATTTGCCAGGTTGTGTTTGGGGTGCTGCTGGATAAATATTCTAAATAGTTGTGCGGCATTGATAAAATCGCCTTCCAGCAGCAGGTTTCTGGCTTTTTGGTATAATTGTGGGGGTGCTGTATATGTGATCTTATAAATAGCCGGCTCCCTGTTCGATAGCTGGTTTTCAAGACCGGATACTGTTTTTTCCAATAATAAAATTTCCTCTTCAAGTTCTGCAACACCATGCTGGTTATAGCCGGTATTTTCATCTTCTGTACTCGGGCGGGCTAAATCTGTTTGCGCCACCGGATCAACAGTTTGTTTTATAGAATCAAAACTGCTACAGGAGCAAAAGGCAATACTGCCTAAGCAAAGAAGAAAACTTTTAAAGAAGAAATTTTTTATCGGAGCCATTTTTTTTACCTTCTGTGCTGGGTTGCAAGAACGATGGGGCTTGCAACAAAAATAGATGAATAAGTACCGATAATTATACCGACAATCATGGCAAATGCAAAATCATGGATGATCTCACCACCAAAGAAAAAGAGTGCAAAAAGAACAACAAGAGTGATAAAAGAAGTCAAAAGCGTCCTTGACAAAGTATCATTGATACTTTTGTTAAACAATTGTGCCAATGACTTTTTAGACTCTGTGCCTTTTAAATTTTCCCTGATTCTATCAAATATAATAATCGTATCATTCAAAGAGTATCCTATAATGGTCAGCAGGGCCGCAATAATCGAGAGGGAAAAATCCAGATTTAAAAGGGAAAAAACCCCCACGGTTATGATAATATCATGGATTATGGCGACAATGGCACCCATGGCATATTGAAGCCTTAAGGCCCAGAATAACGCCAGGGATACCAATAAGGCCGCAGCAATGACAAAGGGCATACTCACATTAAAGATAGACAGAAAATAAACTACGGCCATCATTGAGCCGGCTGTGATCCCGGAGAGTGCCCATTTGAATTCAAACCGCCCGGAAATATAAATAGTGATAAAAAGTAGGGAGTAAAAAACGGCTAGAAGCGCTTTGTTTTTCAGGTCTTTTCCCACCTGGGGACCTACTACTTCCACCCGGCGTATCTCGGGTTTAACACCGGTTGCTTTTTCAATACCACCGGTAATACTGTCCGCAAGTTTATTGTCCATTGTAGCAGCGCTGCTGGTACGGATCAGGTATTCATTATCCTGGGGCTGACCAAAACCCTGAACAGATATATCTTTGAGTCCAAGATCCAATAATCCGCTTCTAACATCACCGATGGGGACATTTTGTGAAAATTTTACCTGGATAAGAGTTCCTCCTATAAAATCAATCCCGTAATTGGGTCCCTTATGATAAACTAGAGACCCTATACTGATAAGGATGAGTATTAAAGAGAAGATAAATCCTATCTTTTGTTTTCCCAAAAAGTCTACTTTTGTATCAGACTTGATAAGCTGCATTATTCAAAATTCCTTTATATACTGAGTGTTTTTGATTTTTTATTGCGTAGGAAAAAATCAAAAATGCTTTTTGAAAGAATCAGGGCTGTGAAGAGACTGGCAAAAATACCAAGGCCCAGTGTAACGGCAAATCCCTTGATGGGGCCGGTACCAAATTGAAATAGAACAATGGCGACAATCAATGTGGTCACATTTGCATCTATAATGGCCAGGGATGCTCTGTCAAATCCGGCATTTACCGCCGATAGGACAGTCTTTCCGGCTCTGAGTTCTTCTCTGATTCTTTCATAAATAATTACATTTGCATCAACAGCCATACCAATTGTGAGAATAATACCTGCTATTCCAGGAAGGGTGAGGGTGGCACCGAATGCAGCTAAACCACCACCTATAAGAATCATATTTACACTCAGGGCAAAAGCTGTAATGACGCCGGCGCCTTTGTAGTACGCCATCATGAACAAGATGATCAGGGCACCGCCTATGGCCATGGATAAAAATCCCATTTGAATAGAATCCGATCCCAGAGTCGGCCCTACGGTACGCTCTTCTATTATTTTAACGGGGGCCGGAAGAGAGCCTGCCCTCAATGCAATGGAAAGGTCCTTGGCTTCTGCCGTGGAAAATTGGCCGGTGATGCTGGCTTTACCCCCTGCGATCCTGTCCTGGATCACGGGAGCCGAATAAACGGTATTGTCCAGAACGATGGCAAGCCGTTTGTGGATATTTGCTCCGGTAATTCTTTCAAATATTCTGCTTCCCTGGCGGTTAAATTCTATACCGATCTGGGGTTGTTGATATTGATTAAATTCGATCCTTGCATTAACTAAAAGACTACCATCCAGAAGCACTTGTTTCTTGACAAGGAAAGGAATTTTTTGAACCTGCCCTGTGGACTGGTTTTCTTTGTTTTGATATAGTATTTCACTGCCGATTGGTGGTCTACCCCTGAGGGCAGATTCCACGCTGACATCGTCATTGACTAATTGAAAGGTCAACTGGGCTGTCTTGCCTATGAGATCTTTAGCTCTGTCAGGATCGGTGATGCCGGGTAGTTGGAGAAGGATTCTATTATCCCCCTGGATACGGATATCCGGTTCATTGACACCAAATTCATCAATTCGGTTCCGGATAGTCTCCAGGGCCTGTTCGGTGGCCATTTTCTTGATTTTGTTCATCTCTTTTGTCGGCAGGCTCAAGGTAAAGTTGAATCCATCAGCTACTGAACTGGGAGGAGCAATTACCAGGTTGGAAAATTTTTTGGAAAGAATTTTTTCAAAGCCTATTTTATTTTCCTGGCCCTGGAGTTTGGCCAGGATGGTATCCTTATGACGGGAAATACCAAGATGTTTAATTCCTTGCTTTCTAAGGTCTTGTTTTAATTCATGAACGGTTCTTTCCAAGTCCGATTCAACTGCTTTTTCATTTTGAACTTCCAATACCAGCTGCATGCCTCCCTGGAGGTCAAGGCCCAGATTAATTTTTTTATGGGGCCAGGTATTGAAAAAGGTCGGGAGAAGACAAACAATTGCCGCAACTATAACACCCAGAATGAATATGCGTTTCAAGGTAAATAAGCGTTTAAGGGTAGAAAAATTCAATATAGTCACTCCTAAGGATTTATTTTTTCAGTTTGTCTGATTTCTGAGCTGAATCATTTTCTGTTATCAGGCCTGCAACATTTCCCCGGGAAATTTTAATTTTAATTTTTTCGGCAATCTCAAGACCGATGGTGCTTTCATCAATAGACACAATGGTGCCGAAGATGCCACCGGATGTGATGATCCTGCTTCCTTTCTTGAGACTGGCAACCATCCCTTTGTGCTCTTTTGCTTTTTTTTGCTGGGGTCTGATCAAGAGAAAATAAAAAATGGCAAATAAAATGATGATTGGTAAAAATCCGGCAATTCCACCTGCCTGTCCTGTCTGTCCACCCATTGTGCCCATTGCGTATGCTGTACTAATCAAAATTACTCCTCCTTCACGTTAAAATATATAATTTAAGATTTTTTTGCAGAAATCCAGATGTTTTTTCCATCAAACTGAATTTTGCTTACATTGTCATAATTAATTTCTTCGAGCAGGGCAAATACTGCGTCCATGTTATAGACCACTATCTTGCTCAAAGGCTCTAGTAAGTTGATATTCTTAACAATTTGTTTTTCAGCCAGGTCATAGATTATCACCATGGTTTCTGAAAATTTTAAAACTTTGCCTATCCCGGAGCTAAACCCTAGATCCCCTGGTTCGTCTGCCTTTGCAGCAACCTGAATATTTTTAGCGGCATAGTATTCTTTTAAAATATTGAAATGGATATTCCAAAGATTTTCACCAGGCTGTACCACATGGATACCAAATTGTTTTATTTTTAGAGGTACGTATCCCTTGGAAGGGGAAATATCTTCCTGATAGACCTCACCATTTTTTGCAAATGTTTTTTCAAGAATTTCTCGCATGGATATCTTGGAATCACCGATAATAAACGATTCATCCGATTTGACGATCATATCAAGGCTTTTTTGAACTCCAAGGTTTTCTTTTCTTGTTTCCATCAATTTTTTAAGGGTTTTATTTTCTTCCAGATTTTTATAATCAATGGTCGGCATTACATCGATCTTCCCTTGGATAATGCCGGGATCTTTCTTATCCAAAACTTTTTGTGAATCAACATTTTCCTGAATTTTATTTTTTTTTCCAAAATTGTCTACAGCCGTGTGTTTGGGTGTAAAAATTAGCCAAACTATAACAATAGCAAGAATGCCCAAGGCTAATAAAACAATTGTCTTCCCTCTATTTTTCTTCCTATCCAGGAGCATTTTTTCTCTCCTTATCTCAATTTAATTGAAATTGCTTCAAATACATGAAAGATCTGCTTATGTCAAGGAAGTCGCAAAACAGAACCTATATATTGCCGGTAATCTGACTTTGTCCGGAAACCATTTCAGGGTCGATTTCAATGGTGATTGAAACATCACGTTTTGATTCTATTTCAGTTAGTTCCTCACGTTTTGTATTTAAAATGTAGTAGGCAACTTCCTTGGGGATAAGGCAGTTCACCTGTTTGATTTCAGTTTTTATGGTTTTTAAGTTCAATTGTCTTAAAAATGCCATACCCTGGGTTTCCACTGAGGGGGTTGTTCCCCTGCCGTTACAGTGCCTACATGGCTCGTAGCTGCCATAGGTAATAGAATGTCGTATTCGTTGCCGGGACATTTCAAGCAGGCCAAAGGTGGTGATGCCGCCCACTTTTGTTTTGGCCTTGTCGACTTTTAAATGTTTTTTTAAGCTTTTGGTGATTTCCGCCTTGTGCTTTCGTTCTTTCATATCGATGAAATCCACCACAATAAGCCCGCCCATATCTCTCAGGCGTAGTTGTCTTGCAACTTCCTCGGCTGATTCCAGATTGGTATGAAAGGCGGTTTCTTCTATGTTTTTCTTTTTTGTGGATTTACCGGAGTTGACATCAATGGAAACCAGGGCTTCTGTTTGTTCAATAACAAGAAATCCACCTGATTTTAGCTGAACTTCCCTTCTATATATGGATGAGATCTGATCTTCCAACTGATATTTGCTGAATATGGGTTTTTCCCCTTTGTACAGCTTGACAATATTTTTTTGCTTGGGGGCAATCATGCTGATAAAATCCTGGACCTCTTTGAAGGTACCAGGGCTGTCAATGAGAATTTCGGTAATATCTGTTGTAAAATAATCTCTCAAAGACCGGACGGCCAGAGACTGTTCTTTATAAAGAAGGGAGGGTGCCTCGTTTTCCATGGCCAGTTTGTCAATATTTTTCCAGACCCTCATCAAATATTTCAAATCGGAAGTCAGCATTGTTTTGGTGGCATTTTTTCCTGCTGTCCGGACGATCATTCCAAATCCTTCGGGGATTTTTATGCTTTTTAAGATGCCAACCAGTCGTTTTCTCTCATCTTCCTCATCGATTTTCCTGGAGACCCCTTTGGTAGTGTTGCCCGGCATGAGTACGCCAAACCGACCGGGAAGGGAAATAAAGGTGGTTAGCATAGCCCCTTTTTGATTGATGGGGTTTTTTGTCACCTGCACAATCATTTCCTGACCTTTTTTAATCAGATTAAAGAGTGCTTTTTCCTTTGTTTCCACTTCCTGAAAATAGTCGCTGTGAATCTCATTTTTTTGAAGAAATCCATTTTTTTGTTCGCCATAGTCAACAAAGACTGCATGGAGGCTTTGTTCAACCCGGGTGACAATTCCTTTATAAATGTTGCCTTGGGTTACCTGTTTTGCAGCGGTCTCAATATGAAATTGATCCAGTTTATTGTCAACTATGGTTGCAATTCTGTTTTCATCAGGGTCAAGTGCGTTGATTAAAATTTTTCTGTTCATAAATTTACTCTTTGTTTCTTAAGTTTGGTTGATGCATGGATCGTTTCAAACATAGTGAATATTAAAGATACCTAATAAATTGAAACGAGCAAGTCAAATTTTTTATTTTTCAATGCCTCGAAAATAAGTCAATTTCGAGGATCTTGTTTTTTGCTTGAGGATATCAAAATAGGTTAGGATCCGTTCAACATAGTGAATTGGTTCCCATCCCCTTGCGTATCCATATTTACTTGTTTTAAAATATCGAGATTTTGACAGCAGGGGCAGAGTAGTTTTCAGGGTTTGCCAGGTAGTCGGGTCAAGCCCCTTTTCTTGTGCAATTTTCAGGGCATCCAGTACATGGCCGTACCCGACATTGTAACTTGCCAGGGAAAATAGCATCCGCTGATAATTATCTTCAATATGACTGAATCGCTGGTACATCTTGTCAAGGTATTTTATTCCAGCCCTGATGCTTTGGGTAGGATTGTTCCGGTTGGTTATTCCCATTTCCTGGGCAGTTTCCCGGGTTACCTGCATCAATCCCCTGACATTGGTAAAACTTTTGGCATTTGGATTAAAATGGGACTCCTGATAGACAACCGCTGCAACCAGCCTCCAGTCAAATCCATATTTTTTTGATTCTTCCATGATAAGTTTTTTGTATTTTGGTAATCGGGTTTCAAGTCGTTGATGAAATTTTTTTAATTCATAAATATCAAAATCATGGGTGT
This sequence comes from Desulfobacteraceae bacterium, assembly GCA_024226935.1. Classification (GTDB taxonomy): domain Bacteria; phylum Desulfobacterota; class Desulfobacteria; order Desulfobacterales; family Desulfobacteraceae; genus NBML01. The sequence goes on from JAAELK010000561.1 coordinate 35,347, forward strand.
TGTCATAATATTTTTCAATAAGATTTATTAAGATACCATTTTCATTGGCATAGAGAAGAAAACGGTTGATTTCAATAATCATATTATCATCATTCTTGCGAGCAGCCCAGGCCAGGGATTCTTTTTCCTGAATGGGAATACCAATTCGAATATCCGGGTAGTATCGTTGACTTAGCAGCGCAATGTTTGAATCTGCAATGGTAAATCGAATTTGTCGGTCATTGACCATGGAAATAAGTTCTTCTGTGGGAATATTATCATGTAAAATGTAATTGATATCAATTCCTGAGGTTTTTATTTTCTCAAGGCGTGAATGGTAGGAAGTTCCTCTTCTGATGTGGAAGGTTCTGAATATAAGGTCTTCAACATTGCGGGGAGCAAATACCAGGTTGTGGTAAATAACTCGTTGCTGGATGGTCATATAGGGAATTGAAAAATCGGCATGTTCCAGGCGCTCCTTGGTAATTGCAAGTCCGGCCGCAATAAAATCGCCTTTGCCCTGGTTAAGATAGGAAAACATATTGTTCCATCCCGGTGTCACAACATCCAATTCTACATTCAGATATTTAGCAAATTCCATGGCTAAATCATATTCAAATCCAGTGGGTTGGTCTTCATAATAGTAATAGGTGTTGAGGGAATTGGCAGTGATCAAGCGAAGCTTTCCAGTTTGTCGTATTCGTTCAATCGTATCTGGAGTATTTCCTAAATTTTGATTTTTAATTAAAATAGCAATAATTACAAAGATCAGACATAATAATAGCAGGTTAAGCAGAATAAAGTTTTTTAAAAAAATTTTTTTCATAAACTCTTTTCATCTGTGGGCTTTATGGGAATTATTTCTATTTTATCAACTACTTGATATCCCCGGGGAAGTTTTTTCCCTCTGTATCCACGCATTCCTGTGTAATCTATTTGATTTCCAGGGTTGAGCCTGAGGAAATGCTTGCCTGAATGTATAACAAGATTCGAATTTAATGGCAATATTTTTAACAGCTTAAGTTTTTCAGGATCATTTGAATTCAATTGCTTTTTAGGTATATTAATTATCTTATTGCCCTGGCCTTTTTTCAGTTTAGGCAGTTGGTTTATAGGAAAAATTAAAAGTTGTCCCTGGTTTGTAACAGCAACAATACGGTCGGTTTCAAGGTCTAAAATCGGTTCCGGTGCTAAAAGATTAAATCCGTTTTTTATGGATATGACAGCCTTGCCGTTTTTATAAGTGGTTAAGAAATCAGAAAATTTAATTATGAAACCGTAACCATTATCAGATCCCATAAGAAAATGATCATTTTTTTCCTGGGAAAGCATGAATTGAATTGAGGTGTCAGGTTGCAAGGATAAATGACCGGTTAAAGGTTCTCCATTACTTCTTGCCGATGGCAGAGCATGGGAAAACAGCACATAGCTTCTGCCATAATTGTCCAGGAATACAACGGGCTTATCACTTCTGGTTCGAAGAAAGCTCATGAGATTATCCCCGGATTTAAATTTGACCTTGGAAGGATCAATATCGTGTCCTTTTGCCGAGCGAACCCAGCCGTTTTGGGATAAAATGACGGTAACCGGTTCAATGTCCATCACATCGGTCACAGAAAATGCTTCGGCTTCTTTTCTTTCCCTGATGGGAGATCTGCGCTTGTCCCCATATTTTTTTGCATCCGACCTAATTTCTTCAATCATATAGGCTTTGAATGCTTTTTTACTGCCTAGAAGTTTCTCAAGGATTTTTCGTTGTGTTTCAAGTTCCTTGATTTCCGAAAGGATTTTTCTTTCCTCAAGCCTGGCCAGTTGCCGTAAGCGGATTTCAAGGATAGCTGTGGCCTGTATCTGAGATAGATCAAAGGCTCTGATCAGCTCCTTTTTGGGAGTATCGGAATTTCGAATAATCTGAATAACATGGTCAATGTTCAGATAGGCGATCTGAAATCCTTTGAGTATATGGAGGCGGGCAAGGATTTTCTCCAGTTGGAATTTAAGCTTTTTTTCAACGGTATCTGCCCTGAACTCCAGCCATTCCGACAGGAGGGTTAAAAGGTTTTTTACTTCCGGCCGTCCATTGATTCCGATCATATTCATATTGACGGAATAGGACTTTTCAAGATCTGTGGAGGCAAACAGATGGTCCACAAGAGCCTCATGGTTTATCTTGTTTGATCTTGGAATTACCACAAGCCGTGTGGGTTCTTCATGGTCGGATTCATCACGTATATCACCGACCATGGGCAGTTTTTTTGCTTCAATCTGGGCGGCAATCTGTTCATAGATTTTTTCTGTTGATGCGTGGAAGGGCAGGGCGCAAAAAATAATTTCCCCATCTTCAATCTGATAGGTTGCCCGCATTTTTATTCTTCCTTTGCCGTCTGCATACATCTGTCTGATTTCGGCACTGGGAGTGATTATTTCAGCATCGGTTGGAAAATCTGGGCCTTTGATATATTTGCAAATGGCAGACAGATCCGCATCTTCGTTTTCAATAAGATGAATCAATGCCTTTGCAACTTCCCTTAGATTATGGGGGAGCATGCTTGTGGCCATCCCTACGGCAATGCCCGTGGTCCCATTGAGTAATAGGTTGGGTAACCGGGCCGGCAATAGGGTGGGTTCATTCAGAGTGCCGTCAAAATTGGGTATCCAATCTGCAGTGCCCTGGTCAAGTTCTCCCAGAAAGATATCGGCATATTGTGAAAGTTTGGATTCCGTATACCGCATGGCGGCAAAAGATTTTGGGTCGTTGGGGTCTCCCCAGTTTCCCTGGCCATGTATCAGAGGGTACCGCAGAGAAAAGGGCTGGGCCATTAATACCATGGCCTCGTAACAGGCAGAGTCACCATGGGGATGAAATTTACCCAGGACATCTCCCACGGTTCTGGCAGATTTTTTAAATTTGGCAGTTGAAGACAGGCCCAACTGACTCATGGAATAAACAATACGCCTTTGTACAGGTTTTAATCCGTCTCCGATATGGGGCAAAGCCCTATCTAAAATGACGTACATGGAATAGTTTAAATATGCTTTCCTGGTGAATTCCTGGAAAGGGATCTTTTCATAATCTTCTATGGCGGAAGGAAGTGTTTCTTTCATTATTCCATCTCTTTGATGTTGCCTTCGGTTTCAATCCATTTTTTTCTGTCTTTGGCTCTTTTTTTTCCCAGCAGCATATCCATGATTTCATAGACTTGCTCTTCTGATTCCAGGGATCCATCATTGATGGATAATTGAACCAGCCTTCTTGAATCCGGGGCAATGGTGGTTTCCTTGAGCTGGGCCGGGTTCATCTCCCCCAGACCTTTGAACCTCTGAATATTAATTTTTCCATGTCTTTTTCTGCGCTGGATTTTTTTTATGATTGTGTTTCGTTCCGAATCATCCAGGGCATAAAAGACCTCTTTGCCCACATCAATTCTGTACAGGGGGGGCATGGCAATAAATACATGGCCATGTCTTACAATCTGGGGAAAATGCCTTAAAAACAATGCACAGATCAGGGTAGCAATGTGAAGGCCATCCGAGTCCGCATCGGCAAGAATACAGATTCTATTATACCTGAGTTTGGAAATATCGTTTTCCCCCGGCATTATGCCGAGAACCTGGGTAATATCCCTGATTTCCCGGGATTCGAGAATGCTGGAAGAAGAAATATCCCAGGTATTTAATATTTTTCCCCTTAGGGGCATAATGGCCTGAAACCTTCGGTCTCTTGCCTGTTTTGCGGACCCGCCTGCAGAATCTCCTTCCACAAAAAACAGCTCTCGTCTTTCCTGGTCATCACTGCTGCAATCGGATAGTTTTGCCGGAAGGGTGACTCCGTTGGAAGCCCGTTTTTTGGTGACCTTTTTTGATTTTTTAATTCGTGTTTTTGCATGGTCTATGGCCAGGGCTGCCAGGGCTTCACCCTGGGAAACGTTTTGGTTCAGCCAGAGACTGAAGGCATCCCGGACCTGAAGACTTACTAAACCGGCGCAATGACGTGAAGAAAGCCGTTCTTTTGTCTGGCTGGAAAATTGTGCTTCGGATAGTTTTACTGACAATACATAGCCTATATCATGCCAGATATCTTCGGGAGCCAGGAATAATCCCTTGGGCAAAAGATTCCTGAATTTGCAAAATTCCCGGACAGATTCCAGTAACCCCGATCGAAATCCGTTTACATGGGTTCCTCCAAGGCTTGTGGGAATCAGGTTTACATAGCTTTCTTCCATGGTGTTTCCAGGCTCTTTTCCCCAATTGATTGCCCAGACGGCTTCAAAGTCTTCGCTGGTTTTTTTTCCGGCAAAGGGGGCTGGGAAAATACATTTTCTATCCTTGAGGTGTTCTGCAAGGTATTCATCTAGTCCATGGTCGTAGTGCCAGATGTTTTTTTCGTTACTTTCTTCATCGAAAAAACTTGTTTTTAGTCCCTTACACAAAACAGCTTTTGATTTAAGGGCTTTTTTAATAGCTGCTTTTGAAAATTTGGGGGTGTCAAAAAAGCAGATATTGGGATAAAATTTTAAAGAGGTTCCGGTATTGTTTTTTCCAACGGTCCCGGTGGTTTCAAGGTTCCGGGTCTTGAAACCGTCTCCAAACTGGATCTCAAATATCTGACCATCCCGCTTGATATTGATCTCCAAATGGGAAGACAAGGCATTTACCACCGAAACTCCAACACCGTGGAGTCCTCCTGAAAAGGCATAGTCTTTGTTGGAAAACTTGGCCCCGGCATGGAGTTTTGTCATGATCAGTTCAACTCCGGAAATTTTTTCTTCGGGATGAATATCCACCGGCATGCCCCGGCCGTTGTCTGTTACAATTATAGCATTATCTTTTGTCAGTACAACATTTATTGTATCGGCAAAACCGGCAATGGCCTCATCCACGCTATTGTCAATTACCTCAAAGGCCAGATGGTCCGGGCTTGTGGTGTCCGTATACATACCGGGTCTGCGTTTAACCGGTTCCAGTCCCTTGAGTATCTCAATGGATTCTGCCCGATAGGCACTGGCCTGCTTTTCTTTGTCTATGTCTGGATTAAATAACTTCATAAATTATTTTATTGTGCTATATATATTAAATCATTATATTCAGGTTTAAAGAACCTCATATAGCACTTTTATCTGTAAATGTACAAACTGGAAAATATATAATTATGACATCTTCGATATTCCGGTTTAATTCAAACAATTTTGAATCCCATTGGGATACCCTTGATGAAGAGTCCCAAGGCCAATTGGTAGAGCAGGCCTCTAACCTTGATCTTTCCCTGGGAATTCTCCCGATTCTTGCGGGAATCATATCTTTTCATTTTACAATTCGGTCCAAAGCCCGCAAAAGCCTTGAAACCATTCGGGATACCATCCAGGAGCAATTAAAGAACACAGATGACCCGGCAACATACAGATCCGGTGTGGAAGTGTCTGCAATGATATCGGCAAGGGTTTATCAGCAGATCAAGTCGGAGATGCCTTTTAATGATATTAATTTTTTTTTAAAAATTTTACTGGAGCTTGGAGATCAGGGGGCTTATTTTGCGTTCAAGGCAGTTTATCAAGAACGTGTAAGTTTGGACTCCATAAAAAAAGTGATTCAATTGGTGGGTCAACCGGAACGTCTTGTTTTTGTTGATCAATATCTCCAGGCCATGCCTACAGATCGCTTGAAATTTGCCAGGCTGTTTAAAAGCATATTGAACGGTATCACCCACAGAGAGTCGGTAACTAAATTTTATGCCAGGTTGTTTGATCATAAACGGGATGCAGATTCCTTTTTAAATAATATTAATTTTGACTTAAGAGATCCTGAAACCATCCTGCAAGATGATCTTGAATCCCCGTCTCCGGCTATAAAAATTACGGGGTTAAAGGCTTTGTCCTTGATGGAGACCAAAATCTGTGTTGAACAGCTTCTAAAAGTCATCGAGGGGCAGGAAGTAAAAAAGCTTCGGCTGGCGGTTTATGGTATCATTGAAAACTCTTCCATGGGGCTTTACCCGGAACTTTTTGATCCGGTTTTCAAGCATTTTTATCGATGCGGCCGCTGTGAGGCCGTTGATGCCTTCAGGGCTCTTGTCATGACGGGCAAGCTTCCTGTGTATAAACTCTTCAAAATGATCAGAGATACCTATCCTGAAATAATGTCGTCGATTTATATTGAAATAGCTTCATTGTCCAGAATCTCTTTTTTTGTTATCCAGGATATTGCATTAAATAAGGAGAATTATCTTACAGATAACCTCGATATAAATCTTGCCTGTATATTGGGTATGACCCAGAAAAGACCCGAGCGGGTGATAAAAATATTCAATGATTATGAAAAACTTTCAGGTCATAAGTCGAAAATTGATGTTCTAAAGTTTGTAGAAAAAACAAAATTATTGCTGTCAAAGGAAAAAGAAAAGGTTCAACCTTCATTTGATACTTTGGTGGCTAAATTAAAGAAAAAACCTAAAAAACTTAAAATTTTTTTTTCAGCAATTTTACAGGATCCTGTTAAAAAAAAGATTGAGGCTCTGAAAAAAAAGATTCCTGTAAAATCCATGGATTTTACAGGTCACAAGTTTGAAAATGAAAATTTGTCAGGGTTAAAATTTTCAACTTCAAAACTGTTTTTCAACCAGGCCATTTTTGAAAATACTGATCTTTCAAAGGCATATTTTGTAGCGGCATGTTTTAAAGGATCAATTTTTCATAATGTAAATATGGATGGGGTTATTTTTGATAATGTTAAATTTGATAATGCTGTATTTATCAATGTCAGTGCTCAAAAAACCGTGTTTAAAAATTGCAGTTTCCAGGGCGCGCGTTTATATAATTGTAATTTTGACCGGGCGGATTTGACGGATGCGGTTTTTATTGATGCTGTAATTTCCCAGTGTTCTTTTGGGGACACCCAATTGTCCTGCGCATCTTTTGCCCATGGGAGGATATCCTGGGTGTCTTTTGCTTCGGCCCATCTTAATCTGGTAGATTTTTCCGGAGTGCGGGCACAATTTAGCCGATTTCCCTTCTATGCTCGATCGATCATAAGGACCCAGACAACAGATTTTAATGATCGGCGCTATCAATTGGATTTTAATGATCTGCCCCATATTGACAAGGCCGTAATTGGGGAAATCAATATGTTGATTTTCTGTGAATTTATTCATTACGGGGAAAATAAATTTTTAGATCAGAATAAGCTTAGTCTTTTAACTGCTTTTGATATTTTCAATCCTTCCCAGGCGGATTTTTTTCAGATTGTTCCCCTGCTCATCCATGAAAATTTTCAATTTTTAGAAATGAACCCCATACACAGCAAAACCCCCTGCGGCATAGCCGATTATATGCCCTCCGGCTTGGCTGTGGATATTTGTGAAAAATATACAGGTAAAAACAAGTTTAAAGTCAGGAGAAATTTTAAGCCGCTTATTGAGGGGCTTTTTACCATGGGAAGTATTGGTTCCCTTGCCCAGACATTTGAGTCGGATATCGATTATTGGGTTTGCATTAATGAGGATCTTATTGAAAGTTCTGCCCGCAAGAGTTTAATAAATAAACTCAATCTCATTGAAACCATGGCATTAAATAAATTTAAGATCCAGGTGACTTTTTTTGTTGTGGATGTTTTGAAGGCCAAAAACAATGATTTCGGATTGTCTTCCCAGGAAAGTTCAGGGTCTGCCCAGGGAAGGCTCTTAAAAGAAGAATTTTATCGAACCATGATTCATGTGGCAGGAAAATTGCCACTGTGGGCAGTTTTACCCACAACCATCAGTCTTAATTATTATAATACTATTTTGGCCTGGGTTGATCGTTTTACCAGGTCACATCGGTATATCGATCTGGGGGATATCCACGCTATTCCAGTGAATGAATATTTTGGTGCCTCCATATGGCAGATGTTTAAATGGCTCAAAAGTCCTTTTAAATCGGTGATCAAAATGGCCGTGCTTGAAAAATATATCCATGCCTATGGAAAAGAACCCCTGTTATGCAATCGGTATAAAAATGAATGGATGAATTCAGGAACCCATCTCAAACTGGCACAGAATGATTCCTATATTATTCTTTTGAAACATTTAATTGAGTATTACCACCAACGTGGCGACAGTTCGTCGGTCACCATGCTGGGGACCTGTTTTTTTCTTAAGCTTGAGATTTCAAAACAAGAGCAAATTGATGGTACTGTATTTGGCCTGAGAAAAATTTTATTGGAAAAGAGTCTGGCAATCTGGGGATGGGATAAAAAGCGTATTTTTGAAATAGGCAAGTTTAGAGAATGGCCCTACGCAAGCATTCACAGGCTTTCCATCACCATTGAACAATACGTGTATACAAAATATAATCAGCTTAAAAAACAGTTTGAGGATCAAGCCTCCGGAGAATTGATCATTTCAAAGGAAGACAGGCAGGTGCTGGAACGAAAAGTTAGTGTTGTTTTCTCGGAAAAGCCCCATAAAATCAAGAAAATTCTTCTGGTCTCCGGGGGGAGAAGATATTTTGAAAGATTGAATTTAAAACATGTTCCGAAGCCTGAGACCCCGGGGATGTGGGAGCTGTTCCATAAAAATTTAAAAATTCGTCAGGATAATGAAGAATCTTTGATCAAGGCCAATTGTATCGAAGAGATCGGAGCCTGGCTGATCAATAACGATTTTTATAGAAACCATTGTATTGTTAACCTGATACCTAATCCCACGGTGGTTACCCATGAGGACATAGAAAAACTTTTTAAAACCATGTATGATTTTTTCGATCCATATATAAAAAATCAAGCCAGCTTTAATGAATTGCTCAAGAAAAAATCAAGAATCATCTCCCTTTTTATCTGTGTAAATTTTTATACCGTAAAGCAGGAGTCAAGCATTACAGACTATTGTGCCATATATGTTAATTCATGGGGGGAGATGTATTTGAGATCCTCCTGGCCCGGCAAAACATTTTCCACCATGGAAATGGCTAAAAAACATCTTCTTAAAAACCTAGGTATTGAAAAATTTCCTCTGAATACGGCTTTTTATTTTTCAAAGGGACTGACCAGGTAGTAAGATTTTTTTTAAAAAAATATAGTCTGATGTTTTACTGGTAAAAATCTTCTACAATTTTAAGTGCTTTTTTTGGATCATCCAGAACATGGAAGAGATCAAGGTCCTGGGGGCAGATCATTTCATTTGTCATTATTGTTTCTTTGATCCATTGGATCAGGCCGTTCCAGAACTTGCTACCCATCAGTATAACGGGCATCCGGCGGATTCTTTTTGTTTGTATCAGGGTTATTGTTTCAAATAATTCATCCAGGGTGCCAAAGCCTCCTGGCATGATGATATAGGCCTGGGCATATTTTATAAACATCACCTTGCGGACAAAAAAATAATCAAATTTAATATGTTTAGTGGTGTAGGGATTTGTTGTTTCCTCAAAGGGCAGGTTGATATTTAACCCTACAGATTCAACACCAGCGCCTGCGGCTCCTTTGTTTGCAGCTTCCATAATGCCGGGACCCCCACCGGTAATAACTGAATATCCTGATTCTGCAAAAAGTGCTGCAAGCTCCTGGGTTTTTTGATAATTGGGGTCTTGTTGGTTTGTTCTGGCCGATCCGAATATGGAGATGGCAGGTCCCAGTGAATGCAGGGAATCGATACCTTCAACAAATTCTCCCATGATCTTGAATAGTCGCCAGGATTCACCTGTTTTGAAATCATCGATGGGGTAGTTTGATTTGGAGTTATGATTTTTCATTATATTTAAAATTCCATGGGTATATTGGTTTAAAGAAATCAAAAATTGGTAAAAAATACAAAAATATGGTATAAGATACACAATTATGACTAACCTTTCAATACAGCTTGTGGTCGATATACACATTATATGTATAATTGACTTTTCAAGCTGAAAGATATAAAAAAAAGAAAATTTTTATAGAAAGAAAGAAGTGTGAATAAAATAAAAAAGAATTCCCAACAGGTTGTTGTGATAAATGAATTGGGAATGCATGCAAGACCTGCTGCAAAGATAGCCCAAATAGCCATGGAAGGAGCAGGTATCATCTGGCTTTCCAATGGATCTTTTGAGGTGGACGCTTCCAGTATTATCGATATTTTGACCCTAGGGGCTGTAAAAGGTTCCCAAATCTCAATTCAGACGGAATTTGATGAAGACAGAGAGCTTGCAGAGCAGATCAAGGCATTTTTTGATATTGGTTTTGGAGAATTAAATAATGAATAAAATTCGGTCTGGGCAGAGGATTATCCGAGGTATCAGTGGATCTCCTGGAATTTGTATCGGCAAGGCATATCTTATTGATCGGGAAGGGGTTAATCTCACCAAGCGTTATCCCGTCAGTGAGGCCATGGTGCCGGCTGAAATCGACCGATTCAAGAATGCCGTCACAAAAGCAAAAAATGATCATGCAAAGGTAATAGAATCCCTTGATCCTGACCTGGGTGAGAATTTAAGTATTTTGGAAGCCCACATGGTTTTGTTTAAGGATAAGATGCTTTACGGCAAGGCTATTGAGACCATTTCCCGGGATAGAATTAATGCAGAGTGGGCATTACGCAAGGTATCCAGGAAGGTCAAGGCCATGTTCCAGCAGATAAACGATCAATATTTGAAAGACAGAGTTAACGATATTGTCCAGGTGTCTGACAAGATTATGTCCCATCTTGTTGGTGCCCAGGATATTCAAATCCGGGACATTAATAAACGGGTCATACTTGTTGCCCATGATTTGTCCCCGGCCGATGCCAGCCAGATTCAGCTGGAAAGAATTAAAGGGTTTGTAACGGACAGGGGGGGGAAAAACTCCCATACCAGTATTGTGGCCAAATCCTTGAAAATTCCATCGGTTCTGGGGTCTGGAAGAGCCAGCTCTGTCATTAATAATGATGACATCCTTATTGTGGATGGATCTTCCGGCATCATCATTGTCAATCCGGAAGAAGATACCCTCTTTAAATACCAGGAGCGCCTGGAACGGTTTCAAGTCTACCGGGCGGATATTGAACGTGACAGTCATCTGCCTGCACTCACCAAAGACGGGGTTGCCTTGAATCTCATGTCCAACATTGAGAGGGTGGAAGAGGTTGTTTCCGCCAAGGACAATGGGGCCGAGGGTGTAGGGCTTTTCAGGACGGAATTTTTATACCTTGATTTGAAACGGTTTCCCACGGAAGATGAACTACTTCAAAAATATAAGGAATTGGTAGAACTGATGAATCCGGAGCCTGTAACCATCAGGACCCTGGATATCAACGGAGACAAGGTCAACCCCTATATGGATCCGGTGGAAGAGGCCAATCCTGTTTTGGGGCTTCGGGCGGTCCGGTTCTGCCTGGAACATGAATCTATTTTTATTACCCAGCTTAAGGCTATCTTAAGAGTTGCTGCCTTCGGTAATATTAAATTGCTGATTCCCATGATTTCTTGTGTGGAGGAGATCATTCAGGTAAAGGTTGTGTTGAACAAGGCCATCCTTGAGCTTGAACATGAGGATAAGATTTTTAATAAGGACATTCCTCTGGGAATTATGATAGAAGTACCTTCCGCTGTGATCATGGCGGAGGAGTTGGCTGACCAGGTGGATTTTTTCAGTATCGGCACCAATGATCTGATCCAGTACTCCATGGCAGCAGACCGGAGTAACCAGAGGGTCGGTCATTTATACCAGGCTTTGAATCCGGCTGTATTGAAAATGATTAAAATGACCTGCGATGCCGCCCATAAAAAAGGAATTGAGGTGGTCATGTGTGGAGAAATGGCCGGAGATCCCATCAATATGCCGATATTGCTCGGGCTTGGGTTGACCGATTTGTCCATGAGCTCGGCCTCCATTCCCGTCATTAAAAAAATGATTCGAAGCATGGATTTTAGTCTGGCCGGTAAAAATGTAAATAAACTCTTTGGATTCCAGACCACAGAGGAAATATCCACCTTTATCCAGGAAGAATACAAAGACATTCTTCCCTACAGAGAAATGGAAGAATAAGGCATGAATTCAGAATATATCAAACTCATAGCCACCAATAAAAAAGCAAAATATAATTATCATATTGATGCTGAATATGAGGCAGGCATGGTCCTTGTGGGCTCGGAAGTAAAATCCATGAGAGAAGGCCGGGTAAGTTTTCAGGATGCCTATGCCGACATTAAAAACGGTGAGCTTTTTTTGCGCCAATTGCATATTTCCCCCTATAAATACGCTTATAACGCCAATCATGAAGCTTTGAGAACCAGAAAGCTTTTGGTTCATCGTTATGAACTTAAAAAAATATCCGCCCGGATCAGGGAAAAAGGATATTCCCTGATACCCTTAAAAATTTATTTTAAAAACGATAAAATTAAGGTGCTCCTAGGTCTTGGTAAGGGTAAAAAACTCTATGATAAAAGAGAAAGTATCAAGCAAAAAGATGTGAGCCGGGATATGGATAGAGAGAGGAAAAACTACTCATAATCAATGATTAGTATTGACTTTTTGCTGTAATTCGTTATACTGTTAACGATTGAATGTTCTTTTACAATTTGGGGGCGAAATGGCTTCGACGGAGATTTTGAAGTCTAAGGTAGCATACCGAGTCTTTTGTCAGCTCGTAAACTTGGCAGAATCTAAAATAATCGCAGATGATTATAACTACGCTGTAGCGGCTTAAAGGCTGCTTCCGCCCTCCTGAAATCCTTCTTGCAGATTCAGGTCAGGGCGTCATTTATGCAAGACCGCTTTTAAGGGTGTCTGAACCTTGAAAGTTAAACTTTTCAGGCTATACCGTGATGTATCCATCCTGAAGGAGACTGATCGGCTAATTTTAAAATTCGGGATAAGTATGTAGAAGCCTAGGTTGATCGTTTTCGGACGCGGGTTCAACTCCCGCCGCCTCCACCAACATTCTCTTATAAAATCAGTTAGTTATAGTTTTTTTAAGGGCTAAAAAGTAGTGACAAAAAAGTGACACGCTGATTAACCCTTTTTTGTCCGCAACTTTATAATAGTTGCGGATTTTTCTTTTCTAATTTTATTGATCTGTCGAGTCGCTTGTTTTGCCCTTTCGGAATCTGGCAAAAAATATCGTTTGAATGCATTGGAAACGTGACCAGTGATATCATGCTGGATTTGTTCAGGAGTTAAAACTTGGCCTAGTGCGGTGACTGTAGAATGTTTTACCCCAGGATAAACCGATACCCCGGAAATACCCAAATTCTCACAAGCATAATTCCAATATTTATTGAAATATTTAGGGCCAAATTTGACTCCGGCTTTGACTCCTGACCTGGATATAATGTGTCGGAAAAAAGGAACATCCGGTAAAGCAGGTGGGGCCATATCCCAAATTTCTTGGATAGTTTCGATATGTTCTGGTAATAAATTAATATATTTTGGCACTCCTTCTTTAGGGTCTGGGAAGACAATCCATTTGTCAGATAGATTAATATGTCCTTCTAATAAATTTCTCATTTCCCCTGGTCTGACTTTTGGATACCAAGACATTAACCAAATTCCTAACCAAATCCTGGGGTTTATATCCCAAGAAATCTGCCTAACCTCTTTAATGATATCAGCCTGATCTTCCATGCTGACTACCATGCGTTTTTTCATTTTGAATTTAATATCTGGAAATTGTGGCATTTCAATTTTACTTTTTCGTTTTTCTCTGCGGACCACCCATGTCCAAAAATCTGTTAAGACTGATTTCCAATTTGAGAGAGTTTTATTGCCAATGCCATGGTCTTCATCGAAAAAATCCTCAATTTCCCCTTCTGCAATATCTTTGATAGATAATTGGTCCCACTTTTTACCGGCTTTTTCCAAAATATAGGTGATATGCCTAATTTGTTTTGAGCTGATTGCATCTTTTTTTTTTGATAAAAGAAAACGTTCTCGTTGACTGCGGAAAGAGAGTGGTTGATCCTTTCGCCAGTCCCGAGAATCATACATCCCATGATTGATCTGTCCCCTAAGGTAGGTTAAGTGTTTTTCTGCATCTAAGACAGTCGAAAACCTCTTGATATGTTCTTGATCAAATTTGACTCGACAATCTTTCGTCCAGGTGTACTGTGGATGCTCTTTACATTGCAATAATCCATTGCCTTCGACATATTTTAGATTCTTGCCACACTCATAACATTTTTGCCGGGTATAAATGCTCCCTTTCATACAATATCCCCCATTTTGCGTGGATTCTGGGAGAAACGTATTATTTTGAGTGTGGTGTGTCAATTTATTAAATTATTATTTCTTATTTAAACTAATTCGTGCTGAACTTGTATTGGTTTGAATCTGGATTTAATGATTTGAGCATCATTGACTGATATGCCGGTCCATGTTGTGGATACGTACTGACCAATCTTAACGGGTTCTGAATTGATCAGGAGTTTACCTATGCCTATTTCCACTTGGGCAGGAAAACGATCCAGCATTTCTTTAATTTGTTTGGCACTTTGGGTGTCTGTATATTGGATTGCCTCTATTCGTTGGCTATAATCACGGGCAATATATTCTGGCATGATCCTATCCTTTCGGATTGTTTGGTAGAATAGAAAAGAGGAGGAAGGATAAGAAACAAAAATCCCAAACGGTTTAATAGCCACCTGGGATTTTTTTAAAAACGGATTTTTCATTTGACCCTTCCTTTCGAAAAGAAAAGGTCGTTTGCTGTAGGAAGTAAAGCTTACATTATCATTTTGAAATAAATTATGTCAATAGGAAATGCTATTTTCTTGTGATTGGGTGCAGATAAATATATTGCCGCCAAATCGTGCAAACATAGTTGTTCTCTGATTTTTTGATGTGAATCTCACCACAAAACAATCTTTCATTCACCGTATACTGCAAACTAATAATGGCTGGATATTCTGGATCAGCTTCGATTAGGCTGTTTTTGAATGGTGTGTGATGCTCTTTATCAAGAATGTCAAAGAAATTGCAGCCAATAGGGATTAATGGGTTTTCTATTGCTAATAAATCTCCGTTGAGATTGATTGTGATCACGTTGTCTGGCGGTTTTGAAGAAGGAGGAGAGGGAGTCGGGGTTGGTATGTTTTTATTGAAATCTTTATATTTTTTTACCAGCGTATCTAAAAACAAATTACCAATTGTCGCAGAACCGATATTCGAAACTTTTTTTCCTTCCATACACCACCTTTACCAGATAAAGATTGTTCCTTACTTTTGTAACTTCGACCTTAGTAGAATATAAGAAATTCATCGAGTAGCACATACATCTAATTTCAGTGGGTGTCAAGGTTGGTAATGCCTTTATCTGTTTGACAATGATATGACGGGTTTCGGGTAAAATAAAGTCAAAAACATTTCTGTTTTTCAATTTATTATAACGTTGAGCGTTCAGGATAAAACCTTTGGAATCTACTTCAAGAATATTGTTAGGAACTTCTTGTTTGGCCTTAGGAAAGGTGGGCTTTTTCCTTTTTGGAATTGCTTTATTAAGGTTTTTTTGTGCTGCAATATATTCCAATTGTTCTTTAATTGCAGCTTCTATTTGTATTTTATCTTCTGTCATGGCGGGGGGGACACTATCATTTTAAAGAGAAACAAACAATTAGAATTATTGGTGTCCTATCTTTTTAAGTATGTGATTGTTTTTTGTTGTAGAGGGTTGATTGATTTCTGTTTCTTCGTTTGTATTAATGTTTGAGTTAGAATCTTCAACAAGTGAACCTCCTAAATTTCTTATTTGATCTTTTAATAAGTCAATTATAGTTTCTGCATTCTGCCAGCCTTTATAAGCATATCTTAGAGTTTCTTCGGTTTTTTTTAGTTGCTCTGTGAGTAGGACATTTTTTTCTTGTCGTGTTTGTAATTCTAAAAGGTGGGTCGGACTCGCTTCTATCTCTTCTTTGAGTCCAATCATTTCAGTGTAAGAGATACCTATCACTTCTGCTACTGTCCGTCTCCATTCTTCAGATCCAGATCGTCTGCCACTGATAATATTTGATATGCCGCCTTGTGTTATTCCCGTGGCGTTTGCAAGTTTTGATATGGCTCCATGGGGTTGTTCTTTTAGCCATGCAGTGAGTGACTTGTGAAATTCTTTTTTGATATTTTTAACTGTATCCGAGCTGTTTTCTTCTTTTAAATCCATGTTGTTTTTATATCCATTAATTTTTTTATTTTTTCTATATAACGGTAGGGCAAAAAATTGTCATATCTTTCCTGTTGACAAGTATAAAGCAATATGAAATATTCCGCTCCATGAAATTATTATTCCCTATAGACATAACAAGCGTGTCCAAACTTGCTAAGTTAGCTTGCATTTCACAAGGTGCACTTAGCAACATTATCTCAGGTAAAAGGCGTCCCGGTTATAAACTTGCAAAAAAACTTGAGTTAATAACCGGGGTTCATTTAGAAATTTGGCTTGGCGGTTCCCATCTTCAACTTCAAAAAGAATTGGGTATTATAGGAACATCAAATCAGATTTCTAAAGCGACTCAAACCCTTGAAAAGAATATCTATTATTTCAAAAAGGAATGCAAGGATAATCTTACATATGGGCAAGGTGAATTGTATACCAAGCAACCTGGAAACATAAGCATGGTGTCAAATAGGACGCTAACAGGATTGTAATTAAAGGCTTTACGGATTTATTTTGCCCAGAGTTGAAAGTTAATTTTTATTTGAAAAAAATTATACAAAAAGCATAGGGAGGACGGTATAAAAAAATAAATCATTCAAAAAAATAAAAAACTATTTCAAAAATTGTATTCAAATCAGCATTTTATCAAATTTCAAATGAAATGAATTTAGCAAAACAGCGAAAAAAGAAAAGGTCGTTGCTGTAGGAAGTAACCCACCTTTTTAAGGAGTGCATTGTGAATCGTTTTAAAATCATTAGTTACCACATCATGACAGCTATAACATTTACCGGTCTGGGCTATTACTGGTGCTACTTTCACATATAAGGAGAGATAAATGGAATGTGATCAATGTCAAAAAAAAATGAAAATCAAACACGGAATACAGGGCACACGTAAGGTTACATATACCTGGTTTTGCAAATATTGCGGTCATGAAAAACAAACCCAGGAGGATTCGGAATAATGGCTGAAAAGAAAGTGGTTGCCTTGGATATTGAAACCATCGCAGACAAGACAATAATTCCTTTATTACCAGAGCTTAAAGCCAAAGCTACTCTAAAAGATCCCGAAAAAATTCAGAAAGATATTGACGAAAAGAAAGAAAAGCGATTGGCGGCCATGGGATTAAATCCTCTGTATAACCTTATTTGTTCTGTTGCCTGGTGTGACAAGACCGGCCCTGGATCCTTAGCTATTACCGAAGATTCACCAGAAGAAGAAAAATGCCTCTTGGAAGGGCTTTGGGATATTTTGGTGGAGTATGATCACTTTGTTACCTTCAATGGCCGGCCTTTTGATTTTCGATGCATTCATCTACATGGCATCACCCATCGTATTCGTCCAGCCGTGAATATAGACAAGGGCAGATATAACCGGGGCAACCATACAGATTTAAGGCAAGTTTTATCCGGGACAGATGCCTATGCCCCCGGCAAATTGGATTTTTATTTAAAGAAATTTTTGGGAACGGGAAAGTTTGAAGGCATTGACGGTGCAAAAGTTCAATCTTTCTTCGACATGGGGTTGATCGACGATATTGTTGCATACAACGAAGATGATGCACAGCAGACGTTTGACCTATATCAAGTGGTCGAGGCCGCAGGATTGCTGGAATAATCACTAAACAAAAAATGGAGACTGTAAGATGATTAAAGGTTTAACACTGAGTTTGAACGAAGCCGGGAAAATTAAAATCGGCGGAAAAGGGGAAGAAATTACTTCTGGATTAGGTAATAAATTCCGGCCCCCGGTCAAATTCGATCATTTTAAAATTACGACGATGGAAAGAGATGATAACGGGGATTTCATTGTTGACACGGCATTGATGGGGGCTATTAAGGAACAAAAAAGCGGCCTGGTCAACAAAGATGGGGAACTTATCGGGATTCCCATCCGGTTCCTTTATAATGATCCGGATTTAAATTTTAATACAAAATATGCGTCTTATGTCAGAGGAAAATTATCTTGCCATGGCAATGGAGCCAAAGCCCTTCGCCGTATTTCGGATTTCAAAGTACAGCATACCTGCCCATGTGAAAGAATTAAAAAAGGATATGAAGGGAAAGATAAATGTAAATTTTCCGGTACCCTTACGTGCATAATTGATGAAGCTGGACTTCTGGGGCAGGCCCATAAATTCAGGACCACTAGTGAAAATACAGTAAAAAGTATTCTCGGCGGGATAAAGCTTATTAAGACTGCTACACGGGGAAGGCTTGCCGGGTTGCCATTGATGTTGACCATAAATCCTAAAGCTACAAGCACCCCGGACGGGCATACCACAACTATTTATGTTGTCTCAGTTTGTTATCGAGGCAGCTTGGCTGATTTGCGTAAAGACGCTCTGTTGATAGGTCAAGAAGAACAACAATATTTAATTGAAATGGATGTCATTGAAAGAGATGCAAAGCTTGTCTTAGATACTCTTGAGAGTGACGAAGAGGCCAAGGATTTTGCGAGTGAATTTCATCCGGATAATGTAGGGAATGTTCCGGAGGATAAAGGGGTCGTTGTCATAGAGGCCGAAGTAGTAGAAGCTGGCAACCTTGAAGAAACAACAGAAAAAGAGATTGTGGATGGGGAAGGGCCTGGGCAGAATCTTCAAAAGGAAGATGTTAAGCCGGAATCCAAAGAAAAAGAGATAATCGGTCTCGCTCCCGTTGGCCCTTATATGAAAATATACGAAGCTTTGTTGATAGAGACAGATTTTAACAAGGCTGTTGCCTGGGCAAAACGTTTGCAGAAAAGCAATATTGCTTACTGGATTTCTGTCAATTATCCGGACGTTGATTTTGATTCATCATTGAAAAAACCTGAATTATTGAAAATGGCTGAAGTTATCTTGGAAACTGTTTTACCTCAACCTGAATTAGATGAGGTTATTTGTACAGATGAAAAGCCCAGTGAAACAAATGGTTCCATCGATGCTTCAACAGTAAAGGAAGATAAACCCAAACCTCCCCCCCGGGAATGGGACAATTCAGGCAAGATCCAAAAAACACAATTAAGGCGATTAGTCGTATTGAAACATGAGCTTGAAACCTCGGGTCTCTTATCGTCAGATCCAATAGCATGGGGAAATCATGTAAAATATTTTCTTGATGCGGATAATAAACCAATCAATAAAGCCACCAAATTAACAACCGTCCAGGGGGACAACTTTATTGCGATGCTCGGAAACAAAACCCTCCCCTTTTGATTCAAAATTTCAACTTAAAATGTCAAAAAATAACCATAAAATATAATAAATAAGGATTAAAAAAAATGGCTGATACACAAACTACTCCATGGGAAGAAATTGAGATTAAAGAGACAGTATCCGAAGCAGATCAGGCAGCAGCAAATACCCTTGACCAGGAAAAACAGCCCGGTTATTTCCTTTGTGAGGTTGTTGAATCCAATGCCGTAGTAAAGGAATTGAAAGAGCTTAGTTGTTATGCTGCATCATTAAAAATGAAAGTACATAAAATTTTGGAATTAAACCAGCCGGTCATTGGAGAGGATAAGAAACTTGTCTTGAGGGATGGGGTAGCGGTTGGCGTGATAAGGCCCGTTCCAGAGAGTCTTCAAGAGGAAGTGGATGCTCTTTATGTTGGATCGTTGATTAATGATGAGGTTCGTCTTTTTCATCCAAGAGAAAAGGAGATTTTTAAAAAACGCCGGTTGTTTGTGGCGCAAAGATTGGGATTGGTTAATTCAACAACAACCGAATTGACAAGTTCCATGTGGGCCAATGCCGTGGGCAAATTTGTCATTGTCAAAACAGTATGGAATATTTGGATAAATGATGCCAAGGAAACCCAAAAAACCGTAAAAGTTAATTTCTTTTCCGGTTATGACTATGCCACCAATGTTCCAGATGCTGTTAGTTCAGGTGTTCAGGGTGGAGTTGAAGTAGAAGATGAGGCTTTTGATATCTAAATCCCATGGCTGATAAAACGGCATATCATCCAGATGGAGTGCGTTCCATTACATTCCTGGACGAACCTCACACTTATACCGACAATTTAGGTGTGAGGTATCAATCAGGAACCTCTTTTTCCAAACCGTATTTCCCCCAATTCGCCGCTAAAAAACAATCTATTAAAAGTTCCCGTGGCAAAAATCCTAAATATGCTGGACGAGATCCCCAGGAGATAGAAAAAGAATGGTTAGCGGAGGGGCATAGGGGCAGTTCTGAGGGAGATAACGCTCATCTTTACGCAGAAGGGATTATGGAGATGTGGGAGCCTTTGTTACTGCCCCAACCTATTTCCGATCGATGTGAAAAGTTATTTAGCCAGGTCAACAAAGCTGCGGATTATCTCTTGACCCGGTATGATTTTATCGAAGCCGAAAAAGTTATATTCTCTCCAAAGTTGGGTTTGGCCGGTATGATAGATTTGTTGATGCGGAATCCAGATACCGGGGAAATATTAATTTTAGATTGGAAACAGAATAAAAAAATCTCAACCGAAAACCGTTTCCAATCTGGCTTCCCCCCGATATCACACCTTCAAGACACCGCAATCAATAAATATTCCATTCAGCTTTCCACGTACCAATACATTTTGATTAAGGACAATTATTTCCCGGATGCTACGGGATTCAAGCGGGGACTGATCCATCTAACACCCACTGATTTTAAACTCATTCCTGTCCAATATTACGACTACGAGATAAAGGAAATACTAAAATATGAACGTCGAATCTGAACAAATAGAAGGAACCCTGGATTGGGTTTTTTTTAACTATCATCCTGGAGCTATGGCCGGATCTTTCTTGGATCAGCAGTATAAGAAGTTTTCTGCCCTTGGCACCATGCTCAATCCTCAAATTGGTTTTGGGTATATTCTGACCGGAAATTGGGAAGAACATACTAAGTATGGGAAACAATTTAAATTCTCTGCTTATAAAACCATCCTGCCTACGGATAAGAGGCTGATTTATAACTATATAGTCCGGGTCCGCCATGTCGGTCCGAGTGTGGGAAATGCCATTGTTGATGAATATGGATCCCGCACTCTCGAAATGCTTAAGCACCACCCGGAGGAAGTTGTAAAAAAATTCCCTGGTATAACCACTGACCGGGCAAAAGCAATTCAGAAAACATTGATAGAAAATGAAGCAAACGAGCATGTAATGATCGAGCTTCTATCCATTCTTGATGTCCCTGGAATGAGAAAAGACCTGTCAGCTAAATTGATCGATGCATATAAATCCGATGCCGCAGAAATGGTTAAAAAAAACCCATATATTTTAACTGCTTTTAGTGGGATAAGCTTCCCCCTGGCTGATCGGGTTGCGCTGAATATCGGCTTCAAACGAGACAGTCTTTTCCGTAAAAAATCTGCAACGATGCACATTATTGCCGAAAACATGCAGGCAGGATCCACCTGGATTTACAAAGATGACCTGCATATAAAAATGAGTGAATTGATCCAAGTCCCAAATCTTGATGACGGGGTTAAAAGTTTAGTAGAACAAAATGTTTTAATAGAAGAGGATGACAACTATGTTTTGTCCTCAATTGCAAAAGATGAATGTTTGATAGCCGATATGCTGATCCGGCTGGAGGCGGCGTAATGGAGCCTACTATTGAACAACTATCAGCCGTCGAAATGGTAAGGAAACATGGTGTAAGCCTTTTGGTCGGGGGTCCGGGAACTGGAAAAACCTTTACAACTAAACTTATTATTGACTGGGCCAAGTCAAACAACCTGACTGTTACCCAAGCTGCTCCCACCGGCAAAGCTGCAAAACGTATGATGGAGGCAACCGGGGAATATTCTTCAACCATCCATTCAATGCTTGGATGCCGGGTCAACGAGAAAGGAGAATTTGAATTCACTTACCGGGCCGGGAATACTATCCCTACTAATTTATTGATTTTAGACGAAGTATCCATGATCACAAATAATCTTATGGCCAGGGTGCTTGACGCGGTTGATACTAAACGAACAAAGGTTTTATTAATCGGGGATGAGAATCAGTTACCTTCTGTCGGGGCCGGGGCAATTCT
This sequence comes from Desulfobacteraceae bacterium, assembly GCA_024226935.1. Lineage (GTDB taxonomy): Bacteria > Desulfobacterota > Desulfobacteria > Desulfobacterales > Desulfobacteraceae > NBML01. The sequence continues at coordinate 57,394 of JAAELK010000561.1, forward strand.
ACGGGATATATTGGCAGCTAAAGTCATTCCTTATACTAAATTAACGATCATTCACCGGTTTTTGGGTACCATAGTCCAGGTGTGCGATAGTATCAAAAAGGGAGAATCCTATTTTCCTTCTGCCGCCTTGGCCATGGACCGTCCTGACCCGATTAATTTAATCCATATAGAATGTAGCACTCCGGAACAAACCTTAGCCGGAATCAAAAAAGTAATGTGTGAGCGGATGCCATTACGGGGGTATGACCCGGTTGAAGATGTCCAAGTGATAAGCCCGGTCAATACAAAAGGGATGCTGTCTTGCGAGTATATCAACAGCATTATCAAAGAAAGCTTGAACCCCATGGATGGGTTGTCCCCGAAAGATAAAGAAGATGTCATTGCCGCCGGTAGTAATTTTCGTCCAGGAGATAAGGTAATCAATACCAAAAATGGTATAGTACAAAAAACAGATGGTCGGCAATCTGCCATTGTGAATGGTGATATTGGTCAGGTGGTTTCAGTGTCAAAGAAACGAATGGTTGTCCTTTTTCCTGATCCTGAAAGAGAAGTTTACCTCCCTAAAAATGATAAAAATTTGCTCCATGCTTATTGCATTACCTGCCATAAGTTTCAAGGATCTGAGGCCCCGGTGGTGATAATCCCTGTTCATGCACAATTTAATTATTTTTTGTCGAATAGCTGGCTGTATACAGCGATTTCCCGGGGCAAGGAAATTGTGATTACCATCGGGTCTTTCCAAACTATCGAAAAAGCGATCCAAAACAGGATCCCAAACAATAGAGTGACCAGGCTTAAAGAGCGTTTGATTGAGGCTTACCGGGCAATTATAGAAGAAGAGTTTGAAGATATTTAAGAGGAAATCATAAGCGGTTGCATATGCAAATGTGGAAGAATAAAAAAGTCTGGAAAAAATAATGATAATAATCATCGATAACCGTGAGCAACGCCCTGTCCTTTTCGATAAAGTGGGCTCCCCGGATTTCCCAGGTTTAAAAATAAAGAATGGTACCCTGAAAACCGGGGATTATTCTATTAAAGGGATGTCTACTCCTGAATGTCCACATTCTGTTTGTATCGAACGTAAAAGCCTCCAGGATTTATTCGGCACGGCTAGTGGAGGCAGGAGGGACCGCTTTGAAGCAGAACTTGCCCGTATGGAAGAATTTGATCATGCTGAAATTGTCATAGAACAAGATTTAAGAGCGGTTTTCGAATCCCCGCCCCCAGTATCTCTAATGAATCCCAAGGCTGTATATGCAAGTCTTGTGGCATGGTCCCAACGATCTCATATCAAAATATGGCCATGTCCAAATCGAATGTTTGCGGAGCAGCACATTTATATGACCCTTCGGCGGTTTTGGGATGACCGGCAAATCAATGGCAAAATGGAATTTGTGAAAATATGAGTGACAAGATTAAAACACCGGATAAATCTAAAAAATCTGAAACTCCAATAGATCCGCCCTGGGTGGAAGATCCAATGGAAGAGATTCTCCTTCCAAAAGTGTTAAATTCTGATGCTGAATTAGAGCAAAAAATGCTTGAAAAGGTTACGGCTGAAAAAGAAAAAATCGTCACCAACATGCCTAAAAACAATAAGGATGTTGTCCGGGCTTTATATCAGAATGAGGACGGTGACGCATATCTTTTAACCGATATTTTCTACGGCAAGTATCTTTATGATCATGCAGCCAGGCGGTGGTATTACTGGAATGATCACTATTGGCGGGAAGATAAATTAAACCATGCTCCTATCTTAATCCAGGAAATAATCAAACTTTATGGCAGCCAAAGTCTCTATGAAAAGTTTAAGGCCCAGGAGCTTGAAAAGGCAGGGGATACCGATAAGGCAAAAAACCATAAAACCAGAGCTTTAGCTCTCACAAAAAGGATTGAACAATTGCAAACATTAAAACGAAAACGAAGTATTTTAAGTCTGGCAGTTTGTGGAAAAAATTCCCTTGGCGACACCGGTGAAGATTGGGACACACAGGCTATGTTATTGGGGTGTAAGAATGGGACTCTTGATCTGGAAACCGGAGAGCATTACCCAGGCAACCCGGAAGATCATATTAAAACTATTGCCCCAATAAACTGGGAAGGTATTGATGCCCCGTGTCCTACCTGGGAAAAATTCTTACTTGATATCATGGGCCAGGACCAGGAGGTGGTTGATTATTTACAACGCCTTTTTGGTTATGGGGTTACCGGGCTGACCACGGAACATATTTATCCTATTTTTTGGGGAAAGAAGGGACGGAACGGTAAAAGCACAATGTTAGAAACTCTCAAGTACGTTTTAGGCTCCATGGCCTATAAAGCCCCCACCCGGTTTTTTATGCAGCAATCACAGAGCAAAGGTGTTGGTGCTCCTGATGCTGAGTTAATGGCGTTCAGGGGGGCGAGGCTAGTATGGGGGGCTGAAACAAATGATGGAGATAGGCTGGATGCTGCGAGGCTTAAGGAGTTAGTTGGTGGGGATACCATATCGGCCAGGCCCCCATACGGTAAAAGGCAAATAGAGTTTAAACCTACCCATCTTTTGTTACTGCTTACAAATAAATTACCCAAGGTGCCAGCAAATGATAAGGCTCTCTGGCGAAGGATCCATTTAATTCAATTTAAGCACTCTTTTCTTCTTAACCCAGATCCAAACAATAGATATGAACTGCCGGTTGATAAAGATCTTCCGGATAAATTGCAAAAAGAAGCTCCTGGGATTTTGGCCTGGTTGGTCCAGGGATGCCTTGCGTGGCAAAAGAGTGGGTTGTTGCCACCCAAATCGGTAAATGATGCAACCAAGGACTATCAGGTTGACGAGGATGTTTTAGGACATTTCATCACTGAATGCTGTGCTTTAGGTGATGCTGAAAAGGCAATTTATCGAGTTAATACTAAAGTTTTTTACGAAAGATATAAAGAGTGGTGTGCTGATGCGGGGCATCATCCTATGGCTCGTAAAAGATTTTTGGATGATATGAAAGAAAGATTCAAGACAGTTAAAAATAACACAATTTATTTTGTGGGAGTAGCCCTTATAAATGCTTGTTAAGAATAAAAATCCCGTATTCCCGTTGGTATCCCGTTGGTATCCCGTAACTATCCCGTTAATATATTCTATTATATTATATATTTATCTATATTACGGGAATAAAACATATATATATATAAAAGAGTATGTATGTAAATATACACATATAGCCTATATGCCTATATGTGAGAAAATATTCTTTTTTTCGCCTCAAAGATCCCGTAGAATTGAAATATCTTTAAAAAACAACAAGTTAAAACGGGATTTTTGCGGGAATAAAAAATCCCGTCAATCCCGTCAATCCCGTTGCTTTGGTGGATATTCATGTTAAATATCCTCCAACTAATCGAAAACACTGGGAGTTGTTACAGAAAGAAGGCCTCTACAGGCGGCGGTGAATATTCCGGAGTCTGCCCATGGTGTGGTGGGTTAGATCGCTTTTCGATTTTCCCAGAAAAAGATCATTTTGTTTGTCGGCAATGCAAAAAGGCTGGCGACAGTATTGAATTCGTTAAAACCTACCACAATAAAACCTACGTCGAAGCATGTTTCTATTTAGGGATCTCCCCAAACACTCAATACAGACCCTTATCTAAAGCCACGGAGAAGCCAGGTAATAAAGTTCTGACCTGGCAAGCCCGTGAAATCAAACATCCACCGGAAGCATGGCAGAAAAAAGCCGAGGCGGTTTTATTTGAAAAATTTAAATTCTTATTATCTGCCCCGGGGAAAAAATATAGAGATTGGTTGAACGCCAGAGGGATAAATAACGAAACGATCAAAAAAGCCCGGTTTGGTTATAACACCCAAAATCTTTTGTTTGACCGGGCAACATGGGGGCTTACCCCTGAAAAGAAAGAAAATGGCCAAAACAAGCAAGTATGGATACCAGCCGGGCTTATTATTCCTCAATTCTACAATGAAAAATTAGTCAGGTTGAGGATCCGACAGGACAATCCAATTGCTAAAGATCGGTTTGTCATGGTTCCCGGATCTGCCATGGGATATTTTGATTATGGAACTCATTTAAATTCTACCAAATTAAAAACTATAACCAAGAATAAACCAAGCGTTACAACAGAAGCTGAATTGGATGGCTGGTTAGTTCAACAGGAAGCCGGGGATCTGGTGAATGTATATGCAATTGGCAATGCTTCGGCCCGGCCTGATACAATCACTCATGAAAATATATCTGATTTGCCGGGCTTATTGAATTTGGACAATGATGAAGCTGGCCACAATGAGCAAGATTGGTGGAGCAAACAATACCCTGATATCTTGACATGGTATTCCCGACTTAAAAAGGATGCTGGTGAAGACTTTCAGGCAGGAGTCAATATTCGTGAGTGGGTGCAAGAAGGGCTAAGTAATCTTGACCCGGTAAAATGCTCTAATCCGCCAGTCAATACGCAAGATAGTGTAATAAAATCAACAGAAAGCGGGATTGAAAAGAGATCCAGGCTAACCTTTGAAAGGCAACAGGGAAGTAGCGTAGCAAAACAAAAACTTAAATCAAAGAAAACGTCTGCCCCGGTAAAACCACAAATTTCCAATCAAATTTGTATGCACAACATCCATTGCAACTCCTTATCGAATGGTATTTGCCTCAGAAACAAACAACCAGTTTTTGATGGTATGGAATTATGCCCCCAGGAGCAATGGTGGCTTTGGAGACATAAAAACGGTGTTGTATCGGAAATAATTTTAGGGCCAGGGGTGAAAAAATAAGGAAAATGAAATGATTGATTTATCAGAGAAACCAATGAAACCAGGGCAATTATCAGAACACTTTCAAAGATCAGAGTGGGCGTGTGAGTGTGGGTGCGGATTCGATACGGTTGATGCAGAACTGACCCGAGTATTGGAAAACGTCCATGGGCACTTTGGAAACAAATATAAAGCGAAAATTAGGATAATCATAACTGGCAGGAACCGGTGCGTTGAACACAATGAAAAGGTCCAAAAGAAAGACAATCCAGATTATATCCCTTTCTCTTCCGACTCTATGCATATTAAGGCCAGGGCCTGCGATTTTAAGGTTGAGTATCTTCATGCTGAATATCAACGCTGGTGGCCTATACACTCCGATGAAGTAGCAGATTATCTGGAATTTTCTTTTCCAAATAATTACGGCATTGGTCGGTATCGTGGCTGGACTCACTTGGATTCTAGATCACCAAAAGCGAGATGGGATAAACGATAAAGATTGAACAAACATTGATTAAGGGAATGGAGGGTGCAAAGTGTTGTTAAATTCACAGTCTGAAAAAATGGAAACAATCTCTTTTGAAAAACTGGATGCTGATACAATGTTCAATTACAAAACGGACCTTATGAATACTGTCCAATCCCTTAATTATGAGTTTGTTTCTCAATTAGTTTACGATAAATATTACATCCATAATGCACCCGCCTCTACAATTGCTGATTCATTGCCCATAACAAAAAGTGAGATCTATTTTTGGATGCGTAAATGGGGATTTACCAGAAGGCCAAGAGGTGGGAATACAAAGAACCCATTATTGCAGAATAAAATTAAAAAGATAGCGGCGTTAAAAGGTTCTACGACAGTGTCGGAAGTTGCGGTGTGTTATGGATGCAGTGTTTCTACTGTTCGGAGAATTTGGAAGGAACTTTAACTGATATGCACAAAATAGTTGAACTGAGTTAATCATAAAAACACCTCTGCCGGATTAATTTCTGACAGGGGTGTTTTTCTTAAAAATTTCCTGGTCCAGGGTAATTACACCCTACTCCAAGATACAAAAGCTATTGGAAACAATATTTCGAACGAAAATAAATCCAGGAGTATGCAAGTAGGGTTAACTCTCGAACCGTAAACTAAACTGTGTATAATCTTTACAATTGTAATTTAGGGTGGATAAGGATATTCACCAATCTAGTATACTTTGATATTATTCATAATATTAGGAGAATCGTATGGAATTAAAAGATCCAAAAATTATTGCAGCAATTATCTCTGCTATTGTCTCAGTGTGTACGTTTATAGCAACATCAATCACAAAACCTTTTTGGGAAAGACATTTTCATAGCTTTAAATTAAAAACTGATCATCAGTACGAACAAAGAAAAAAAGTAAAAGAAGCAATATCAAAATATAAAGTACAGTTATTAAATTCTGCGGAATCGCTTAACCATCGGTTATGGAATTTTTCGGAAAATTGCAGTAAAGGATGGCATAAAAACACCAATGGGATTGATCTAACTGATCTGTATTATCCCCAATCATTTTGCTATCGCTTTCTGGCATTTTTTGCCTGGTGCAAAAAAATCGAACAGGATATGGTTTACCTAGACAGTACAATTAGTGATAAAGATGATATGGAGTTTATAAAATATCTAAAGGTTTTTCCTCAGATATTTTGTGATACGGCTTTATTCGCAGGGAAAAACTATGACAGCTTCCATGCGACAGATCATTTTTTTAAAGATGATTTTTTAAATATAGTGGATCTATTTATTAAAGAGAAGGGAGTTATGACCTCTTCTGAGTTTAAAAATATCCAAGATTTGTCTGCTTATGAAAAAGTCATTTCATATATAGGCGGAATCTCAAATAATCAAACGTGCCTACGGTGGAATCTTATGCATGGATTCCATTTTCTGCTCATGGCGTTCCTTACCAAATTTGGCTATGACTTTCAGCAAACCTCTACCTCAAAATTATCTTCATTAGCTAAAAAAACTCCAAGTAACGTCCTTTTACCGAATTTTTGTGAGTTGTTAGATCGAAACCATCTTAATAACACCAAAGAAATAGACGTCATCATTAAAGTGCTCAAAAAAGCTTGAGATTTTAATCTTATTTCGTTTGATCTTTATTGTCCTTGTCAAAACTCTCCAGAGGCTCTAAATTCTTCATGATACAAAAAATATATTCGACCAATTCCCCGGCAAAAAATCCCAATTTCAAAAAAAATTTAGCAGGCCTTTACATGAATAATGTTCCATGCTATACTGCAATAACGTTAAGTTGTTGTTTTGTTTTTAAGCTCATCCCTAACTGACTGAAATCATACTAATGTGTTATTAAAGTGGGTTTGGAACAATTGCTCGTGTTTTGAATAAAATTAGGTACAAATAATTTATTAAGAACGGGCGAGCATACAAAAATAGGGATTTGCATTATTAAAATATTGCCTCAATACCCCCTAAAAAAGAGGAGGTGATAAGTGACTCTATTCATAAGTTGGTCCGGAACGCAAAGTCAAAAAGTCGCTAAGCAACTCGTAGTTATGCTAAAACAGTTATTTCCCAATATCAAAAGCTTTATGTCCGAGCAGCAAATTGAAATAGGTCAACGTCCATTAGAGATTATTGCTAACGAGCTAAAAGAAAGCGATTTTGGGATAATTTGTGTTACTGAAGAAAGTATTATCGCACCCTGGGTTTTATTTGAAGCTGGTTGTATTTCTAAAAAATGTGGTATATCGCGCCTAATGCCTTATATGATCAATATTGATAGAAAATTATTTCAAGGGAATCCTTTGGAGCAGTTTCAAAATGCTAAATCTGATAAAAAAGGGACATATAAATTAGTAACAACAATCTATACAGTATTTAAGGAATTTACAGAAGATCATAGAAATATAAGCGAATTTAAAGAACATTTTGAGCTTGTTTGGAATAAATATAAGGAGAAGATAGATAAGATAAAAGATGAACATAAAGAAAAATCCACTAATATTAATCAAATTAAAAAACCTCTGGAGTTGATTCAAAATATACGGAGTTATATTTCTTATCATCAAGGAAAATTAATCGAGTATTTATTTTTTGCAGGTGAGGAACATAAAAAATTAAAGAAGGAATTTAGTAAAAAAGAGAAAAACGCAGAGCTGATAAAAAATATATATATGGAGTTAACTAATTCTCTAAATTCCAAGATATTTGAAGTGGCTGAATATTCTTTTGAAGTGCTCCAAACATATTTTAGAGGTAGAAGGAATATGGCTCCACGGATATGCTTAAGAGCCAACAACTTCGAAGACGATAATCAAAAAATACTGACATATTACAGATCCCCAGGAAGTAGAGTCGCCTACAGTAAATTGTCTGATTGCTTAATAAAAGAAAACAGGGCATTTCTACACATTTTAGCAACTCCTGGACCTTACATGTGCAATAAAATTCCAGAAGAAGCCGGAAAGGGAGATTATGAAAATCCAAGATTAAAAATAGATGAAGTAAAAAAATACTTAAAAAAAGTATCTGACAAGCGATTAAAGAGTAGCTCAATCGACGATTCTGACTGGAGAAAATGTTGGAAAAGAATATCTGTAGAAAATAAAAAAATAGCAAATAAACCTGAGCATTGTTATAAATCTACTCTAATAATACCTTTGACTTTGTTAGATAATACTCTAAGTGATGGGTTTATAAAGAATTTCAAAATGAAAGATATTGGTGACCGTGTATTTGGGTATCTTTGTTTAGATCATGTTGAACCAGAGTATTTTTCTTATGAAATGGACACAAATATTGGTTACATATTTGCTAAACTTTTATCGCACTATTTTTTAATTTACTTTATGTTTATAAATCAATCAAAAACACGTACAAATATCATAAGCGAGTTTGGAGAAAGTTTTCTCGAATTATAATTGATTTTTTCTGAATAATGAATTAAAAAAATTAAAGTATCTGAAAATATGATCGATAAAATATATACATTAATAGAGGAGTCCAAAATAATGCCTGAAGATACGTGTAAAAATAATGAGGTACTAGAATCAGTTCAACATAGAATATATAATCTCGATAGCTCTATGGTTAAATATGCAAGAGAGCATTTATCGGAAAAACCTGATAATACCTCAACACCAACTCCCAAAGACGGTGAAAAATGAGAATTGGGGTTAATTGTCCAAAGCCGTAAAATTTCCGATGACCTGATTCAAACCCTTCCTGTGCCTGCGCAACCCCCACACTATTCAAGTATTATTTTATTTTAAATTTTTCCCATGGTTGTCACCACCATATTTAATGGTTTTGGATCATAGGGTTCCATTAAACATATTTTTGAAAAAGAATTTGAGTATCTCTCTGATTTGGGGTAGTGGAAGCGAAGCTGCTCTGAGCGGCAAAGTAGCTCTTAAACACTTATTTTTATTAGTAATCTTTTGGCCATATCAAGGGGTCTTTTATTCTGGATCCGGACTTGTCCAGGAGAGGGTGTCAAACAGCGTCCAAAATTGACCCCCCATCAGCGTCCAATTTTAACCCCCCTAAAGTTAAAAAAAATATCATTTTCTACTCTTTAATCGCCAACTTTTATTACCCGTTTCAATTAT
>JAAELK010000562.1 GCA_024226935.1 Desulfobacteraceae bacterium
AATGTTGCTGCGGTTGCTTAAACTGGGATGAACCTCTTCCCCGTTCAGCAATGAGAATTTTTGGACCGTGGTAAAAATGATGCCACCAGATTGTTTTGATTCAAGAAGATCCCGCAATTGTCCCCGGTTATCAGCCTGTTCCGGGGTTTGCCGAAGTAACTCTTTGGCGTTACAAAAAGTCTGGTATAACTGGCCATCAAGGTCATTTCTATCCGTGACAACCACAATGGTGGGATTGTTCATCCCGGATTGCTGCAAAAGCTTACCGGCATAACAGCACATGGAAATACTTTTCCCGGACCCCTGGGTATGCCAGATAACCCCGGCCTTCCGGGACCCAACGGATGCTTTCCACCTGCCGGCTGTCTGGCTTTTAAAGCCAATGGATTTTTCTGAAATACCAGTGGCCACCATGGTTGCCCAGACCGCTTCCCGGACAGCATGAAATTGATGATATCCGGCAATTTTTTTGGTGATGGTATCGCCTTCCTGCTCGAAAATGATAAAGTAACGTATGTAATCGAGTAGAAGATCCCGGTCAAAGAAACCCCTAACCATCTTCTCCAATTGATATGATATGATAGGCTTATCATTTTCATGTTTAACGGTATGCCAGGGCATGAACCTTTCTTTGTTGGCAGTCAAGGACCCAACCCGAGCTGTTATCCCATCACTGATAATCAAGGCCTCATTAAAGACAAACAGATCTGAAATTTCTTCTTTGTAAGTCTGCAACTGGCTGAACGCACTCCATACATCCGCATTTTCATCACCGGGATTTTTGAGTTCAAGAACAGCTATGGGCAAGCCATTTATGAAAATCACCAAATCAGGCCGGCGATTCATTTTGGTTCCCTGAATTGTAAATTGATTGACCACCAGAAATTCGTTATTCTCGGGGTGCTCAAAATCAATCAGAAAAGCATTATCATTGATGGTTGCATCTCCGGATTGAAACTCAACGTCAACGCCTTCCAACAAGAGCTTATGAAAATTCTTGTTGTTCTGGGTCAAAACCGGGGACTCTGGATTTTCAATGGAGGTTATAGCATCACTGAGAACTTCAACCGGAACTTGGGGATTAATTTTATGCATAGCAGACAGTAATCGGTCAGCCAAGACCACCTGCCGATAATCTTTTCGTTCCGGACATTCACCGTCATAGGCAATATCCGGACCGTATGCATACTCATAACCACCATCTTTGAACCATTGAATACAAAGGTCTTCCAGTTGAGCTTCTGTGATTATCATAATTAATCCTTAATTAGTTTTTTTACGTCAGGGATGCGGAGTTCTCCTGATAGTAGCTTTGGTAGGAGGGTGTCACGGAGAGATGTTAACTTATTTGATTGAGCAATATTTAAATGAATTTTAGCGATAAAATCCTGAAATTTATCTGATAAAACTTTCGAAATTTGATTGTTTGGTATAACCAATTGGTATGCCCCCATATCTTTCCAATTAGTCCTGGGCATCCTTGTTCCTGTGGATCTATTGGTAACATATTCAATGAACTCGGCACTCATAACATGGCCAAGGACTATAGAGAACCACTCTTTCTTTTTAGGAAGCACGACTAAAATATCAGTAGAACAAACACCGGTTATAGGGGCAACTCCGATCTTGTGAAAATATGGTCTTAATTTTCCAAATAAAATTTCTCCTTTATTAAAAAAGTGTTTATTGCTGCCAATATCATTCGATACTCCCCAGGATGTCAATGCAATACTCTTTTGAGGCATATCCTGAAGCCCTATATAGGGTGTTCCTTTTTCTATATCACACGGCATTATTCCTCTTTTAGGATTTTTAGCGACTTTTTTAAAAGTTGAAACATCCCACCCCTCAGGCACCCAACCCATCTCTTCGGTGAACACAAAGCTACTCGGGAAAAGCTTCCGGATATCCTCAGGCAAAGGTTTCCGATCATCCCCAAGGGCTATTCGGGCATCAGCTTTCTTTTTCAGGGCATCGGGAATTTCGTTTCCGACAGCCAGGGCGTTGTCGATCACCGGGTCAAAATCGACAAACCAGGATTTGAAGATTGCCTGGGCCATGGCTTCCAGGGTTTTGTTTGTTTGGCGGTTTAGCTCTATTTTGTCGTCCAGGGTACCGAGGCATTGGACAACATTCTCTTTTACACCTTTGGGTGGATTTGTTATTGGGAAGGCTCTTAGACCATTTAAAGGGATATATTGTTGAGTGGTGCCTCTTGAAACAGACTTAATTATTCCCTGAGATTTAGGAGAACTTAGATAATAATATAGCCATTTGGAATTGATTTCATCTTTACAACTAAAGACACCTATATTCTTTATTGCATAGGTAGGCGAAACGTTTTTTTCAATATAAAGAGTTCCAATAGTACCAATCATGCTTATTAAAACATCCCATTGAGAAAGAGCACTTCTCTTACTAATAGAGCAAAAATCCTGCTCTGAAATAAAATATGCATTTTTAAAATCAATGCTACCATTTAATAAATGTCTTGTTGTGATTAAATAAAATCCTTCTTCCTTTTTTGGGGGAGAATCGTGTGTTCCATCAAAAATAATATCACAATATTTCGATGCTGGAATAACATTCCAATTACTTGCCATAACCCAACACCTCCAAATTCTTCCGAATCTCATCATCCAACCGATTAGATTCTCCCATCTGCTCAAACAAGGTGCTGCTCAACTCAGCCATTTTAGTTTCAAAAGGAATCCCATCATCCTCTTCTTCAGGCACCCCAACATACCGTCCCGGGGTCAGCACATAATCATGTGATTTGATTTCCTCTACCTTTGCTGATTTACAAAAACCAAGTTGAT
>JAAELK010000563.1 GCA_024226935.1 Desulfobacteraceae bacterium
AAATTGCGCTTAAAAAATAGGAATTGGAATATTGAATAAACGGGAATTGATACAAAAACTTAAAAAGAAATGTAATGTTACCGACTATGAAGCTTGTCAAATAATTAATACCTTTTTCAATGAGATAAGTGAGACCCTTATCAGGGGGGAAAGGGTTGAAATACGTGGTTTTTGCTCTTTTTTTATCAAGACTTATAACCCTTATATAGGAAGGAACCCAAAAACAGGAGCAAAGGCTTTAGTTCCTACCAAAAAATCACCATTTTTTAAATGTGGGAAAGAACTAAAAGAACGAGTTGATTACAAAAAAGAATCTTGAACTCGTCCGAAGTGTTTCTTTTCAAGGGAAAGGTTCAGAAAATGATGACAATCGATGAAAATCAAAATTACGCTTAAAAAATAGGAGGTATTGTTCATGAAGAAGGCCCTTATCGTATTGATTATGTTGTTTCTGGCTTTGCCCTGCTTTGCTGATCAACATAAAGTATTGAAGGTTGTGGATGGTGACACCATTGATGTTCTTTATATGGGTGCCAAAGAGCGGATCAGGTTATTAAATGTTGATACTCCTGAATCTGTTCATCCGGATCAATCAAAAAATACCCCCATGGGTGAAAAGGCTTCTGCATACACAAAAAACCGATTGAATAATAAACTAGTTGAGCTAGAGTTTGAATCCAAACTCAGGGACCGGTATGGCCGGTTACTGGCTTATGTGATCGTTGACGGGGTAAATTATAATCTTGAACTTGTCCGAAATGGTTGGTCCCCATACCATACCAAATACGGGACAAGCAAAAAATACCATGCTCACTTTATGTCAGCTGAGAAAAAAGCTAAGGCCCAGGGTTTAAATATTTGGGCGGTGGATGGTAGCGGATCTACCGGTTTTCATACAATAGCCAAACCGCCAGCAGCAAAAGATTATTCTGGAAATGTTAAGAGTTTGAAGTTTCACAAGTCTGGTTGCAAATATTACAATTGTAGCAAATGTACTGTTACATTTAAGAATAGGCGTGCTGCCGTTCATGCCGGGTATGTGCCTTGTGGGGTTTGTAAACCGTGATTTTTTAAGCCATAATATTGAGAAGGGGTCTTTTGTTCTTCGCCTGGGCGACTCCAGGAGAGAAAAAAGACCCCTTTTTATAAAACTAAAAACCTATTACGCCTTTAGATGAAATTAATCTTGATAAATAATAAAAATAATTCTATTAATACACAGGTTCTGAGTATTAAGGATGTTAAAAAGATTTGTCAACTTGCACCACGCCTACTGTAGTAAGCCCTCTTGAGTGACCCAATCCTCAAGAGGGCTTTTTTATTTAAAACTTGTAAATCAGAGTTAATTATCCAAACCTCCCGAAATGTCCGGTAGACTTGGCAAACAAAGCCAGATATGATATTCACAGCTTTTTCAAATCAGCTTAGCTGCTCCTGGGACATGGTGTTGTAGGGGTAGTTTTTATCAGCCCAAGAGGTATCAAGCAATGGTAACGGGGATT
>JAAELK010000564.1 GCA_024226935.1 Desulfobacteraceae bacterium
CCAAATCATTCCATACAAGTTCCTGGCTTTCTATCGGGTTTGCTAAACCCGAAATTACACTCAAAAGTTTACACGTCCGACAAGAGAAGCGGTTCAAATGTTAATTAAAAAAAATATGGGATTGAATACAGCCTGCCAACAATAAGTAGATTACTGAAAAGATGGGGATTTACACCACAAAAACCACTTAAGTCTGCATTAGAAAGAAATGAGAAAAAAGCAACTTACTGGATTAAAACAGAATACCAACACTATTGTGGGCCAGTTTATAAACTTTATATATTAAAATATACAGCATCCGGGTTATGAAAAACCAGTGCTGATATAGATGCTTCAGGGTCCATCATATAATTATCAGTAAGCCCTATACCAATCTGTTTATCAGGCTCCAGCAATCGCCATATTTTTAACTGATCACTCATATCCGACCATGATGGATAACCAGCAGAAACTCTGATACCCTGATAGTTATCACCAGTAGATTTCAGCCCCCATTCCTGCCTGATTTTTTCATGAATAATTTCTGCAAAAGATTCTGCCGCTTCAACAGCAACAGCATAGAGCGCCAGTGCTTCAAAGTACTCACCTTTACTTTTATACTCTTTTATCTTTTCACTAATATTATAACCACAGCTCAAGACAAAAAGTGCTGTTGTATCAACATAATTACCAGACACATAATCTGCAAGACATAAATGTGGTTTTTGCGCCTGTCGACTGAAGCAAAAGCGTTCAATTTCACGTTCACCTTCATTATCATAAAAAATGATATCATTCCCAGTAGACCTGACTTTAAAAAATTTATATACAGCTTTCGGCCTGATAAGATTTTCACTGGCAAACTTTTTCCTTAAAGACTCTATCTGGTTATCCAGCTTAACTGCTTTTTCATCGTTATTACTTAACAGTGTTTTTAAGGGCCCCCTTAATCCAAAATACGCCCTGTAAAGGCTTCTTTTATTAATTAGAGGCCATATTTCATCAAAACCAATCTCAACCTTTACTATATCACTTGAAGATGGATTAATTACTTTATAACCCTGCTTAGAGGTTTTACTATCTCCATGAATATTTACACTCTTCTTTTTTATTAATTTATCTGTCAGTATTTTTTTTCTTATTTCATCCTGCTTTCTGGAGTACTCTGCCAGCCACTCTTTCCCCTGATCTTCAGCGCTTAACTTATTGGCAACGGCAAGACCAGCCATAGCATCTTTACAATATATAACCGCGCCGTCATATTCAGGATCGATACGAGTCGCTACAAACTTTTCCGTAAGAGCAGCACCGCCAATCATAACAGGAAGATTGATACCTTCTTCCTTCAAGGCCCTGACAGTTATAACCATTTCTTCACCTGACTTAACCAGCAGACCAGAAAGTCCTATAATATCAGGCTTGTGCTCTTTTACAGCTTTAATTAAAGTTTGATATGCACACTTAATACCTGTATCTATTATTTTATAACCATTATTGCCTAATATCATCTCTACTAAATTCTTACCAATATCATGAACATCACCCTTCACAGTCGCTAACAGTATGGTCCCTCTTGTAAACACTTCGTCCTTCTGCATGAAGTCATCCAGATATGTGACTGCAACTTTCATCACCTCGGCAGATCTTAGTACCTCTGCAACTATCAACTCATTATTATTAAACATCTGACCTACTTTACCCATTGCTTTCATCAATACACTGTTTATAACTTCCAGTGGCTTATAATTTTTCAAGGCATAATCCAGGTTCTCAATTAAATTAAGCTTTGTTCCTTCAACAAGGTTAATCTCCAGCTTCTCTTCTACAGATAATTTTCTGGTATCAACAGGTTTAACTTCTACTTTCTTTACACGAAAATGCTCTACAAAGTTTGATACAGGGTCACCTTTAGCAGATCTATCAAATAGTAAATCATCACATAGCTCCGCTTCTTCAGGATCAATATCCAGGCTGTCTATCTTTTCTGCATTAACAATCGCAAAATCAAGACCAGACTCAAGAGCATGAAATATGAAGCGTTTATTCATAACCTCTCTCCCTGAAACAGGCAGCCCAAAAGAAACATTGGAAATTCCCAGTATAGTTCTACAGGATGGATATTTCTCTTTTATTAACCTTAAACCTTCTATGGTTTCTCTTGCAGACCTCTTGTATTTTTCATCACCTGTTCCACAGGGAAATACCAGTGGATCAAAAATAATATCTTCTTCAGGGATACCATATTCAGTAGTAAGAATATTATAAGCCTCTATCGCTGTTTCAAGTTTTGCTTCTGCGGTCAAAGCCATCTCTTCTTTTATACAGCCAACTACAACTGCCGCACCGTAACGTTTAATAACAGGAATTAACTCTCTTAACTTAGCAGCCTTATTTTCCAGGTTAACTGAATTTAATATACTTTTACCCTGGATCATTTTTAAAGCTGTCTCTACCACTTCAGTGTCCTGCGAATCTATCATGAAAGGAGCCTTGATAAGTTTTGTCGCATAACCTAATAAAGACTCCATATCTGACACTTCATCTCGATCCGGGTTTGACACACAGATATCAACAATATCAGCACCTGAATTAACCTGCTTTCTGGCAATTTCTGCTGCTTCTTCAAATTTTTCTTCTGAAATTAAACGTTTAAAGGCCCTGGACCCTATTACATTGGCACGCTCACCAGCTATATAAAGTTTTCCAGACTTCTTTTGTAATACCAGCGGCTCAATACCGGAAACTATTGTTCTGACAGGAACCGAAATATCTGTGGGTTTGTACTTTGCTACTGTAGCTGCCAGCTCTTTTATATGCTCAGGTGTAGTACCACAGCAACCACCAGCCAGCCCGATAAGACCGTCATTGCCCTTTACCAGCTTGTCCACAGCAGCTGCAAATGTCTCCGGAGTCTGCACATAAGCACCATTTTCATCAGGTATACCGGCATTAGGCACTATTGATAAAGGAACAGACGATACCTCTGCAAGTGAGCGTATATGGTCAGCCATTTGATCCGGTCCAGTAGCACAATTCAAACCAATATAAAGCGGCTTCATATGTTCACAGGATGCATAAAGAGCCTGGATGTTTTGACCGGACAGCATAGTACCCGACATCTCAATTGTTACTGATATTGCTATCGGCACACTAAAACCAAGCTGACTGAAAGCTTTTTGTGCACCCACATAAGCAGCTTTAAGGTTTAATGTATCCATTGCTGTCTCAAATAAAAGATAATCAACACCTGCCCTGGTCAAGGCATAGCATTGCTGTTCATAATTTCTGGCCAGATCATCAAAGGTGGCCCCGCCTGTCAAAGAGATAGCCTTTGTTGTCGGCCCGCAGGACCCGGCAACAAAACGAGGTTTATCCGGTGTTGAGTAGTTATCACACGCTTTTCTGGCCAGCTCTACAGCAACACGGTTAATGTCATCAACCTTATCCTGCAATCCATAATCAGACAAAACAATGGAGGTTGCTCCAAACGTATTTGTCTCAATAATATCTGCACCCGCATTCAAATAAGCCTCATGGATCTCAATGATAACATCAGGTCTGCTAAAAACCAGGTTCTCATTACAACCTGATAAATCATCACCTCCGTAATCAGCAGCGGTTAGATTATAATTCTGTAAAAGAGTCCCCATACCTCCATCAAGAACAAGTACCCTGTCTCTTATTATTTCTGCAATATTATGCTGTTTTTTAAGTTTCATAATCCTGATGCCTCATATTAAAAATAATTATATTTCTTTCATCTTAGTCCATGACTCTATTTTACTGCCATAAGATATAGACTTTTTCAGCTCGCTTATTACATCTTCAACATAATTATCCTGCCTCATTCCAACCAGAACTGAGGACACACCAGCTGTTGATCTTATTGCTCTAATAGCCATTTGGCTTAAATTTCCAGCACTGCTCCAGTCCTTATCAACCTCAACAACAATATCTTTAACTGCATTCTTTTTCCAGGCAACTTTACCTTTATAATAAGTAGAAATCTGTTTCATTGTATTATTAACCAGAACAAGATACGAAGATATCCATTTTTCATGTTCTACTGAAACTATATTGTTATCTGCAATGATCTGAACTGCAGTTTCTATCCTTGGTAAAAAAAACTGATATAATATTTCTTTCCAGTGCACAAAATCATGAAAATCTTTCCAGTGATTCATAAGTTCCTTCCCTATTGAAAAGAAACCAGGCAGCCGGTCTCTGACCTCATCATTAAAATTAAACTGATCAACATAACCACCGGAAAAAATATTTTCTTTTTCGATAAGCTCCTGTATATTCCTGTTGACATCTTCCACTGTAATCTGTCCTGTATCACTATGCTCTGTTAAACGAAACCTCCTGTCACCAAGGACAGCATTGAGCGGTCTATTAACTATAACCCCGATCTGATTTTCATTTGCCACTTCTAAAACACTTCTATTACAAGGCTGATTTTTTTCTGTTACGCCTCCTGTTTCCAGTAGATTTAAAGGAAACTGAATTACTTTAAAGTGATGATTAGCTGAAACCGATTCTGCAACCTTTATTATTTCAGTTAAAGATGTAAAATCATCAGTATCTTTTGAATCAGAAAAAGAGTTCGAGCTGACACCATAAAAAGAAATACGGCCCTTTTCCACTTCAGTTTCCAGATAAGCAAAAGCCTTTCTTATACGGTTATAATATTCTATATTCTTTTCTTCTTCTGAGAAACCTGTTTCTGCCTTTAAGAAATGTTCTGGATTATGTAGTAAATAACCATCAACTGCATCCAGTTGCAGTCTCTTTAAACTTGCGGTTATTTGTTCTTCTAAAAATAAAGGATGTATACAGTGCTCAGTACCTTCACAAAATACTACCAGGTCATCATAACCGCCATTTGATTTCTTTCGTTTCTGACTTTCCTGCCAGACATCTCCCTGTAAATAGCCGCCTTTTGTTATAACAACTAAAGACTCTCTGGTAACAGTACCTTCATCCACCATCTCTTTAATAACTTTGCCAACCAGCTCCTCTGAATAGCCATCCATATAGTTTGAACTGGTTTCAATCAAATTAATGCCGTTAACTATTGCTTTAACTAATGATTCTTTATGCTCTTTCTGTCCGCCATGTACCCTGTAACAGCCAAACCCTGCCTGACTAACCATTAAGTTTGTATTACCAAGAGGATTAAAAGAAATTTCCGGAAACCTGCCTGCCCATTCATAAGTGGCTTCACAGGTAGCTTTCTGGTTTGTCATTATTGAGTTTGGCTTCATTACTTTTCTCCCTTCTTAACTGTTATAGAATAGTAAGCAAAAACTAAAATCGTCCTTTAATCTCAGTATTACAGTTCAGACAAGTGCCTGCCTGAAAGTTTTCAATCCTAACATCATATCCTCTTCTATCTATCAATATTTCAGAACAGCCCGGACAATATGTAGAACTTGATTTTTTATCAATTACGTTTCCTGAGTAAACATATTTAAGACCATTGGAAAAAGCAATATCCCTGGCCCTTCTCAGGGTATGTACCGAAGTACGATCTTTACTCTTAAGCTTATAATCTGGATGAAAAGCACTGAAATGAAGGGGAACATCTTTACCCAGCTCATCAGCAATCCATCCAGTCATAGCTTCAATTTCCTCATCACTGTCATTTTCTCCTGGTATTAATAAATTTGTTATCTCCAGCCAGACATTCGTTTCTTTTCTAATATACTTTAAAGTTTCCAGAACAGTATCCAGCTCTGCTAAACACAGTTTTTTATAAAATCTCTTACTAAATGCCTTCAGATCCACATTGGCAGCATCCATTACCCCAAAAAAATCTTCCCTGGCACCAGATAAAATATAACCAGCTGTAACAGCAACGGTCTTTATACCTCGTTCCTGACACTGCCTGGCGGTATCAATCGCATACTCAGCAAATATAACTGGTTCATTATAAGTAAAAGAAACAGAATTACATAAATTTCTATCTGCTGTTTCTGCAATTTCATATGGTTCAGCAACTTGTAACAAGTTAATATTGTCCGACTTGCTTATATGCCAGTTCTGACAATAAACACAGCCCATATTACATCCAGTTGTACCAAATGAAAGGGTCCTGGATCCAGGATAAAAATGATACAAGGGCTTCTTTTCTACAGGATCTACACAAAGACCTGTAGTTTTTCCGTACACCAGTGAGACCATTTGTCCGTCCTGATTTTTTCTGGCAAAACAAAAGCCGGTCTGACCATTGCTTAAAACACATCGTCTGGGACAAAGATCACATTGAATTATATCATTATACAGTAAATGCCAGTATCCAGCCATTAATTTTCAAAACTAATCTTTGTATTTATCCGTACCAATATTAAAGTTCAAAACATCATAATTCTGGTTCAAAGCAACAGTAAATGGAATCTGATCTGCATTAACTCCCCACATCTGCCTTGGCCCTGGACTTGTAAAGGCATCTTTCAACCACCATTCTTTTCTTCGCTCAGAAAAAAACTTAAAAGCTGGAGAATCAAGCTTTACCAAAGCTTTTTTAATAACCAGCTCATCTTTTCCGTCCCTTCTTTCTACATTTATCAGACCTGTTAGCGGAATTGCCAGCGGTTCTCCGCCTTTATCAAGCTCAGTAATAGAGGCCATATAACCTGTTTTTCCCTGTAGAATAAGCGATCCGGCAACCAGTCCAAGATTAAATGTATAGTTTGCATCAAAATTTGAAGGCGCACCACATCTGCCCTCATAGCCAAAAAAATGATCATTCGTTCTGAATTTAAAATGATAAAAACGCGCAAGTTCTTCCTGGTTCAGGTCAATTTTACCAGGCCCAAAGTAAGCGCCAGGGTTTTTCTTCATTTCCGCTATCTTCTTTTCTGTCATATCAATTAGTAAGTGCTCAGTCGGAATCTGTGAAACCTGGAGGTTTCCATGAGAATCTCTATCCATAAAGAGTTTATTTTCTACCGCTTCAGGTAACGAAGTAAGCAACTGTGCAGATTCCCTGGATAAACTAACCAGAGCCAGCTTTTCCATCAGGCTTAACCCCTTTAACTGATCTCCGGCTTTGGAAACAGCTTCGTTCAGTTCACTGATCAGTTTTCTAAAAGCAGGAAAAAACTCTATCAGACCTTCGGGAAGTACTACTACACCATGATTTATGCCCTTACCTGCCCTGTAAGCAACTATACTGGCTATCTTTTCTATCATATCATTTAAAGTTATATTACTGGCCTGCACTTCCTCAGAAATAATTGTTATTGTAGCCCTGGTCTGTAAGGCAACCTCTAATGCAACATGGCTTGCACTGCGACCCATTAGTTTAACAAAATGCCAGTATTTTCTTGATGACGGTGTATCCTGGAGAATATTCCCTACTAATTCAGCATAAATCCTGGTAGCTGTATCAAAACCAAATGAAATAGGCAGCAGATTATCAATCTGTAAATCACCGTCAATAGTTTTAGGAACACCAATAACCCGGCAGTTATCACTATAAAGGTATTCGGCTAAAAAAGCAGCATTTGTATTAGAATCATCACCGCCAATAATAATAATTCCGTCCAGATTATAGTCTCTAACTGTCTTTCTAACCTGTTCATACTGTTCTTTACTTTTAATCTTTGTCCTGTCCGAACCTAACAAATCAAAACCACCAAGATTGAGAACATTTTCTATTGCTTCATCAGTTATTTCAAAAAGCCGCCCCCTTAAAAGACCCTTAGGGCCAGCCTTTATTCCAAATAACTTGTTACCCTTACCCAGCACTTTTTTAATTCCGGCAAGAACATTGTGACCGCCTGCAGCAGGACCTCCTGAGAAAAGGACTGCTATTCTTCTGCCGGAAACCTCATCCATTATTCCTTTTGCTTTTAATACCTCATTATTATTATCATTTATTACATTTTTGAAAGATGCGGCTACAGAATCATTATGAATATCCAGTTTCTGACCACTGCTTTCAAATAATACAGGACAAACTTTATTATTTTTTATGAATTTTTTTGAAATAAGAACATTACGTTTTCTTATCTCGCACTCAAAAGGCGAGCGATTTTTTTCCATATCAATCAATTTGTTTTTTAACGTTCCAGTCATAATATAAATTCTCCTCCATCTTATTTTAATTTAAGAGTTTCAAAACAATCAGGTTAACAAAGATTGATTTTAAAAAAAATCAATTATATTTTTCAACTTAAAGCCATGTAAATACGCCCTGCTTTTATTGCCTGCACATGTTTCTTTATGTAACTACTGTCTAAACAGACAATATCCATACTCAGATTAAATTAATACAAAAATATACAGGATATTTAAATCCTTTTAAAGCACTTATTCCGGACAAATTCATTTAATAAAGATCCAGATCGCAGGCATTCCCACAGCGTGCGCCCTTCGAAGTTGTTTTCTCAAAATAATACTCCTCTACCTTTTTATACTGGTTTTTGAAGCTTCCCATACCTGCATTCTTACATCCTTACCTCTTTTTTACTCATTAATTATTGCGAAAACCCTGTATAAAACAGCAAACTTACAGCTTAAAAATTAAAAAAATATGAAATATTTTACTTTTCCATACGAATATATTCATGAAAACAAAATAAAAAACAAGTAAAAAATAGATAAATATTTAGCAAATACAGAAGGGACTGCCAGCAATGAACACATCAAATTACGCAAGTTTAAATAGGGCTTGCTGACGCAGCCCAATCATCAAAAAAACAAAAGAACTGAGAAAAGAAGAGATGAATAGCATCC
>JAAELK010000565.1 GCA_024226935.1 Desulfobacteraceae bacterium
ATGGTTTTCCCAAAATTGAAATCGCTTTTTATTTGTTTTTTTTGATCGTTCTGACATAATCCAATCTCCTTTGATTTTAAAGTTGGATTAATATGTCATGATCTAATCAGAATTATAAGATGGGGTTAGTTGACCGCTTACGTTATCTATCACCATCAAAATATCATCGGCGGCGCTATAGGTATAACTTGTCTGGTAATCACCATCCCCATGTTCCATAACCTGGACAATGCGATCCAGGTAATCCCTGGTTTCGGTGTTGCTTGCTTCGTCTGGATCTGTGGTTGTGGAGGACAAACCTGAATAGGACAATGTTGTGGAGATTGTCCCGTGGACCCCGTCGGGGGATTGGATTAAAACCGGACGGCTTCGAAAGTCAAAGGAGGTTTTTGTCCAGGGTGATGTAGAGGGGGCCTCCTGGGGATAGGTGTTTTTGGACGCATAAAAGGGGCCTTGAGTAAGAGATTCCCGGCCCATATTATCATAGGAGGTCCGGGTGACAATATATTGATCGTTATCTCCTAGGGTAACGGTCTGGATGGTTCTGTTGAGCCCGTCCACATAGGTAATGGTGTCCATGGTGGAACCCAGGGAATTTTCTTTTACCTTTGATACAGAAGACCTGGGAAGTGCGGTGTCATTATATTCTGTGACGGTGCGGCCCCCGTTGGGCAGGTCCGTTTGTATCAAACGCCCGAAGGTGTCATAGGTGTAGGAAGTCCGGTTGCCGTTTTCATCTTCGGTCACCAGGGGTTTGCCGAACCTGTAATCCATGGAAGAGGTTGTTTCCACATGGGTCACCCCGTTTGTTGCAGGATATTGAACCCGGACGGGAAAGGTGTGGGTGGCCTTGTCATAATCTGTTGTTGTGACATTGCCAAGGGCATCGGTCTGGGTTACGGGGTTGCCGAACCCGTCATATTTAGTGGAGGTTACAGGATCATTTTCACCGTCCAAATAAAAGGTTGAAGACAATAGATTACCGGTGTCGGCTTCATTGTCAAAGTTGGTAAAACGGACCTGGCCGCTTTCACTGCCAAAAATTTTTGTGGATGTTGTACGCCAAATCCATGATCCAAAATTTTCATAGGTGTTGGCGGTGGTGACAGATTCTCCCCCGGTCCCGCTTTTAATGCTTGTCAGCAGATTACCGTTTGAGTCATCATAGGTATAATCTTCTTGGGAAAAAGCGGTCTCGTCGCCATAACTTTCCGACCGTGTTTTATTAAGTTTGACAAAACCCCAGGGGTCATCCGGATCATCGGACAACTTGGTTTCCCACTCCATGGTGGATTTTGACAAAAGAGTCTTTGAGGAATCACGCAACTCTTCTTGATATTGGCGGCCTTTGTCAAATTCTCCCTGGTGAAATTTTGTTTCTATCTTAGTTCCGTCGGGGTTGGTTTTGGTGGCGGTTTCAAATCCCCGAAAATCCCTGTCTGCTATACTGTGTAAACCTCCGGCATAATCGTAGGAAGTAACAGAACTGATTTCGTTACCATCATTTACGGTCAGGCTTTTAACCGGATGGAGGATATAGGGCAAAAGCTTATTTGAAAGATCCGATGAATTGCCATAGGCAAGGGAGGTTTCCGCATTCTGCCCGTTTGTTAATTTAGTTACCAGATCCGGGGTAACAAGTGGTGCATAGGCAATTAACCATCGCCCATCACCATTATAAGAGCGGTATAGATAATCTGTTTTGCCGTCACCATTAAAATCTCCGGTCATTTCAGTACCAACAGTATTTATACTATTGATATTAGCCGGTAATGCTGGTTTATTATAATCGGGGGTTGTAAAACCTGTTTCGGTACCATAGGCTATGAGCCATCGCCCATCGCCATTATAGGAACGGTATAAAAAATCTGTTTTACCATCCCCATTGAAATCTCCGGTTCTCATAAATCGAGATTCCTTACCAAAAGTGTTTATACTATTGATATTGGCCGGTAATACCGGTTTGTTGTAATCAGGAGTTGTAAAACCGGTTTCGGTGCCATAGGCAATTAGCCATCGTCCGTCACCATTGTAAGATCGATACAGATAATCTGTTTTACCGTCACCATTAAAATCTTCGGTCATTTCAGAGCCAACAGTATTTATACTATTGATATTAGCCGGTAATGCTGGTTTATTATAATCGGGGGTTGTAAAACCTGTTTCAGTACCATAGGCTATTAGCCATCGCCCGTCGCCATTATAGGAACGGTATAAAAAATCTGTTTTACCATCCCCATTGAAATCTCCGGTTCTCATAAATCGAGATTCCTTACCAAAAGTGTTTATACTATTGATATTGGCCGGTAATACC
>JAAELK010000566.1 GCA_024226935.1 Desulfobacteraceae bacterium
CTTAAAAAATAGGAATTGGAATATTGAATAAACGGGAATTGATACAAAAACTTAAAAAGAAATGTAATGTTACCGACTATGAAGCTTGTCAAATAATTAATACCTTTTTCAATGAGATACGTGAGACCCTTATCAGGGGGGAAAGGGTTGACATACGTGGTTTTTGTTCTTTTACCATTAAAAGTTATAAATCTTATATAGGAAGGAACCCAACAACAGGGAAGTCAGTTTTAGTACCTCCCAAAAAATTACCATTTTTTAAATGTGGGAAAGAACTAAAAGAACGAGTTGATTACAAAAAAGAATCTTGAACTCGTCCGAAGTGTTTCTTTTCAAAGGAAAGGTTCAGAAAATGATGACAATCGATGAAAATCAAAATTACGCTTAAAAAATAGGAAATATTATTTATGAAGAAGGCCCTTATCGTATTGATTATGTTGTTTCTGGCTTTGCCCTGCTTTGCTGGTCAATATAAAGTATTGAAGGTTGTGGATGGTGACACCATTGATGTTCTTTATATGGGTGCCAAGGAACGGGTAAGATTATTAAATGTTGATACTCCTGAATCTGTTCATCCGGATAAATCAAAAAACACTTTTATGGGTCAAAAGGCTTCTGCGTACACAAAAAAGCGATTAGATAATAAATCTGTTGATTTAGAATTTGAATCTAAACTCAGGGGCCGGTATGGCCGGTTACTGGCTTATGTGATCGTTGACGGGGTAAATTATAATCTTGAACTTGTCCGAAATGGTTGGTCCCCATACCATACCAAATACGGGACAAGCAAAAAATATCATACTCACTTTATGTCAGCCGAACAAAATGCCAAGGCCCAGGGTTTAAATATTTGGGCGGTGGC
>JAAELK010000567.1 GCA_024226935.1 Desulfobacteraceae bacterium
AAATCATTTTACTCGTGTCCCGAACTATTTTTAAAAATTTGATAAAAACTTTACTAACCCGAATATTTACAAAAAACTGGTCAAATCTTATGATCTATAATTCGGACAGTCACCCAGAATTTTGAACACACCCTGTTAATTTGGCAAAGCTGGTGGCCTTATAATTGTCAAAAATTACACCCTTCTATGTAGAATTTGGGTAATCACAATTAAGTTTTGGGAGAACTCTCAGGATTTGACCAATAATTTAAAGATTGCATTGCTCTTTCTAAGTCATCCATGTCATCGTCAGCAAGAGTGAGGTCAAAGTGCTTTGATAATAATGTTCTCACCTCAGATAGACGGGCAGTAACTTTCCATTCATCAATAAATCTAGTTGTTTCCTTCTCATAGTTAGCTTTTTCGACATCATCAGCGATGGTATAGTACGATCCAATCTTGTGAAGAGAAAGAAGTAATAACTCTATTTCACGAAGCACTTGAACAAGATCCTCTCCATCAATTTCAATACGTTTGTTTTTTGGGAAAAGCTTCATATCTATTTTCTCCTAATAATCTTACTTAGAGGTTTTTTGTTAGCTGGCTCCACATATACCCTATTATTATCATGAGCTTTTATGACACCTTCTTGCTCAATACCTTTACTACCTTTTCGGTTTGAATAGTGTCGAACTCTGGTAGTTTCTTCCTTTGAAGTAACAATTTTTTTCGCAGGCTGTTCACACGCCAAGCCCAAAGGATCAATCCACCCCCAGACATTGGGAGCGTAGGCATAATTATTAGTGCCTGCTTCAAGTCCAAGAGGATCGGCACTTACAAAGGATGTCGATGCAGGATCATAATATCTGTGCCGATTATAACAAAGATCAATTTCAGGGTCAAAGTACTGGCCCTGGAGGCGGAGAGGATTGTCAAAATAGTCTTCATGGATTTTTGTGACTTGTCCATGGGCATCATAGGATGCCGACCATGCAATCTCTCCTGTATCTGTGGTGACTTCCTGGGGAAGTCCTGCAAGATCGTTGTTAAAATAGGATGTTAGGCCGTCTTTGTCAAAAGATGACGATCAGAAATTGGATTATTTCATCGGGGAGGAACTTATTGTTAAAGAATGATGAATTAGTCCTGAAATAACGCCAGAGGGATAGGATAGGGCCTCTCCTCATTCTTTCGGGACCTCCTGTCCCGATCCGAGGTAAATACTGCTTTTTTGTATCCATGCAAACCGCAGCATTTAAATCCGGTTTAACCCTTGTCCAATCCCCCTGGTTGATTAGCTAATGGAAAAACCATCGACAACTTAATTATTAATGCATAAAAAAAGGGGGCAGATATGTCGTATCAGCCCCCTTTATCATAGAATTTTAAGCTTTTATTTTTTGGAAAATTGCCAGTCAGGTCATAGGAGAAAAATCTATATGTGGTGCTCAGAGCAAGAATATTAGCGTTTATATCACTATAATCTTCTCCAAAAGACCATATGGATTTGGGAAAATACCAAAAAATGGGTCAAATCTTATGATCTATAATTAGGCACAAAGTATGATCAGAATTTGGGCAGTCACACTTTCCATTCCTCTATCTCACATTCATTTAGGTTAAAATTTTTCAAAATTTTTAATATGCGTTCAGAAACTATAAGAAAATTGTCAGAGGATATCCCAAAATCATCCTTTCCTGCTTCGCCTTGTACTTTTAGCCATTTAAAATTAGGTAGCATCGTATTCGGGTAGAGTTCGTTAAATTGTTCTGATTTTTCTATAATCATTTCATCAAATACACAGCCTGATGGCTGTGTATTTTTAATTTCTTGCATTAAAGCTTCTGTAGCAATATAACATGGGAAACATTCTAGAAGATCATCTCCACGCCACCCTGAAAATATAAAATGTAATGTAAAAACCAGTGGTGGATGAACCGAGCTATCCATACTAGTATTAGCTCCTAACTCTCCAGCTACCTCCAGCTCTAATGAATAAAATTTTCCCATTGTATGTGACCTTATCAAATTTTAGGTTTAAATTGTGAGCCAAATTTTGTATCTATTTCAGTTGCCTTATCCAATAATTGTTGTTTCATTGGAGATGAATTTTGTTTATAAAATCTATTCCATGCTTTTCTTATTTTGCTTAAGTGAACCTCGGAATTAATATTTTTTGGTATTCCTCTGAGATTTTCCAGAGAATGTATTTCTGATTTAGAAACAACACCTGGATATCTTTTCAGTGTTTGTTGTTCAACTGCGTGATGAACTACAACATTACCCTCTAAATTAGGATGTTCTTTAAAGAAAGTTTTTTTATAATTAGTGGTAGTAGATTCACCAAAACCTGCTTCTTTCTTTAAAGTAGCTTCACACATCAACCCTAAAGGATCAATCCAACCCCAGACATTGGGAGCATAAGCGTAATTATTAGTGCCTGCTCCAAGCCCTAAGGGGTCGGCGCTTACAAAGGAGGCCGATGCCGGATCATAATACCTGTGCCGATTATAACAAAGATCAATTTCAGGGTCAAAATATTGGCCCTGGAGTCTTAGGGGGTTGTCAAAATAGTCTTCATGGATTTTTGTAACTTGTCCATGGGCATCATAGGATGCCGACCATGCAATCTCTCCTGTATCTGTTGTGACTTCCTGGGGAAGTCCTGCAAGATCGTTGTTAAAATAAAAGATTTTCTTATCTTTGTCAACGACGGCCAGGGGTTCGAAGGTTCCGGGGTAGTAGATAAACTCCCGCTTGTCCTTTCCTTTTTTATCCCCTAGGAAAGCATCCCCGTCCCAGAAAAATTCTGTTATTTCTTCGTTGGTTTCCTTGGTGATTCTCCGGCCCGCTGCATCATAGCGCATCTTTGTGATGGTGCCGTTTCTATGGGCTTGGATTAGGCGGTTGTTTTCATCCCAGGAGAATGCGGTGAGATCATCCTTGTTTTTTCTTTCAATCAGATTTCCCGCAGCATTAAAGGTGTAAAGGCTGTCTTTGCATTCTGAGGTTCTGGTGAAAATTTTTGGATCGGAATCTGCCTCCATATCCGCTTGCAGTTCTGGTTCCGGGTCTTGTTGTTTTATCAGATCCCCGGCAGGATCTCTTAAAAACTTTTCTATTTTGTTTTCGGGGTTAATGTGCTGTGTGATCCTGCCCATGGGGTCATAGGAAAAATAGTTTTTTCCCTTGAGGGAATCCGATTTTTCCACAAGGTTGCCCACAGGATCATAGGCGTAGTCCCTTTGAACAATATCCCGGCCCGGTGTGCCGATCTTCTGCTTTGTTAAAAGAGAATCTTTGTTGTAGTCATATTCCCGGATCAAAGGCCCTGTGAAAGTCTCTTTTATGGGAAGGCCGGTTTTATCCCTGTGGATGTTGATGGTTTTTTCACCATTTATGGTGACAGCCGATGTTTGCCCCAGTTCATCGTAGTCGTACTCCACCTTATTGCCAAGGGAGGTTTGTCTTAAAGTTCTTTGGCCCAGAAGATTGTATTCGTTATAGATATAGGTTTTGCCCTGGGTTTCCGTTATCAGTCGGTTTTCAGAATCGATGAGGCGGGTGATCTGGTTGTCATCGTTGTCATAGGCCGTGAGGTTGCCGTTGACATCGTATTCGAAGGCCTCTTTTTTAAAAGGCAGACTGTCCCCGTCTTTCTTGAAAAAGCTTTTCTGGGTTAATTGTCCCAGGATATCAAATTCAAATCCCGTGATTCTTTTAAGGGGATCAACGGTTTTGATAAGACGTCCCTGGAGATTATAATCAAAGAGGGTAGTCTGGCCGAAATAGTCCGTTTCCTGTGTGATTCTTCCTGCGTGGTCCCGTTCAAAGTTGTAGCCAAAGGATTTTGTTCCCGAAAGAACGCCGGAGGGATAGGATAGGGACTCACCTCATTCTTTCGGGACGTCCTGTCCCGATCCGAGGTAAATACTGCTCCTTTGCATCCATGCTGTTAAACAGCGTGCAATAATGACCCCTTTTTAAGAAAAACAGCGTCGAAAATTGCCCCCCCTGATATAATCCCTTCATGACAAAAATCATGGAGGTCAGGAGGATGTTAATAGTGGAAACGATAGCTAAAATTC
>JAAELK010000568.1 GCA_024226935.1 Desulfobacteraceae bacterium
CTGGTTCTGACTTCGTTGAAATGTTTGTTGGTGTTGGTGCATCTCGTGTGCGTGACATGTTCGAACAAGCGAAGAAAGCTGCACCTTGTATCATCTTTATCGATGAAATCGATGCGGTAGGTCGCCAACGTGGCGCTGGTGTTGGTGGTGGTCATGATGAACGTGAACAAACACTGAACCAAATGCTGGTTGAGATGGATGGTTTCGAAGGTAACGAAGGTATTATTGTTATCGCTGCGACTAACCGTCCAGACGTACTAGACCCTGCATTACTTCGTCCTGGTCGTTTTGACCGTCAAGTTGTGGTTGGTTTACCAGATGTACGTGGTCGTGAACAGATTCTTAAAGTGCACATGCGTAAAGTGCCACTGTCAGGCGATGTTGAACCATCTCTGATCGCTCGTGGTACACCTGGCTTCTCTGGTGCAGATCTTGCGAACCTTGTGAACGAAGCGGCTCTATTTGCTGCTCGTGGTAACAAGCGCAATGTATCTATGGTTGAGTTTGAACTTGCTAAAGATAAAATCATGATGGGTGCCGAACGCCGTTCAATGGTGATGTCTGAAGAAGTGAAAGAGTCAACGGCTTACCACGAAGCGGGTCACGCGATTGTAGGTCGTTTGGTACCTGAACACGATCCAGTGTACAAAGTTTCAATCATTCCACGTGGTCGTGCGCTTGGTGTAACCATGTACTTGCCAGAACAAGACCGTGTAAGTATGTCTCGCCAACA
>JAAELK010000569.1 GCA_024226935.1 Desulfobacteraceae bacterium
CTTAATGTTATCCCCGGAAGGCTTTTTCTTAGGCATATACCGGGAAACCGTACGTTCTGAAAGTTTGAAACCCAGCTTCAACAATTCACCATGAATCCGGGGCGCTCCCCACGTCTCATTATCTACGGCCATCTTACGAACCAATGCCCGGGCCTCTCTCCATGAGTTATTCTGCTCTTTTTTCTTTCTCCGATTAGAGATAAAATCCCAATAGAGCTTGAAACCTTTTTTGTGCCAGTTGACTACGGTTTCGGGTTTCACGATGAAAAGAACATCCTCCCATTTTCTCCACAGTCGCCGTAAGAAAACCCAGAAAATCCTGTCAAACCGGGAAAGCTTTGGCCGGGTTTTTTCTTTTTTAAAAGTGGCAAGCTGTTGATGGAGGACCATATTTTCAAACCTGAGTTCCGCATTTGAATAGAATATGCAACGCAGGGAACGTAAAAAAGCTGCAAGCCTGGATAGAATTGTTTTCAACATATATTCAATGTCCTTATTAATTGTTAATTTTATGTAACGTGCTCTCTGTAATTCTTTCACAACCTTCTTTTGATGTCAAGGCTGGAATTATGGCGAAAATAACGCGAAGCCCTTGATAATACAATGATATAGAAGTATAATGAAGATGCGATTGTTTGTTTTTTTAATCGTTGCACAATCGA
>JAAELK010000570.1 GCA_024226935.1 Desulfobacteraceae bacterium
ACAGTTCAAAAAAACGCTGTTTTTTGTCAGTTAAAAACTGAAAAAGAAAAAAGCGAAACTTCATATTACGCACAAAATGATGTAATTATGACGGGTTGCGGAGAGTTATATTGTGCCAATAATCCTCTAATCTATACAGACCCCGATGGGCAATGGGCGATTGGGTTTAAGTTATTTGGGTTTGGATTTTCAATTGGAGATAAGGGTATAAGTGCATCTGTTCCTTTTGCTACAGTTGGCGTTGATTTTAGTGACGGTTCAGCATATGGGGCTGTTGGTGTAGATTTTGGATCTCAGATTGAGTATGGGGTTGGTAGCGCTGGGTATAGTTTAGGCGTAAGCTATACGCATAATTTTATGAGGGGAGGTCCTGATGTTTATGGAGCATCAGCAGGTATTCATGGAGATATAGCTGGATTCGGTGGTGGGGGTGGATATTTTCATGATTTTAGAAATGGAAAAAAAAGCTGGTCTCAAGATTACAATATGAATCTAGATAGAATGAGAGAGGTATATAGAGAAACGGTTGGCCATAATCCTAATATGAATCCTGGGCAAGGTGTATCTGGGGTAGATGGAGTGAGAGACCGAATGGATGGTGAGGCATTTCTAGAAGGGACAAATGCTTGGGGGAATCCAACAAATAAACAAGTTAATGTAACGCTTAATCCTCTTAGTTGGGTAGAATGGAGCTTTGTAAATGTGTTTCCAGGACGTGAAGGAGGTCCCTTAAGTAGACATGCTAACAGGGTTCCTGGTCAGAATGCATTTTCATATTTACATGACAAGTGGGCAACTAATATTTTTTATTCGGTAGCAACAGTTCCGTTTGCCCAAGTAGTAACCTATGGGGCTTATGTGCAGAGTATTCTTCCGTAAAGAGAAAACGATGTTAAAGTCGTATTATATTATTTGTATTTCCCTACTTTTAATATTACCTGGATGCAAGAATGATAATGCAGATTTGATTAAGAATATTAAATCTGTCGGTGTGACAATGGTTGCAATCGACTTACGAATGGATCGGATGACGAATGGCACGCATTATTCGAGGAATTTAAGCCCCGATGAGGGCCTGGTTAGTTGGCTAAGTACAGAAGAAACACGTCTGTTAGATGAGACTATTTTAAAATTTATCGAAAACACACAGAAAAAAATAGGAATTAAAGTAGTAACGCCAGATTTAGGTTTGGTTAGAGAGGAAGCGATTAAAGAAAAAGAGGATATTCATGCCTACATTCCTTCTGGGCATTTCAACTTAGACATTGCAGATAAACAGAGGTATGGAGAGATCAATCAACAAATGGGAACTGATGCTATCGGAGCTATACATATAAAATTCGTCAGAATTCAATACGATCAACCTTTTTCTGGGAGGTATAGCAAGATTCAATGCAAGGCAAAGGTTGGTTTTTATGACCAGAGCGGGAATGAAATATGGACAACCGAAGTTATTGGCGAATCACAAGCCATTAAAGAAGATTCCATCGTGGATTTTGTTATGGGTACAGAGAAAGCAACAGGAATTAAAGGATACTATTCTTTGTCCGGTGTATTTGGTCCTCTATTCAAAGAGGCCTTATCAAATTTATCTAATTTACAAGGTGTTTAGGTCTTGGAAGCCGTGCTTTTTCTGTCAATAAACGATTTTATCATCGATTTTAGTGACTCCCTATCTTCCAGATTTAAGCGATCCATTTTAAGGATACCTTGGTGGTGCGGTTGGAGATATTGCTGGAAACTGGGCAAATAGTTTTGAGGCAAACGATATTTCGAAAATTGGAGCAGTGGGTTTGGCAAGTGGAGTATATTCTAATTTAAAAAGCATTTATTCTGATCATATTAAAAAATGGATTGAAACAATATTAACAACTTAGGCTCAAATTCGATTCTATATATCAAGGAACAGCTTCAGCATGGTCATTTG
>JAAELK010000571.1 GCA_024226935.1 Desulfobacteraceae bacterium
ACGATTGGTGATCAGCTATGAACTTCTGACTCGGGTTGATTAACTTCAACCACAGAGCTTCTTTCATCAAGCTTGATAAACAGGGCAATTGCACCCATCGCAGCCATTCCCCAGAAGATATTCGCACCCCACAATTCGTAGCCCCAGCCACTTAGGGTCGTCATTAATGCGATAAAGGCGCCAAGTGGTATCGCATTGTAAAGTGCCTGCAGTGCCACCATTTTGTTCGACTCTTGAGACTGAATGTATTGAATCGCAGCGATATGTGCCATCGCAAATGTCACCCCATGCAGCAGCTGGGCCACTATTAATACTGGAATCGCAGTCGTTGATGCCGTAATACCCCAA
Source organism: Desulfobacteraceae bacterium (assembly GCA_024226935.1). Lineage (GTDB taxonomy): Bacteria > Desulfobacterota > Desulfobacteria > Desulfobacterales > Desulfobacteraceae > NBML01. Next base: position 349 of record JAAELK010000571.1, read on the forward strand.
CGAGCCATTACTCCGATACCAGCAATCACAAACAAAGTGCGTAACGATAATCCAGCAAACAGTCGCTTGCTCAGAGCAAATACTGCCACCTCAGCAACCACAGCCAAGCTCCACAGATAACCGATGATCGCCTCAGAGTGCCCCGCCTCTTTCCAGTAAATCGCACTAAAGCTGTAATACGCAGCGTGGCTTC
>JAAELK010000572.1 GCA_024226935.1 Desulfobacteraceae bacterium
ACAGTTATCGGATGAGAGAAGAGAAACAATAATTATAATTTAGCCGGGCTGGCAGTTCAAAAATAGTGATCTGTCAGTCTTTTTTAACATACATTTTTAAACCAGGGACTTTATGACATTTTCACACCCCCGCCAACAGGCGGACAACATCTCGTGCAAAAGGGAAAGTTGAAAGGCCCTTCCGGACAGTGAAAGAGGTCCACGAAACATTGTATCATTTTAATAAACCTCAAAATGTTGAAGAGGCTAATCAATGGCTTCTCAATTTTATTTTGCGATACAATGAGCGAGGACATAGATCCGAAGCACATTCACGAATCGATGACTGGATAAAAAATATCCATAGTTCTGGTATTAAAAAAATGTGTTCATGGGATAGATTTTGTACATTTACTAGAGAACCAGAAAAGCGGAAAATTAATCCTGATTCAACCATAACTGTTAACAGTATCAAATATGAGGTTTCTCATGAATTAGCCGGTAACAAGGTGATCATATGGTGGGGGCTTTTTGATAGCGAACTTTATGTTGAATTTGGTGAAAAAAAGTTTGGACCATATAAGCCAGTCGAAGGTGTAATTCCTTTTAATAAATATTACTCTCGTAAAAAAACTACTATGGAAAAGCAAGCCGACAAGATAGAAGCACTTGCAAAAAAAATTATAATTCCAATAAATGTAATGACAGATGATCCCAGAGTTCCTGAATCTTTATTGAAGAAACTACCAACAGAAACTGTCATTAATGAGTTTGAAGATCCTGATCCTTTCCAGGAATTTGCATTTCCCAATATTATTGAAGCAAAAAAGGCAATATCTGATTATTTAGGCTTTCCGCTGGCAAAGCTCACACCAGAGCAATTGCTTTATATTGATGAACTCTTGACCGAAACGCTTAAAAAACAGGATATCATATCAAAAGTTCGGGATCATTTCAAATTACCACCTCAAAGGAGACAAGATGCTAAACGACGTGATGAAACACTTTAATATTGTAAAAGAGTTCAGGCAAGCAGGGTATTTTGAAACTGAGCAGCTAAAAAAGTTGATGGATGATATTAAATTTTCTATCCAGAAAGGAAAAATTATAGCTATTTCTGGTATTGTTGGGTGTGGTAAAACAACTGCACTCGAATATTTTCAAAAAGCACTGGCAAAAGACAAGGAGGTTATTGTATCCAAATCTTTATCGATTGATAAAAAAAGAGTAACCGTTCCCGCTTTGACAGTAGCACTATTCCTTGATTTATCCATTAAAAAAGCTGGCAGTTCTGAAATAAAAATCCCCACACATCCAGAGAAAAGAATTCGTAAACTTCAAAAAATAATAAGAAATAAAAACAAGCCGGTTGTTTTATTTATAGACGAAGCCCATGATCTTCACTCTAATACACTAAAAGGTTTGAAACGATTATTTGAAACCGTTAACATGGATGGAGGTTGTCTTTCAATACTATTGGCTGGACATCCTAAATTAAAAAATGATTTAGAACGTCCCGTATTTGAAGAAATTGGATCTCGTGCTGATGTCTTTACGATGGAAGGAATTGGAAGCAATAAGAGAGAATATATTGAATGGATCATCAATCGCTGTACAAAAGCTGGGGTTAAAATCGATTCGATTTTAACTGATGAGGCGATAGATCTCCTTGCAGACAAACTGCTTACTCCTCTACAAGTTGGTCACTATCTCACTCGTTCACTTGAGGAAGCCTACAAAATAGGTGTCAAGCCCGTAACTGAAGATATAGCTAATTCTGTGATTGCCAGGGATATTAATGATATTGAGCCTACGCTTGTTCGGCATGGATACAACACACGAAATTTGGCTGAAATTCTTAATGTAAAGCCATCGATAATCAGATCCTTTATTAAAGGAAAATTGTCTTCCAATCAGGCACAAGATATCCAGGAAGAAATGCTCTTGGTCGGGATACCAATATAACATTTGAAAGGGTATTTTTTTATTAACGTATAAACAGAGCCCAGATTGAATTATTCCGAGCCCGAAGTGATTATTCCGAGCCTATTAACGTATAATGTGAGCCGGGATGTTCACGTAGTAACGTATAATCAGAGCCGGGAATGTGTCATTAAATCGAGCCCGGGGCAGATCTATTCCGAGCCGCTACAACTAACGGGGTAAAAAAATGTCCAGATTGCAATGGCTTTGGTACTGAATGCACTCCTATTGAAATCAGTGGGTTTACAATAAATATGCTTCTATTTAGGCGCATCCTCCCCATCCCAGGAATTAAGATAGCTGCGGATCTGAAGAATAACGCTTTATTTTTCAAAGGTGATGGAGATGTCCGTGGAGTTTTAATGGGAATGTCTAAAAAATAATGGGGAAAAACAAATGGAATGCTCATGCGAAATAAATTGTAATCTTGATGATGATTATGTTGAATATATAATAGAAAAATACAATCACACAGCACCAAGAGAGCGAGAATGCTCAGAATGCAAAACGCAAATTTACCCTGGGGAAGAACATTTATATTTAGTTTCTCTTAATGGAGATTCTATCTACAGGTATAGGGCTTGCGAAGATTGCGAACAACTCATTAATACTTTTTTCCATGACTGGATTGTTGAACAAGTTATGGAAAGATTAAAAGATGGAATTCTTGAAGAAGATATAGGAGTTTCAGAAGATTGCATATCAGGTTTATCTCCACGGAATATGGAATTTGTTTGTAAATTAGTTGAAGAGGTATGGGAACCGGAGCAAAAATGATTAAACACATAGTGAGCATATCAGGCGGCAAGGACAGCACGGCAATGTATCTTCTTGCTCTGGAAAAAGGGATTGGTTATCCCCACGAACTGTAAAGGCATTAAATAAACCACGCCAGGCCAATCTTTTTAATATTGATTTAAAATAGAAACTAAACACTTGATACATATATAGCGAAAATTGAGGGGCCATATGACAACGACTCACACACACGATGAATTAATCAAGATAGCCGAAAAATGGCTATTAAAGCGATGTGGATTCGCTTTCCGGGAACTTACCACTTTTGCCAGTGAAACACCGGATGTTATTGGATTTCGGCAAGGTGAATCCATATTAATCGAGTGCAAGACATCCCGGGCCGATTTCCATGCCGATAAAAAGAAAATATTCAGGAGAAGGCCCTAAAAAGGTGTAGGGACTTTCCGCTTTTTCATGTGCCCAAAAGATTTGATCAAACCAGATGAATTACCGGAAAAATGGGGATTGCTTTATGTGACTGATAAGGGCAAGGTACAGCAAAAAGTAGGACCAAAAGGCAATATATGGTCCAAGAATGATGTATGGTGCTTTCCAGAAAGAAATACCCAAAATGAAACCGCACTTATGTATAGCGCACTACGACGGCTGCATATTCAAGGGGTGATACCATTGATTTATGAAAAGTTTTACAATTGAAATAATTTGTAATATTCATCAAAATCCAAAATTTATAATTCATGGAAAATCAAAACTTGATACATATAGCAAAGCTATCTTCGTGGCTGGGCCTGTTCTTAAAAAGATGCAAACCCACAATTGTGATAAAATAGGCGTGACCAACTGGTACTGCAATACAAAGGTCAAACACATAATCCTTACTGGTTTTAAGAATTAAAGGCAATTTTCGACCTTGACGGCTTCACCCCATTCCGGATCTGATTAGGCACCTCCACTCTTTTAATTCCACTTGCCCCCCTGCCCTGCTGAACAAACCCATATTGCTGCTGAGTCCGGGTCGATCTGTGCCCCAGGAACGCCGCCACTTCCTCTTCAGAATGCCCTTCCTTTTTAAGATCAGAGGTTTTCTGATGCCTGAATGTATAAGGAGATACTTTTAAAAATTTCGAACCAGCTTTACTGGCCGCATATTTGACAGCACGGGTGAATGCATTGACCGTTTTCGTCGGATCAGAATTATTCGAAGACAATTTAATGGTGATAGGCCCATGATCATCCACAATTTTTTTAATCGCTTGATTAAGCACACTAATTTTCGGATCAAAATATAAAACCCTGACTTTTTGCCCTTTGGTTTCACTGACCTTGGCTCCATCAATTTTAACTCCAAGAAGACCGTCTTCAGACATAAAAAAGTCGATCCCCTTTCGAAGTTCTTCCGGCCGACAACCGGTGACCGTAAGGGCAAGCACGGAAGTTTTATATTTAGCAGACACATTTTTAAAAATCTGGTCCTGCCAATCTATAGGGAGGCCTGCCAGGGATCTGCGCTTAGAATTAGTTTTTTTAATTTTTTTACCAGTGGATCGCCCCGGGAACCTACTTGCATGCTTTTCTGGATTGTGGATATGCTGTATGGCGTAATCAGGGTTCATCTCTTCTATGATCCGACAGCATTCCCTGGCTGCAGCCCAACACTCTTTCGCTGAGAGCTTATCCTTTTGCTTTGAACTATCATTGTACGCCTTGAGCAATTTATCCAATTGCACGACCATACCGTATTGATATGCGGCCTTGTACGTATAATAGGATGTTTTGCTCAGATTTTTGTCCATGGCATACCGATTAAAATCATTAATAGCATACCTGGAAACACTATCGAATTTCCCCAAGTAATCTTTGCGGGTTTGCTCAGAGATCCGAATCTTGCCCAGCATCAAATTTTTAATGTTACGCATTTCCGATAATGTATAATTCTGAGACATGCGTGATTTACACCTTGTTATGGATTGACCAAAATAATTGAAAAAAAAGACAAGCCCGATTCGATGCCGGGGGAAAAGCTCTGTTCTCTATATTTTTGTATTACCATATCATTTTGTGTTCTGTTGTCTCTCCCCCGGCATATAACCTGACAAACTTCTTTGCTCAGGTTATATAAAACAAAGCTTGTCAGATTAGATGTAAGCTTGTCCAGATTTTTACCTCTAGTCAATCTAATTTTTGTCATATTTACCAATCCGAGACTTCCGAGTACAAGTCGTGCAATTTTTAACCGTATTATTTCCCCCAAGATCGGTTTTTCCAAAACAAAAGTATCCATTTTCTTAATATATCATAACACTCAAACAATGCTCAACCACTGTTATTAATTTCTGCCCAACTTAATTTAATAATTTTTATTAAAAGCTCTCCCAAAACCATAATTCATGCGCATTTATTAAGACTTCTTAATATTTATTAAATCCCCATTCTTTCCCCTTAGGACTTCCCATCAAAAAAAATATGTGTTATTTTATTATAAATAATTTATTTTGAAAGAAGGAGAACCCATGAAACAAATCGTTTTACTTTCGCTCATCTCCCTATTTTTACTGTTTTCAGGATGTTTTCTCTCCACTTCCTCAAAAGTTGAACAACAGGTTCAAACTCCAGAGAGAGATCCCTGCATGGAAGCAATACAAGAAGGGACAAAAAAAATCCACGAAGAGCTGGTCAAACTTGCCCGGTACCAGCAGCAAAAGGATTACAAAGCAATTGCCAAGGCAAAACTGTATGAAACACCGAACAAAGGCCCTTTGAGCGAACCAATAACTCTGACATGGTCTGGACCCATTGATAAAATGCTGGCCATGCTTGCCAAGATCGCCGGCTATAAATTTCCAACTCCGTTAGGCAACCCCAGATTCAGAGACACCATTGTCCGTGTGGATGTCATGGAGACCCCCATGTTTGAGGTTATTGAAAATGTAGGATGGCAGGCCGGAGACCGAATTGCCGTTATCCTGGATATTGATAGAAAAATTATCAGGATAGCCTACAAAGGAGACTAACTGTGAAAAAAGCATTGTTAAACCTCGTCTTGATTTGGTTTTTGTTTTCTGGCAATGCTCTTGCCAATACACCTGGGCCTTTAGAAGAGCTTTCCCAAATGTCCAGCGAACAAAAAAAAGAGCTGGATGAAGCAAAGTCTGAGAACCAAAAAAATCAACTCCGCCTGGATGCCATAAAACAAGCAGGCGTGACCGTATCCATCCAAACGGCAGTAAAGTACAGATATAGCCAACTTAATGCTAAACTTGAAAGGATTGCCCTAAATCTTGACAAGATAGACTTTGCACTTCTTCTGGTACATTCTGGTAAAATTATGCCTCCTATTATCCGGGAGGCAAAACAGGCTCTGCAGATTAAATCAACCACACACTCAATATCATCACAGCAAGTTTATCAGATTTTACAACCGGCAAAGATTGTAGCCAACACCCCCACGTGGAGGCAATACCTGATCAAAGAATTTAAGGCCATTGAAGAGGTCAATCAACTATTACTCCCCCAAAACGACTATGAACAATCCATTTGGAAAACGGCCGTCATAAAAGGCTGGGGAATTGGTATTAAACAAGCGGATAATGAATTTTTTACAAATTGGAACCGGCTTGTCCGGGATTTTCTTGGATTAATAACATACCACCGGCTTGCTCTCCAGGGGGTAGTAAGTGTTCCTATGGTTGCAGAGGGCAAATTCGGAATTCAAATTCGAAATACAAAACTTGATATTGATCAACGAGTCTTCCGAATCACATCACCAACAAAATTTAATGAGGCAAACAAATGGACACCGATAATACATACAAACAAGAAACAAGCTCCTTCTGGCTCGTAGATGACCTTAATAACTTGTTGTTATGGGCAACCAAACTCAAGGCCTCAGACGTTGAGCTCAAACCCGGCACACCTATTTGGATGCGTATCCACGGCAAGTGGCAAACCATCACCAAACGGCCTTTAAAATCAGAAGAAATTTTTTATCTCATGGATGAAATCACAAGAGATCGAAGCTGTGCGGCAAAAGTCCAAAGTGGTATTCCTCAGGATTTTAGTTATGAAATAAAAATTGACCGTGTATCAAAACAGGGATTCAGAGGTAATGCAAGTGCCTGTAAAGACGGATGGAGCATAGGAGGAGTCATCACATTAAGGATTAATCCCTCTATTCCTCCTACAATAAAAGACCTTGAGGTCGAACAAGAACTTATAGAGGCGGCAACTCCGGACAACGGTCTTGTTCTGGTGACAGGCGTCATGGGATCCGGTAAAAGCACTTTAATTGCGGCCCTTTTACGTCACATCATAGAAACCCAACCCCGCAGTGTTTCTACATATGAGGATCCAATAGAATTTGATCTAACCACCATACCGAACCCCATGGGTCCGGTCACCCAGGCAGAAATCCCCGTACATCTTTCTAAATTTGCTGAATCAAGCAGAAATGCCGCTCGACGGGCAACAGATATAATCCTTTATGGTGAAGCCAGAGACCTTGAGACTATGAGCGGTATGCTGGAATCTGCTGAACTGGGAGTCGCTGCCTATGCGACGGTGCACACCAGAAGTGTTGCAGAAACTCCTGCCAGAATTATTAACAAGTTTCCTGATGATATACAAAATCAGGTGGCCACAACCTTAATTGCTGGCCTACGATTAATTATCCAACAAAGACTTTTGCCCAGGATCGGCGGTGGCCGGATCGCAATTAAAGAGTTCTTAACTTTTGACCAAGATATGCGAATCCAGTTGGCTAAAACACCCATTGCCAGATTAATCCCTGCTTTGGAAGAAATGCTTCATCAAAAAGGGCAACCCTTGCTTGTAGACGCTCAAAAAAAATTTAAAATGGGCCTGATCCATGAAGAAGATTATTTAAAAATTCTAAAAGAGAAGGAAACGTCTAATGTGGCGTAATACAGGCCTTGTTCCTAAATTGTTTTTTATCGACTATACAGCATTAGCTCCGATGATGCTCTGGGGCCTTCGTATGTCTGAAAGAAACTTTACAATAGCCATAATCTTTGTATGTTTTCTGACCTTCCTTAAGATCTGGCATATTACACCAATGGGTTTTTTAAGGATGGTCCGGTGCAAACTTATCGGTCAATTCCGCACAACAAAGACCGACTATATAACCATTAGACGCAGAACTCGTTGGTAAATAAGGAGAATTTATGTCATACACCACTTTACAATTGGCCTTGTCAGAAAAAACTCCAGAGCATGTAAAAATCAAAAAGTATTTAGACGGGCTTAAGAATAAAAGACACGGCTACCGATCAAATTTGCTTGAAAAGGCTTTGCTAATGTATATAGACCATCAAGAAATGAGAGGTGAAGACGCCCCCAAATTATGGACCCCCATAAAAGGTGAAGACAGGCGGAGTATTGTTCTCACTCCACCCCAAAATATTCAAGACCCAGGATAACACTTCTCTTTAAATGCCCGGGATCCCCAACCTTTTTGTATGACAAAATCATAACTGCCCAAATTCCGGGCAAGGATCTCTTCATTGACAACTTCAAAGTATTTATCGAATCCTTTTTGGCCATCTTTCTGAATAAGATTTTTCAAGATATAAAAAAGATGCCTTACCATCGGTGTTGATTTCTTTGCCCCTTTTTTATACTGGTTAAAACTCCATCCGGACACACCAAATAAAGGTCCAACCTTCCTACTGGAGATTCTTTTAAACAGTTTTTCTTTTTTAATCAGTTCGTATATTTCTGTATGATCTGGTGGTTGGGGAATAAAATTTTCCTTGTTATATTCTTTTAAATATCGGGCAAGGATACAAGTTGTAGGCCTTGACTGAGGACGAAAAGCATCATCACCTTTTGTTTTCCAATTAGAGAAAAAAACAGCCCGGCCCATAAGCCAAATAAAATCCCACCAACTAAGGTTTAAAAGTTCTTGTATCTCTTGAAGATCAGCATTAGTTATCAATTCTTCAGGAACTGGCACAGATGGATCCTTATATTTGTTAATAAACTTTCTTGGAGACCAAGTACCTTTCTCCAAAAGTTTAAGCAGACTAATATTTTCACGATGAAAGGCCTCCATTTCAACAATTTCAAGATATTCTTTAAAGCCTTTTATTCCTCTTTTGGTCACCGCTTGATTGATAACATAAAGAAGTCTTTGCACTGCTAAAGCAGGCTTCTTCATGCCTTTCTTCCATTCTACTGGGGCACCATAGCCCACCCCGAGTAAAGGTCCCATTCGTTCAACACCGAACCTGCCTAATGATAAGTCATCAAAAAAAGGTTCCACTTTATCATATACATCCATGAAAGCAGGCATGGCAGGCAACATTGATTCTTCTGGATATTTTTTAAGATAACGAATGAGTATAGTTAAGGATGGTTGAAGAATTGGGAGATCACTTCTTTCTCCTGATATTTTCCATTTACCTTTTGGTGATGAGAAACTTTTAATTCCGCAAACCCAAATCAAATCAAGCAAAGTTACTCCCAATAAATCTTTTAATTCCTGAAGATCTGCTCCGGTTATCAAATTAATTTGAGTTTGCATTAAATATCCCTACATCTTTTTCCTATTAAGGTTAGTTGACAAAATTTTTTATCATATATATCATAACACATAAATACTATTTAGATAACGTTTATCATATATCGACTCCATATCTATAACTAATTAAGTGTATAAAGATGCCAAAATTAAAAAATTTAGTTCGACTAATTACTTTTTGTCAATCAATTGAAGGAGACTCAACCCCTCCTGTTATCGAAACAATTAAAATTCCAATGGGCAAAAAACCTCCGGCACATAGGTTAATTTGCCTGTATGGTAAACCCCTCAACGCCTTATCTCGAATCCGTAAAAATGCTATCAAGGAAAACAAAAAAATTTACAGGGTAGAAATTGACGTTGCAAGAGGCGAAAGTATCAAAGGCAACACGACCTTGGATAACGTTGGAACCACTCAAATAATGGTTCTTGAACGGTTGGATGCAAAACTAAACAAAGCAGTGACCGCAATACTTCTTCAAGATGGGGACAACTTTGAATTTGAAAATCCCAATTACATCATTGGTCAAGATCCAGACCGATTGAACCTGATCTGGAATGACCCTAGGTTCTCTCACTTATCTATAATTGTCTGGTCCGCCCCTATTTCAAAAGAAAAGCCCAGTTATGAAAAACGTGCCGCTCTTAAATCTTTAGATTTGATAGTAAAAAAATATATCCTAAACTATGTTGGAGATCCAGAAAAAGTCAAATTTCTAATCTAACGTTCCTCTGATTTCTGTGTGCCTTTTTTTTTATTCCATACCTTCCCTTAAAAAATATTTATTGTTATAATATTATAAATATCAATTTTTTATGGAGAAGCACATGCATATCACTCTATCACCGAAAAAACTTATATGCTTTTTTACACTTGCAGGCACAGCTGCATTCATGATTGTGCTGATCACTCCTATAATAGCAAACATGCTTATTAAAAAAACAATCCAGGAAAATCCAAATATTGTCCTGGATATTATCAAAAAAGATGCTCAAAAAACTTTTGAAGAAAGCATAGTTAAAAAGAGAATAGAAGAACTTAAAAATCCCAAACACCCTTCAATATTGGACGGTCGAACTATAAAGCCGGGGTCAAATCCTGACGCCCCAGTAACCATTGTTGTATATAGCAGTTTTCAATGCCCAAAATGCTCAGAAGGATCAAAAATAATAGAAAACCTCATGGCTATTTATCCTGGACAGCTAAAAGTTTATTATAAACATCTAACTGGTGATACCCTGGCCTTCCAACAAGGATTGCTTTTTGAAGCGGTGGCAGTGTCAGCCTTGATCTGATAATGGAATAATCCTCCTGGCTTGAAAGTGCGTTTTCTTCTTTTTTTTCTTCCCTTTTTAAAAAAATAACCAATTTTCTTCATATTCTTTTCTTCTTCTTGAAAGATTTTTTTTTCCGGCACA
>JAAELK010000573.1 GCA_024226935.1 Desulfobacteraceae bacterium
ACAGTTATCGGATGAGAGAAGAGAAACAATAATTATAATTTAGCCGGGCTGGCAGTTCAAAAATAGTGATCTGTCAGTCTTTTTTAACATACATTTTTAAACCAGGGACTTTATGACATTTTCACACCCCCGCCAACAGGCAGTCCAGGATCAGGAAAAAGCCTGGTTGCTTCATGACTATATGCTTGAAAACATACCGGACATTAAGGCTGATGGTTTTGATTTCATACTGAAATATGGCAAAGAGATCGGACTTGATTTTACAAAACTGTCCCAGGACATGTTCAGTCAAAAAGTAAGAGATCTGCTCAGAGCAGATCTAGAGGAAGGGAAAAAATTTAAACTTCAGGGAACTCCCACATTTTTCATCAATGGTATTAGTATCACCGGTGCCATGCCAATGGGTGAATTCACCTCTCTCATTGATACAATGCTTAAAAAATAAAAGACCGCCTCAAAAAGCTAAATTTAAGTAATACCCCAAATTTTGTGAAGAGTCCCCCCAGCCCAAGAGCCGTTAGAAACTCTCCACATTGACGCCAACCCCAATGAAATCACTTATACATATTTGTTTCCAATCTTGGCCTTGCCCGGATATATGCAAGCTGTCTTTTGGTTAAACCAGGGGCTTTTTCATCCAACATTAAATCATTTGTTTGAACATATTCAAATTGTTTCTTTGTTATTGCAATTCCAGGAACCTTATTATATTTTTCAAGGGGTGTCATATCAAACCCGTCTGATTCTATTGATCCATAATCACCATCGGAAAGGGCAAGATAATATAAGATATCTTTTTTTCCGGCAGAGTAATATTTTGAGCCATCAGGGTATCCTGTATATGACAAATCAGTTAAATCTGTTTTACCCATTGCCTTTGATTCAAGCATAAGCCTGCCGCATGATATCTGGATATAATATTCAGTATGATTCTTTGGTTTTTTGGGCATCTTAATTTGGGGGTCAGGATCAAAAGCATAATAATAAGTATCAGAACCAGGTACAAATCTGGAATATTCATGGGTTCTTTCATACTCGATATCTCTTTTATAATTTACCCAGCAGGCTCGAATCTCTCCATCGGGTAATCCTTTAAATGGATAAACATCCCAACCGGAAATGCTACCCTGCATTGTACCTCCACCGGCCTGATTATACTGACCAAATTTTACAAATGAATTTGTTTTATATCGGTCTTTGTAAGTCATGTAAGCATCATGGTCGCCCGATGGGCAAAATGTAATAAATGTATCATTTTTTGAACAAGAAAATATTGTTAATATTATGAATATTAATATAAATAATTTTTTCATTTTATGCCTCTTCAAAATCATTATATTTGGGGTTGTTTTCACCTTTGTTGATATTTGGTTTATTAACTTTTTTTATAACAGAACTGATTCTTTCAATATAATTATGGTGTCTTCTATTTTTAAATACCTTTCTGTACAAAGCCGAACCAGGGAGATCAACAGTTGGACCCATGCCAGGAGTTTTATTAAATGGACTGTGGGAAGTGTGAATTTGCTTTTCTAAAATATCATATTCAGCCAAAAAATTATCGACTTGAATTTTATCCATACCAGTACCTTTGGACATTTCAGCTTTATGTATTTTTACTGCCTGCTTTGTTGATTCTATCGATTGTTTATCTTCATCATAAGCAAGCTGGTCTGCCATGTCATAAGCAATCTGGTCTGCCATAAATTGTAGACTTGTTTCTGTAGAAGCTGCAACCATTTGTCTATTTTTATCAAACTTTTTTTCAATAAATGTAAGATAACTTTTAACAGATTTATAGTTCAGATGCTTTATATATAAACCATCAAATTTTTCATAATATGAATCTATTTTTTCTAATTGTGCTGCTATTGTGATTAGTTTTTTATTCGGTATAAATTTTTGAAAAGGTACACCCTTATCAACTGCATACATAAGCATCTTGTTTAAATAAACATGGGATAAAAGATTGCCCTTGGCATTTTGTTCAAACTCACTTTTATGGTATCCTCCACCAATATCTGTATGGACACCCGGCCATAATTCCTCAAGGATATTTTTTTTCTCATATATTTTTCTTGTAAAAGGCCCTCTTTTTACAAGACCATAAAAATCCGATGGAGATAATCCATCGGATTTTCCCGGAATAAGAGACTGCACAGGAAAATTTTTTCTTTTTTCATCCTCAGAGACAAGATGATATATGTATTTTGAACTTGATTCATCTATAAAAAATTCATACCAGTCATCATTGTCTCCGGGTATTCCAAAGGATCCCACAGTATCAAAAACACCAAGAAAACTAACTTCTATTTTTGATATGATGGAGGACAATGCCCTGCTGTAATCTCCAGTAAAAGAAATTTTTCTTTGATTGATCAGATTTGTGAAATGTCTTGCAAGGGCGGCTCCCCTGCTGAAACCAAAAACATCCAGTTTTATTTTTGAGGGTAATAGCTTGAATTTTTTATATCTTTCTTCAAGTCTTTTTTCAACAAATGTAACCGCCTTTTCCAGCCTTTCATCGCCATCAATGCCAAAACTACCGCCTGTTGCTTTTTCATAATGACTGCCGGTTCCCACCCCCCTGATATATGTTTCTTCTTGAAAAAATTTTTCATAATTATATAAGTCACGAAGCTTTTTTATGTTTGAAAATTTATTCTTATCTTTATCATCATTGCCGGTACCGTCAAAAAAGATTCCAAGTCTTAAAACTTGACTTTTATGGGACATTTTTTTTAGATGAATTATATATGTTTTATCCGAGGCAAGTTCAGACTTTGTCCAGGATTGTGGCACAAAAACCATCACCGGCTGATTTTCATCATCAAAAACAAGGGCAGTGCCTTGCCCTGTTTTTTTAAATGCTTCAACATCCTTATTCCAGCTTGCCAGATCATCTTTTCCTTTTTTTGAAGATGTTTGAGGCCAATTAAAATAGTTCAGCTCTGCCGCGGTAATATTATACAAAGCTGCAATATCAGCAATGGTTTCATTTTCTTTAACATGGTGTTCAATGATTTTTGCTATATAATTTATTGTTTTCCAATGGTTTGACTTATGGTAGCTGTCTTTGGGTTCTTTAACTTTTGCATATGAGTTTATTCCGACTTCTTCAAATTTTGTTATGTGGTATGTGTTTAAAATGGAAACTTTTGCATCTCTTTCCAGGTCAAGACCTGATAATTCATAATTACCTTTTTCAATCTTTGTAAATCTTGTTGTTCCGTTTTTGCAGGCAGTTTCAACATATTTTTTATCTGGATAAATTATCTTTGTTTTAATTCTATTAATTTTTTTTTCATTGTTTTCATCCACAAAAACAAAAGATATTTCCGAATCCTTTTTCTTTTCCGGTTCTTTTAGAGCTTTTTTTCTTTTTGCTCTTTCTTCACTATCTATAGAACTTTGATAAAATGCCGGTAAAGTTGCATCTGTTTGATTCTCATCTTGAACCGTTCCCTTATATTCAGGAACACTATCCATAGCCTCAGAGTTATTAAGCTCATCCACCCAGAAAATTGATTGATAAGAAAAGGAGACATATTCCATATATCTATAGGGCTCATTTTTTTTCAGAAAGGTTGTTTTTAACTCCGGTGCTATGCGTATGATATTTGCATTCTCAATGGTTATGGTAAAATAGTTTATTTCTGATCCCCTACCATCATGTTTATAAAATCTAAAAATTACCTGATCAAGAAAATCCCCGGTAACAAGATACTGATTAAGGATAGGTGTTGAGGCATCTATTTCTTTGAAAATAGTGATGGGATGATGAATAGTACTGCTTAATTCTGTTTCACTCATTTCTTCCAACGATAATGAAACTTTATGTTTGAAGCTGTAAACAGGGATAATATCCTTTAATCCATAAAGAGTGCCGGAGCCTTTTATCTCTCCATGTTTTTTACTGTATATTTCTACAATTGATGGTAATGGCATTTTCCTCCAATACTACATAATCACAATTCAAGGTTAGGTTGTCAAAAAAAACTACCGCAAAATTGAGGCTTAACCTTGTATACTTGGAAGAGATAAAAATCAATAGGTAGGAATCATTGAGAAAAAAAGAGGCAATCCAACAAGCCCGGACCAGGTCGATCATGAAATCAGGCCACTACAGCTATCCCCCCCCTCTTCCAAGTAAATTAACGTATCAATGCAAAAAAATTTTATTGATTATTATATTATTTATAATATAATAACTATCAAAAACTAAAAATTAGGTGACCATGGGAACATATTTACGATTACAACTGACAATTCCGGAACTATCCAGGGATATAAATCATTTTCTCGAAATCTATGAAACGATTTCAAACAAACAAAATATCCAAGAGTTCATGCGTCTTTCTTTCAATGAAACAGAAAGCCCCCAATGCAAGCTTGGCAGTGATTATTTCAAAGTTTCTAAAACCTCTACTGACCAGGCTGAAATAGATTATTTTTTCGAAACAATTGAGGCCGTTAAAAATAAATTCGGCAATATTATTGATTGGTCGCCCTCTTTTGAGGGGCCAGGAAGTGATTATCCGTCTAATTTGGAACGTCTTTCTTCGGGCCAGGTTAAGGTTGTAAAAACCAAACCAGATGAACAAAACCCAATTCAGTGGTTTGATACAAAAGCCTGTGGTGTTGAACTATTTACAGATTTTTCTTTCACTGACAAAAATAAAAATTTTATTATAGAAAAAATTCAAGGTCAAAACTTCAGACCAGACTTGGAACTGAAATTATTAAACGCCGGCTTTAAAAAACTCACTCCTGAGGAAAGCGAAAAAGCGTATGGTTATCCTTTAGATGGTTACGCAGCCCCAGTTTTAAAAAGTACTGCTGTAGCTATCAAAAGTCTTCCCCGGGCCAGGGCCATCAAAATAACAGATCCTACACGGATATTTCGAGTCCATAAACAAACTGCCGGTAACAAAATAGCGTATGAAATCATGGATGAACTTTTTCAGGAACCAGAAAAGAATACGTCCCTCTCTCCTGAAACCTCAATGGATTATGCTGTAAAGAAAATTCTTAATAACCTTGAGTTGCCTTCCCAAAACGCTGCTATTGATACGCCTATCCTTAAAAAAGGAAATCATACGAGTTTAAAAAAAATAGGAGTCGGTTATACTTGGCATTCCCCTGAAGGAAACCGGGAAATAATTGAAAAAGCAGGTGCAGGCACCTTTGAGTATTACAAAGTACAAACGATCGGATCCACCAATAAAAAAATTATATCTGCAAAGGATATTAATAAACATATTACCAGGGACCTTGAAGCGGTATCTTCTTCCGACAAATTAACTATCAAAATCCCCAAAAAAGGTAACTCAGAATTCAATGGATTTCTAAATACCATTTTTAAATCCCGTAAAAACCGTATAACCAATGCCTTAAATAAAAAAAAAGATAATTCCCAGACTATGGGACATATTGTTGAGCATTATATTCAAACTGGACATACAGTTGGATTTAAGAACTACAGCGAACACAAGAAAAAAGGAATGATCTCCAGTAATGGTAATTTCCTGGACACATTTTCAAAAATAGAACTTGAATATGCTGAATACCTCCTCTCGTTAAACAGTCCTACAGCTGAAAATACTATTACAGAAAACATGGCGCGGTTTTCATCAAAAACGGACTCTCTTTCTGAAACTATTCGCTTTTTTGATGAAAACAAAAAAATGATTGTCCATGTTGGCCAGAGTCTTCCTCATGGGAACTATACTTTTTATAGAACAGCTGACCCCAATAAACAGGGATCTCGAATCAAAAGCCGCGATAACTGGTTTCCTACTATTGAAGAAGCCCAGTTTGCATTGCCGGTATACGCTGCAAAACGCAACTTCATCCCGGCAACACAGGAGCACATAGAGGATTTAACCCGTAAGGCGTTTAAATTACCTAAAATCAAATCAGATATCCCTGGGCATCTCAAGTGGCTTGCCGCAAGAGCATGGAGCCACGACAATGCTTATGAATTTAAGCAGGCCATGCTCCAATATGTGCCTGTTTCAAAGACACCCACGGTTATTATACAGGATATAAAAAATGCCGGGTTCAAAGACTTAACTGAGTTTTTCAATGCTTCAAAAAAGGAAGCGGAAAAACTCGGTCCAGAGGCCGTTGCTCATCTCAATAAACAACGGCAGGAAAATAACTCAATTCCTGATAATGCAAATTCGAAAAAAGAGAATCCTTTCCCCTCAAGTACGATTGCCAGCCTTGCCCGGGAAGACGAGCTTGTTACACCGGAAGAAGTTGCTGAAAAGATAGCCAATTATAAAAATTGGTACAATCTTAATCCTACCCCAAAACAAATTAAAAACCGATCAAAATCATTAAAAGACTTACAACAAAAAGACTATAATTTAGACCATATCAACAATTCATTTGAAAAAAAACACGAAGAACTTATGGATCAAATTATCCAACTTCATGCGGAAGAACTTACCGTGGGTAAAATGGCTGTAAGAATCCAGCAAGAACGGCCTTCTGGAGCTTCGAAGTATTTTGATAAATCCAAAGAAATTGACGATAAAATTCATACCCTGGTCCAGAAACTGCTCGATGAAAAAATATTCCATGCAGCCGCAAATATACAATGGGGTATTAAAAATTTTCAAAAAAAAGAAACTTCATTTGAAAAAGCGAAAGAATATCTTAAACAAGCGTACAAAGGCAAGGGATACACCCTTTATTATAAATATAATGAAAATTCCTGGAACTTAACCGTAAAAGAAACCATTGAAATTAATGATCAACAAATTACTCCTGGAGAAGTTCGTCTTACACTTGAAAAAGATGAGTTCTTGAATATTGATCATTGCATCAAACAGATTAAACAACTCTTACCTACTTCAAAAAAGCAAGATACAACTGATCAAGAAACATCAAAGAAGTACCCGGCTGTCCTATCATATAAACATCAAAAATCTCAATCAACCAAATACATAGGCAAATTGTTCAATGACCTGGGTATTGCCGAAGAAATTGCCAATAACGAAGACTATTACCGCAAAGTTTTTAACGAACCATGGCTGCCATTGACTATTGAACGGCACAATGATGAGATTTTCTTGACCCATTACTATGAACAAAATGGGGATCTGGTTATGGACGGTGAAATGGTATTCAAAATCCAACCAGAGACCGGGCGTCTATTTTTAAAAGAAACTGCTGTTCAGAACCCCATTCTGGGCGGAGAGCATAGAGCATATGACTCAACCTTTGCTAATATTTTTGCAAAAAATATTAATGGTCAAAAATTTGGAGAATGTAAAGCTATTGATCCTCGCAAGGAAAAACCACCAAAAACAAGAACCCAACCTGATTTTGCTGTAGATGAAGTTGAACAAGACATTCCCCTCATGCCTGATGAAATACAAGCAGATACTGCCCTATTCTTTGATGATGATGGTATCAACCTACAGTTTTTACTCAAACAAGGAGGCCTGCCCAGGGATCCTAAAAAGCTGCTTTCCCTGCTTGAAGAAAAACAGCAAACAATTGAACACCAATTAGAAGAACAAATTCAAAAATATGAAATGATTCTGAAACTGCCCAGTAGCAAACCAGAGGTAATCCAAACAAATGTAAGTGCAATACAAGATTTAAAAGGACGGCAAATTGTTTTTCAGCAGGCCATAGAAGAACAAAACGAACTCACTGAGCAGGAAGATCATGCCCTAAATTACTAAACTGATACTACCTATGGAGGCCAGAACCATGCATGAACCCTGGATAGATTTAAGCCATGCAAATCTTGAACTTTTTTATGCAGACAAAAAACAATCAAATTATTTAATCTTGCCCAAAGACAAGCATTTTCTCTCTCAAGAAACCATTGGCTTATTCAAGAGTATGAATTTTCAACCCTATGGGAATGGCTTTTTGACGCAGGCAACTGCCGAAGACTTTGCACTAATTAAAAATATCCCTGGTGCAAATTCTGTTCTCCACTCCCACTGCCCGGTTTATAAAGAATATCTTCACAAAGTAGAAATTTTCCCACATGAAGATGGATCGGTTGTGATCTGTAATTATGATATCGATGCCGTGATTGGAAGCCGAGAATCCATGGAAGATGCTATTGCCGACTACTCTGTACCTGTAACATTTATTCCCAATACAAACTGGGCTTTAGGGGAACAAAGAAAAACTTTTTGTATCCCTTTTAACGGTTGGATCCGGACCACCCTGGAAAATTGTTCCGGAGAAAAAACGTATGAAGTGGTTACTGGCCTTAAAAACAACCACAAAATTATCCAGATGTGTCCTGGCAAATTCTCTTTTCAAATTCAAGGTACTGAATACCCCTCCTGGAATATCCTGAACCGATTTGAAGAGATTATTCGCCCAAGGGGTTACAAAGAATTTTTGATTGTAAAGCATGGCTTTGACTTGGAACGGGTTGCAGGAAGGCCTGTAATAATCCCAGGGTATGAAAATCACGAATTCTTTATACACCAGAATGAAATCGATGGACTTGATCTGAAAGAGACCACCACTGGTAGAAATGTTACCACCACGGTCAATGGGAAAATCTCTCACAAAGCCTTGATACAAAAAGCTCAATCAACCATCAACTCTCTCCTCATCGACAACCAGAAGAGTTTTAAAGACATTGTAAACACCCTACCTATAATAAACAAGCCAAACCATAATAACGGTCTTTTCATCAACTCTTGTATCATGCTTGATGAAACCGACTGTATATCACTTACAATGTAAAAAAAGAATCTGCCAAGTGTCAATAAAATCAAGGAACGATTATGGAGAAAACAACTTTTATTGCAATCTATAAAAATGCTTCAGAAACACTTGAACCTGGACCGTATAGGTTTCATGCATTTACTGCCCCTTATCAAATAGCCGGGTATTTAACAATTTTAAGAGAAGAGTTTCCAGAGTACTGGAATCGCATGATAGAAATGGAAAAAACTATTATTGGTCGGCCAGATCAGATTATCGGTTTTCAGGGGAAAACCTCATTTTTAGAAATTGACCATAAGATGGCCATTGATGCCGGTGAAATCGCCAATAAAAACGAAGAATGCTGTTTGTTCAATCTATAAACCAGGAGAAATCAAAATGCCTATTTCTGAAATACAATCCAAACGTCTCCTTGCTGAATTAAAAAAAAAGGAGGAACTTTACCACATTTGCCTCTCCAATCTTGGGGCAGGCCCCCTTGATGGAGGATGTTATGCTGTGGCAAAAGCACTACAGGAAAATCTTGGAGGGGAACTTTATACGCTATGGGGCCGCAGCCGGGAATCTGATATCAAGCAGGGGCAGCATATCCTTTTAAGACTGGGGAATAGCTTATGGGATGCAGATGGGAAGCACTCAGAAGTGAACTTAACAAAGCTCTGGGAAAAAGAAGAAAGTTTATATGATATTAGCATTTTACCATTTATACAAACAGATATCCCAGAATCCTCAAGAGAAGAATCATTTGTTGAAACGCTGAAACATTATTTTAAATCGGTCCTTGAAATAGATCCCAGTGTGACAGCCCAAGTCAGATCTATTGTTTACCAGGTGGATAACCTTCCTGAAAAAAACAACACGCCGGCAACTGTGATTCCTCAATTACTGAAGTCAGACGAATGGAACTCTTTGACTCCGTATGAAATCAACAATGACAATTGTGATCAATTTGCCTTTGACATAGTCAAAAACACAGGAGGAGAGGTTTGGGAAACAAAGTTAGATTGTGATTTACCAACCCACTTTTTTATTAAGTGGCAAGACAAATTTTATGACGCTCAGACTCCCCAGGGTGTTTCAAACTGGAAAATGCTGCCTGTTTACCGCCCAGCACTTGATTTTCATATAGAACACAAAGATTACCACTCCGGTCAAAATGATTACACCATTGTAGCAAAGCAAGATAACCAAACCGTTGGCTATCTTGATTATTCTGAATACCAAGAAACTCCTGCCATTCAATTTCTTCAAGTATCAAGACATAATCGTCGCAAAGGAATCGCCACAGAACTTATTCTCAAACTCCAAGAAAATTATCCGGACATGGAAATTAAATGGGGCCAAATGTCCCAGGCTATGTATAAACTTTATAAATCGATCCCAAAACTTAAGGTTCCCATTGATAAAGTCATTGCACACCAAGAACAGTTAAAAAATGTTCGTAATAAGTTATCTGAATATGCCCTGAAAGCAGAAGCCTTTAGGAAAATTGAAAATCCAACAAAGGAACAAAGACAAACCTATGATGAGGAAACTGCAGATTGGGACGAACTCCATGACCTCGATACAATTTTGGAAGAGTTTTATGAGAATGAACCATCACACAAAACATTAATAGATATCCCAATTACACTTCCTAATAAAAGCATTGATGCAGAACACGAGTTTTCCATGGAAATGGAATAATATCCAGAGCCTTGGAATGAACCCTCTTTTTCAAAAAAGAAAAGAGGTTAGTCTTTACCATATCTTTAATAGGCTTGTTTTAATCTATTAAGTCTATTTTCATAGCTTAATAGCATTATTTCAAACTATTAAAAAAAATTATATTGCAATATCGATATCATATTAGTTATAATAGTTTTAAATTAATCTATTATGATTAGATTTTTGGGTTAACAGATTTATATTAATCTATTAAATAAGAGGTTGCTATGGATTTATATTTCATGAACGATACAGATATCGGTAAGGAGCTTGGACACCGAGTTAAAACTATGCGATTGAATAAAAACTGGACACAACAAGAAATTTCAGACTTCAGTGGTATTTCTTTAAGTGCAATTAAGTCAATTGAGGGTGGCAAAGGAACGATTCTCAGTCTTATTAAGATTCTAAGGGCATTGAAAAGCCTAGATGCCTTGAACAGTTTCTTACCAAAGCCGACCATTTCTCCAAAACAACTTGTTAAACTTAAAGGCAAACAACGAACAAGGGCAACAGGAACTAAAAAAAATAGGTGAAATATGACAGAATATGCAACAGTTAGATTATGGGGACAAGATGTTGGATATATTGCCTGGGATAATGATAAAGGCTATTCCTCTTTTGAATATGAACCCAAATTTCTAAAGTCAGGCTTGGACTTTACCCCCTTTTACATGAACCTTGATGAAGCAAGGAGAGGTGATATTATTTTTACCTTTCCTGAGAACAGAAACAAAACATTCTTAGGGTTGCCCGGGGTGCTGGCTGATGCACTACCGGATAAGTTTGGAAACAGAGTCATAAATACCTGGTTAGCAAGAAACGGCCGCAAATCTGAATCCTTCACCCCAATAGAACGCCTGTGTTATATTGGAACAAGAGGTATGGGGGCTCTGGAATTTTTTCCTCAATATCATCCAACTCGGTTCAACAAGCCTACCTCTATTAAAATACAAGAGCTCGTCAGCCTGGCTCAAGACATTATGGATGAAAGGAATCAATTAGATACCAATCTTGGAACAAATGGTAATGAAAAAACTGAAGCAATGATGGATATCTTAAAAGTTGGTATCTCAGCTGGTGGTGCCAGGCCCAAGGCCGTTATTGCGATGAATGGTACTGGCAGCATTCTCTCCGGACAAGGCTCTATCCCCGAAGGATATGATCATTGGCTTTTAAAATTTGATGGTGTCACAGATCAAGAGCTGGGTGAACCAAAAGGATATGGCAGAATTGAATTCGCCTATTACTTAATGGCCAAAGATGCCGGAATAGATATCAAAGAAAGCCAACTCCTTGAGGAGGGTGGCCGAGCTCATTTTATGACCAAACGGTTTGATCGCAATGGGAATGAAAAAATTCATATGCTCTCTTTCTGTGGCATGGCTCACTATGACTTTAATAAAGCCGGGGAATACAGTTACGAACAGTTATTCAGTGTCATGCGCGAATTAAAAGATATCGGAATGCAAGATATCACGCAGCAATATAGACGGATACTGTTCAATGTTATTGCAAGAAATCAGGATGACCATACTAAAAATATTTCTTTTTTGATGACACAAGATGGAATATGGAAACTATCTCCAGCATATGATGTAACATATTCCTATAACCCTGATGGATTATGGACGAATGTTCACCAAATGAGCCTGTGTGATAAACGAGATAATTTTACGGCTCAGGACCTGTTAGATTTAGGGTCATTTGCCGGAATTTCCAATGCAGAACAAATCATTGATGAAATACTTGAAACCGTAAAGTCATGGCCAGAATATGCAAAATTATCAGGTGTAGAAGAATCGCAGATAAATGCGATTCAATACACCCATAGAGTTAAAAGTATCAAGAACTCCTTAGATACCGACTTTGATAATTCGCCAGGATTTTAACTATTCCAACCTAAATAAATATTTGGGGTCTTTTCTGGTTTGTTTTCGTGTGTTATAATATTATAATTAACTATCAAGGAGGTTGTTATGGCAAGTATAAACAAAGTTACACTTATTGGTAATTTAGGACAAAAGCCGGAACTTCGATATACTCAACAGGGACTGGCTGTGATTAATTTTTCAATCGCCACCAGTAAATCATGGATTGATAAGACCACCGGACAAAAGCAGGAAAAAACTGAATGGCATCGTATTTGTTCCTTTGGCAAACCAGCTGAAACTCTGGAAAAATATTTATCAAAAGGCAGTCAAATTTATATTGAGGGCTATCTTCAAACCCGGAACTGGGAAAAAGATGGGCAGACCCATTATACCACTGAAATTATTGTCTCCACTTTCCAGTTTCTGGGAAGAAAGCAGGATAATCAAGGTACTGGTCACTCTCAAAGTGATAGCAATTACCAGAACGCCAAGGCTCCTTCCCAGGGGAACTCTATGTCTAACAGCAATAATTATCCGAGTCAGACCAACCCTGATATGACCGATGGACAGGATTCCATTCCAGACGATGATATTTTTTAGAAAAGCCAGAATTTCATTTTTTACTCAAGAAAAAAAGCAAACCTTGTTTGCATAACCTAAACAAACGGAGATAATAGGAATGAGTCTACTCTCGTCTAACACTGCTTTTACTCGATATTTGATCCACCCTCCCCCAGCCGAAAATAAGGCAAACAATATCAAGGAACGTATTTTCAAAGGCCTCAAAGCCAATACAATGCCTAAGGTTCAAAGTCCCCAGGAGGAGATGATAGTTGGATGGGTACCATTCGAAAAACCTTTCAAACCTGACTTCAATACAGATACATTTACCTATGGCGTGGACATGCTCTTTTCTCTAAGGATTGATAAGAAAAAAATCCCAGCCAAACTTGTACAACGAGAACTGGAAGTGGCCACTGAAAAAAAAAAAGAAGAGCAAAACCGAAAAGTCATATCCCGCTCTGAAAAAAATGAGCTAAAAGAACAAATTCTGGATCAACTAATGGTAAAAACACCTTTTAATTCAGACATTCATAATGTCTGTTGGAATTTAAATACAAATGAACTCTTTTTTTTAGCAGGCCCCAATGCTGCCAAAGAAATGTTTGAAACTTTGTTCTTAAAGTCATTTGAAATGAAATTAATTCCCCTGTTTGCCTATACTCTGGCAAATTTTAAATTGGGTACTCTATCAAACCAAGACAAAGAAAAACTTGTAACCCTTTCCCCTTCAGGAGTGTGATAAAATGGATATTGCAACCATGTTCAACAAATATTCGTTCATAGGCCATGAATTTTTAACCTGGCTTTGGTATGCCACAGAAAAAAGTCCTTGGGACCTCAATGTACTCAAAGATAAAAAAACGGAACTGACCGTTGGCAATAAAATCACCATTACTAATAAAAAACCACAAGCAGGCAGATCTGCAAAAGTCACCATCCAAGGAGAAGAATCCGATCTCAAAGAAGCTATGTTGGCTGTGCAGGATGGAGGATGGGTGTCCAATGTTCATCTACGACTGTCCATTGATGAAGTCAATTATGAATTCACTCTGTCTGCACTTGACTTAAAATTTACTGGATTCAAATGCAAACAAGCCTCAAAGGATAACACAAATTCTGACGAGATAGATGGGGCTATTTGTGAAAAGATGTATCTCATCTCCGAGGCAATGCGTTTTATTGATCAAGCCTTTGAACGGTTTATAAAATTTCGACTAAACGAAAAATGGGAAAGCGATATCCTGCCAGAGCTTTCTGCCTGGGTCAACAATTCTGAAAGCACTGTACCTCACAAGAAGTCTATGAGAGAAAAACTCTTTAACTTATAATTGAATAAACCTTATTGAAATCAAAACCGTTCCCTGCAGTTTTATGACTCCAGGGACTTTTATTGTCGAATTAACCAAGCCCTCCCTTGAAAGATTTGAATATCCGGACCAAATTAATTGATTCTATCCGTTGCACCTGGGACTAAAGTAAATGATCCTGGCCCACATTACGTGCAACTGAGATCACATTAAGTGCCACTACAATACTCCTATCTATTTTATAGTTTTTAAAATGGTGGGGTCGTTAGACTCCTTCTAAGCCGCCTGTACGGCGGTTCACTAATGCTAATGTCCATGATAATCAGTTTTTTACTTCTAAGCCGCCTATACGGCGGTTCACCACAAATCTTTGGAACGAATTGGGCTAAAATACTTCTAAGCCGCCTATACGGCGGTTCACAATTGAAATTGAAATACCCAGGACAAAAGATTCTTCTAAGCCGCCTATACGGCGGTTCACACACATTGCATTACAAAAAATCAATTTTACACCTTCTAAGCCGCCTATACGGCGGTTCACGATTTTGATTTAATAAAAGTTCACCGATGTGACTTCTAAGCCGCCTATACGGCGGTTCACTTTTTTTTCATCTGTCTTTATCCTTGTTTGGACTTCTAAGCCGCCTATACGGCGGTTCACTTTTAATCGCCATTGAATTTTTTTCCCATAATCTTCTAAGCCGCCTATACGGCGGTTCACTGATTGCCCTTGTTTATGATCCCTCGGATTAACTTCTAAGCCGCCTATACGGCGGTTCACATATTTGGTCTGAACAATTTAAAGAATCATACACTTCTAAGCCGCCTATACGGCGGTTCACTTATGGAATTAAAATTACTAAATTTATCATCTCTTCTAAGCCGCCTATACGGCGGTTCACAGAAACAAATACTCACTAACATATTGAAATATCAATAAATTATCAAAGAACTACCAAAACAACCTTTGTTTTAGCTGCCATAAAAATACTCAATAAAAGTAGATAGTTAAGATTTGTCTTGCCAACAAAGGGTAAATTAAAAAATTGGCAAAGCTACAGGGTTAGCCCGGGTAGACAAACCATAAAAATTAAAACTCCCCACAATTTGAAATTTTTGAGGGTTCGCATCTTTTTTAATAAACAAAGAAAATGCTTGCCTGGTACTTTTACTCTGCATCAAAATAAAGGGCAAAGATTTTTTTTGTCGAGCTGAAATTAA
Organism: Desulfobacteraceae bacterium; assembly: GCA_024226935.1. GTDB lineage: Bacteria > Desulfobacterota > Desulfobacteria > Desulfobacterales > Desulfobacteraceae > NBML01. The sequence goes on from JAAELK010000573.1 coordinate 15,392, forward strand.
TTTATGCCGTCCTGCCAATTTTTTTTCGTCAAGCTCTATACCTTTTTTGGCTAAATGTTTGACCAATCTTAATTCAGATTTTAGAGAGTATAATTCAGTTGCTTTCTCTGAAAACCGATCTCTTTGAAAAACAGCAAGTTTATGTTTTTCAGGAACTGGTTTGATGTCAGACATGGTAATTGCTCCGGCTTTTAAAAAGAAATCGAGCTTCCGGTTATCCTTTATGTCTGACAAAGTTTTTTTATCGGAAAATAATCTTATAGTTTTCCCAGGTTTCTGATCAAGATCTGGAAAGGATATTCCGACATGAGTTATTTTTTGAGCGGCAAAAATTTCATGGATGGTCTTGTATAGTTTTCCCAGGACAGCTTCCAAAGCATTTGTTGTTTCAATAATTTTGCAATCAAAATAATTAGTTGTCATTTATTTCTCCTTTTTTTTAAAAAGCCACCTATACGACGGTTCATATTTTAACAAATTGTTGTCGTGTCTCTACCAACTTCTAAGCCGCCTATACGGCGGTTCACTTATACCCTTCATTGTCGGTTGAAACAACTTCCTTCTAAGCCGCCTATACGGCGGTTCACGCAAAATCTTCGGTGCATCAGATCCGTTTGACCTTCTAAGCCGCCTATACGGCGGTTCACAGATTATTTATCTTAATTCTAAATAATTTTCACTTCTAAGCCGCCTATACGGCGGTTCACGGTCATTTGTTTTGCTACTGTACTCGTGGAATCTTCTAAGCCGCCTATACGGCGGTTCACGCTTCTCCGTCGTCGGACACTAACATTTCATCCTTCTAAGCCGCCTATACGGCGGTTCACTCCTGATCTCTTCCAACATCATTCCAATTTTACTTCTAAGCCGCCTATACGGCGGTTCACTTGCCGGGAATTTATCAACTACAGACTCTATCCTTCTAAGCCGCCTATACGGCGGTTCACAGGAACAAACGATCACTAACATATTGAAATATCAATAAATTATCAAAGAACTACCAAAACAACCTTTAATTATGCTATCTACAAAAAAATCTAATAAAATCAATTTGTTAAAAACATGACAAAAAATAAAGGGTAAAACAAACTATTTACTGCTTCCACTAAAAACGCCACCCTTGATAAGACAAGCCATAACATAATGATGATCATTATTAAGTTTTTTCTGACAATCATCAATTAAACTATCCAGGTTTAATAAATGAGAATATAAATCTGATTTGTTTTTACTCGGCAATCTCGTGGCTACTGAAAATTGTTGAATAACGCCGTATGGCTCAATAGGTGCTGGAAAAATCGAAGGGTCCGGATTATCATCAATAAGAGGATACCAAGAATCAATAGTCCGAATTGCATTACCAATTTTCTGGCTATGCATCTGAGCTTGTTTGCCTTTTTCATGGTCAACATAAGCAAGAAATTTACCTTTTTTATTCTCAATAAAATCTTGCGATGGATAAATTTCCTGTCCAGAACCAATATTTCCGGACCCAGTTACATTAATTGTAAAAGATTCAGCATCTCCAGCAAGTGCTTTCGCAATTTTTCCGGTAATCAAATCAAAGTTTTTTTGTTCTGTTTTCCTGACAGCACTCTGAAGATCATTGGAAGGCATAAATATAAATTCTTTATCATCAAAAACAATCTTAACAGACTTTTCGATTGATACTCGGTTTCTCCAAAACCATCTGGCGTTGATAATATTTTTCAAATATAACTCTGCCAAGATTGTAAATCCTTTTTTCTTTTTATAAACAGAGAAAAAATCCGTAAGTTTTGCCTGGAATCTTTGGACATTACAGGCTCCAGGAAACGCTGTGTTATTCAAAAATTTCACAGAAAAGTTAAGAAAAAAAGTATCTATATCATTTGGCAGGTAACAAACATCAATAGTTTGAATATTTGCTCTTTCAGGATCTAATTGTTTTTCAAGATTGTCCTCGCCTTTCTTTTTATGAACATTGCTGTAATTGCTGATTGTACCTCTAACAGTTTGTTGTTGAATCAACACAGGCTCTACGTCCTGTCCTCTTAAATATGTAAACAATCCATTAGAAGGCACAATACTACGAGAATAATTCAACATCGAAGGGATTTCCATTTTATCCTTTTTAATTTTTGTCGCCATGATACAATTCCTTTTTTTGTTTCTGAAGTAGTTATGTTGTAGTTGTATAATAAAAACCAAATTCTGAATTGTTTTTATGTTGCCAAAAAATTTTGGAGGGTTCTACCTGATCTATAAAATAATCAGACACTATTCTTTGTATTGGAATAAATTCTCCTATATTAATAATTGGTTCGGCATAAATATGAGGTTGTGATCCTCGGACACCTAATCTTTTTTGAGGGGTCTCGATTGCTTGATATCCAACTGCAATTGGAACGATCCAACCAGGTTGTTGACGATTCCAGATAGGATTACCTGATTTTTGCTCGACTTTATAAATAATTAAAGCATTCAAAAGTTCATCCAGCGAATCTTGATTATCATTATCATCTATATCAGCTAACAAATCTGTTCGCTCGACCAAAAAATATCCTTGTGAAATAGTTTCAAGGTAATCCCACAATTCTTGTTCATCAAGAAAATATTCTGCTTCATTCGTCGGCCAGCAAGTCCCTCCGCATAACGGGAAATCATTAAGAAAGATATGAGCATACTCGCCCACAATTTCTGGCAAATTTTCTGCCGGATCTCCCTGGATAGTTACAGAAAAAATTAAAGAAACTATCATGTCGGCCTTAATTTCTTCTAAGATAGGTGGGGCGATCATTTTGTTTTTTACAAGGCCTTCAGTTTCTCCTGTACATTTTGGATGACCATCATATAGCTGAAAAGTATGAGAGATAATAGATACGCCATTCACGGTTATCCGGTTATCCGGAAAAAGTTCATTAACTTTCCGTTCGAAAAGATGACCATACCCAGTAAATGATGTAATTGCCGGGAACCCAGTAATATATTGATTTGCCTCAGCATTGAGCCCTTCTACTCGGACATCTTTAAATAAAATATATCCATTTGGAATCATAATTAGAATCCTTTCCTAAAAACGGTTTTAAAAATTTCTCTAAACTCTTTTTCAACCGAGTCATTAAGTATTTTTTCATGATGCCGTCTGATGTTACTCATATTTGTATCCAGCAAAGTTTCTATTTCCAAAGAGCTTATGTTTTTACCGTTCCTGTATTTAGCATCTATTAATTTATGTTCAACATCAGAAATGAAATCAAACACCATCTCTGGGCGCTTTATTGAAAACAAATTCCGGGCCAGATAACGAGCATCAAAAAGAATAAAATTCACAATTTTCCGGATTTCTCGATTTTTTTTTGCCCGGATTTTTCGGTTGTTTGATTGACTTTTTTCAATCTTTTTGAAAACCTCAAAATCCATTTGTTCAACCCATACAGATGGAAAAAGAGTTTTATTGGCAGGCAAATACAAAAGGATTCTCTTTAAAATATTCAGCGGTGCTTTTTTCCCGGGGGGCAAGGCCAACAAATGCTTGTGCCTACCGCCAAGTTCGCTATTGAGCAATCCTGAATTAATTGGGTTTGCCCCAGCTACAACCGTATTGCGAAAAGCTACAAATTGATTTGAATTACTCACAACTTTTCCAATTCGACGATGAAATTCATCGCTGAGCCCCGAATGCTGCACCGGAGTAATGACAACATATTTATCATTGTCGCATGGAAAGAAAATTTGTTTAGAAAAACGGTGAACAGCATCTTTGTTGGGGTTTTCCATATTATTTTGAATAGCCTGTCCAATTTCTTTGGCAATCTTTTCAGGCAAACCCATCTCAATTAAAGTTTGCCGAACAAGCGAATCTGTTTTAAATTCAACACCGATACATATGAATTTTTCTTCCAAGATAAATTGATGGGATAAAATCTTTTGGGCAAACGATATACTTGAGTTTTCCACAGAACCGTATTTTTTGGTCATCATAACTGTTCTGGAAGACACAAACGGTTGAACATCTTTATTTTTGATCGTCCTAAAAAGAGGCTTGCCGCCGTTATTGGCATTCGGAATTTTTGTATTGAATTCATGAAGCCCTTTTTTAGCCACTGTTAAAAAACCTTTATGTTTCAAAGGATCAGATAGCAATGCTTCAGTGTTAGCAGAGCCTTTAATACATAGACCTAAATATTTTTTTAACTCTTTTTTTGTTATTTCGATTACCGATTCTTGTCGAAAAGCGCAAATCTTTTTGTAGATAAATTCAGTCCATTGCTTCTCTGAATCTGTTTCTTGATCTGCTATTTTTAATAGATCTTTAAATTTCATTTTCATTCTCCATTTTTTTATTAAACAGATCGTTAAGACCCAAAAGCATCCTGCATTATTCTTTTAATCTCATAGAGATTCACAATATGAAAAACAATCCCTCTCCCCCTATGATTGATTCTTTCCCGGATATGCAAGAGAGCCTGCTTGAAGCAAAGCGGTGTATGCAAGAAGATATTTCTTGGGATAGCCATGATACAAATCGAATAGAGATGCAATAAAATTCATCCAATCTTCGATAGTACCGAACTTGGGCTCCCAATAGTGTTCTCTATCTTTCGAAAAATTGGGCTCAAAATCTTTTGCTTGGCTTTTAACAAACATTCTTAAGAGATAAGTGCTTTTGTCACACACGCACCCATATCCTTCAAACTGATCAATAATCTTGTTCAGATGTTGGTCATAAAACTGCCAATTGACAACGACACTACATGCCATTGATGTGGCGGTTTCCCCGAACTTGATTTTCATGGCAGATTTAATCAATTCTTTAACCGGATAGACAAGAAGCAATTCAATATTGCTGACATCATCCAGGACAACACCATTCCGATCTGTCAGGTATTGGAACAAAGCCGGATTCTCATTTATAATGTCCTGATCAAAACAATCAAGCAAAGTTGTTATTACCTGGGAAAAGGACTCTTTTGTGATCTGTTCTTTTGTATCCATCGAATTTCCTTTGTTTTAGTATAACGTGGGATAGCACAAAAATTCAATTTCCTCTGCACACACTGTCAAATTAAACAATATCCTTAAATTTTTTCAATGCTGCACCATAGATTTTTTCCTGCTGTTCTTGAGATTTACTGAAAAAATCATTTAGCAAAACTCGCATAAATCTGTTTTTATTCTTTTCTTTAGGTCGAACACGAAGCATGAAATAATCAATTGTATCCGTCAATTTTTCTGTAAAATAAAAAAAGTGTCGTTCTGAATGTTCAATTTTTACGACTTGTTGCTCTATTTCGGCTTTGCGGTTTTGCGGTTTTGCGCTTTTCCCAAATTCTGAACTTACTGACTCGTTTGGCCTGTTTTCTTCTAAATCTTCAGGATCATCGCCAGATAACAAAGCTTTCATTGAGACCCCACCACTTAACTGGTCCTTTGCCTTTTCTCCGAACCCAGGTCTTTTTTTTTTCTTATTTTGATCCGTCATATTATTCCACCCTTCTTAAAAATTCACGAATAAACCCATTAAACTGTTTTGTCTGTTTAGTATCAGGAGCATATTCCATAACCGACTCCCCATAATATGGACTTTCTTCTAATTTGGTACCCTTACTGATAGAAAATTCAAAAACCATATCATTGTATTGAGATTTGAGCTCTTTTTCCAAATCTTTGTGAATATTTGTTTTTTCAACGAGATTCATCACTATTCCAGCTATCTTGAGAGATCTGTTAAAATTATGTTTTTTTAACATTACTATATTTTTGAATAATGACACCAACCCTTGAATTGCAAAAGGCGCAGGTTTTGTCGGCACTAATACAAAGTCAGCTGCAATTAAGGCCGCTACATTCAATGGCCCAAAGCTAGGAAGACAATCTATAATGATATAATCATAATTATCAGCAATATTTTCACTGTTATCGTCACCCGTCAGGTACGTTTTAATTAACAATGGCAAATACATGTTAACATTATCAGCGACCTCGGCAAGCTTAATAGTTGCCCCGATTAAATCAAGATTATTTGTGATTTTTTGAGGCTTAAAATCAAATTGCTCTTTAAAAATATTCAAAATGTCGGCTTCAAGATCTTCAGGTTTTTCTAAAATAGAAGTGGTTAAATTCCCCTGTGGGTCATTATCAATCGCCAGTACATTATATCCTCTACTTGCAAGGCCTTTCGCTAAATTAAAGGTGATCGTTGTTTTACCAACGCCGCCTTTTTGGTTTGTTATTGCTATAATTTTTGCCACGGTGCCTCCTTTTTAATTGTAAGCATAAAAGCATAAAAGCATAAAAGCATAAAAGCATAAAAGCATAAAAGCATAAAAGCATAAAAGCATAAAAGCATAAAAGCATAAAAATAGAATATCTGATTAATATTATTACGTCAATACTGTTTTCCATAAAAACATTATAATATAATAATAGTAACCCTGTATTACGATAAAGCAGTTTAATATTATTACGGCTTTATAGCAAATCATTATTATGTTTTAACGGTATTATGTTTTAATATTAAACTGTAAATACAGTCAGCTTTTCCATAGAGGGCTGTGTTGTAAATTAATACCGTCTTTAATGCTGCCTATGCATATCCTGACCTTTTGCTTACGTGGGGTTTTCACTTGTGCTATTTTATAATGTTATTTATAATAAAATAGCACAAAAAAAACAATCGCATTTAAAGGGGGATTTGAAGTGACAAAAACAATAAATAAAATTTCTTTTGACGTTCATCCCAATATTATCCAGGACTTGATACATTCACAAATGGGACGGTTTCAACTGCAATTAGAGAACTTGTCATGAATTCAATTGATGCAGGAAGTCCTGCGGTTGAAATCATGATAGGAACCAAAACCTTTATTGTTGAGGACCAGGGCAGGGGGTTTCAAAATAAAGAAGAGGTCATGTCTTATTTTAAAACATTTGGGGCTCCACACAAAGAAGGACGGTTAAACTATGCAAGGCATATCGTTGCTCATGCTTTCATGGGGCTAAAGAATCCTGAAGAACAAAAAGAACTGGCAGTATCAATCAATAAAGAGTCTTTTTCATTTTTGATTGATCAAAAAACAAATAGGTTTTCGCGATGAAAATAAACCAAGTCAGTTATATGAAAGTAGGGAAGGGCAAAAGTGGTGATAAACGCCTTTGGATGGAAGGCAAACGCATGGCCTTATCAGGATTTGAAAAAGGTAAGGCCTATAAATCCATCCTGGATCTCCAGTACAAGAGAATAGACTTGGTCTTGGATGAAGGCGGTGACAAGAAAGTTTCCGGCCGGAAACGATATGGTAAAGTGCTGCCAATTATAGATTTATGTAATTCCACAATCACACAATACATAAAACAAGTTTTAGGAAATGTAGATCGAGTCCGGGTTGTTTTTATGAATCAACGGATCCGGATCTCAATCCACCAGGATGATCAAAAAAAATTGGACCGTGAAGAACAAACTCGGGCAAATCTGATCCAGGGGATATTGTCTGAGGCAACACTTTGCGTTGGCGGTGGAATTTCTTCCTACGCACTCCATAAAGGCTTTAATGAAGCAGGCCTTCATGCGGTATCTGAATTCGTTGTAGATATGGATGGCCGCTACCTACAAAATGCCATAGACAACAACCCTTTTATTACTGATGATACAGTAATTTTTGAGGCCACATTGGAAGAAATGGAACCGGTCTTAATTAAGAAAAGCATGAAAGGGAAAAGTCTGGATATATTAAATATTTCATTGCCTTGTACCGGTCACTCTAAAGCTGGAAAAGTAAAAAATAAGCTTACACATGCTGAGGAACACACATCTGCCGGCACAGCCATTATTGGTTTATTAAACATCATCCAGGCTACCAATCCCTCAAGTATCATTTCTGAAAACGTTCCCCAGTTCAAAAACTCTGCAACAAAAGCAATTTTAGAGGGTTTTTTGCGCAAATCAGGATATCAGGTATATGAGGCTATCCTTGGCCGTGAATTGGGAGCTTTTGAGGACAGAAACCGGCATATTATAATTGCATTATCTTCCGGACTGGCCAAAGACTTCCAACGGGAAGACATTCAACCGTCATCCATTCCACCAGAAACACTTGAAGAGGTCCTGGATGATATCCCGGATGATTCTCCAATGTGGCAATCATTTGAGTCCCTTGCTAAAAAAGAGCAGCGAGACAAAGAAAACGGCAAAAGTTTTAAACGGCAACTGCTGAACCCCAAAGCCACAAAAGTGGGTGCAATAGGAAAAGGATACAATAAACGTAGATCAACTGAACCCTTTCTTTTGCACCCCACAGCTCAGGAGAAAAGTCGTCTTTTGACCGTAGGTGAGCATGCCCGGGTAAAAAATATCCCAGAAGACGCGGTTGCCAACCGGTCAATCACCATGGCACATGAAATACTTGGGCAATCCGTCCTTTTTCCTGTCTTCAAAAGTCTTGGTAAACTAATCGGTACCCACCTGAGGGATGTAGCACTTGATGAGCCTGAGAATAAAGAGATTATTAATCACTTGCAGGAAATAATTATCGAGTCAAAAGACTTTCGAGAGACTCAAATTGAAGAAGGAGATGCCAAATTACTTTTTTTTGAAAACTTGCGAATGGCAGCACAAGAGGTAAGGCAATTAAGCCTTTTTGAAAACATGAACGATGGTCTTGGAATGTAATTTAAGGAATTTTATAAGAATGAAGAAACATTTAACGTAATTCACTTGCCATTTTTTCAGCGTACCAGAATCGATTAAGGACAGCATGAACATTAGTTATCATTTCAATTTTAGATAAGAACAACTTCTTTCTATCCACAAACCCTTTAATCATTTTATCTTCCCTATTCTTTTTTTTAAAACTTAGTATCAAATATTCCCGTTATAATCAAGTACCAATAAGGTGGCTCCGCCATAATACAAACACTTTCTTCGTTCCATTATCCGCCTTCAGAAGTGATCAGTTTTTTAAAACGTATTTTCCTGGTGTGGTAATTTAAATTAATCCCCCAAAAGACCTATCATGCCCCTTCAATTTGTATATTCCATTTTTTTTCTAATTCTCGTTTAATAAAAAAACCAAGAGTTCCATCTTCCCGATATTTTTTAGCCTCTAATAACCAACTTGACATGGGTTTATTATGATTTTCATATCCAGTTACAATTTCTTCGATAAGCATGGAATCTGTTATAAATCTTTTTTTGGTTTCTTCCATGATTAACTTTTGTTCAATTTCATTCTGCTCTTTAATCCGTTCCAGTTTTTTTTGTTCGATGGTTTTAAAGCCAGCTGGAGGTTCAAACCCTGCTCCTTGAACAGCGACTTTATAAAAACATGATAAAGCAGATTTTTTAGGCTTTTGTATTTCTTTTATGTGTTCGGCAATTTGGAGTTGCAAATAAAGATCTTGTGGATCTGCTTTTTCTTCTTCAATCCATTGTTTAAATTTCTTTTCTGTAAAACCTTTGTTTTGAAGGAGAATAGAATTTTCTGCGAAGTTAGTTAGTTTATTTAAAAACTTACTAACTAACTTATTATAAGAGATTTTCGCTTGCTCAGGTACTTGCTCGGTTGCTCGGTTGTTCGGTTGCTCAGGTACTTGCTTGGTTGCTCGGTTGCTCGGTTGCTCAGGTACTTGCTCGGTTGCTCGGTTGCTCGGTTGCTCTATTTCTGTGGGTCCAAAAAGTTTAAGGCACTGGACTTCGTTAACAATGCAAGTTGAACCATTATTAACCCCGTCGTTTATACTGAATGGCTTGTTAATATAGCCTTTTCGGATAAGACTATTTAAACTATTTCTAACAGTCCCATATTTAATATTTAAAATTCCACTTAATCCATTTGGACCCTTTACTTTAAAGGGTCTACAGAAATATATATAGTGTAGTATTTTGAATTGATTGATTTTTAAATTTGTCGGTTTTTTTGATTCATTAACAATGTTCGGTTGCTCGGTTGCTCGGTTGCTCGGTTGCCCAGGTGCTTGCTCGGTTGCTCGGTTGCTCGGTTGCTCAGGCACTTGCTCGGTTGTTCGGTTGCTCGGTTGCTCAGGTACTTGCTCGGTTGTCCGGTTGCTCGGTTGTTCGGGCAAGTGCTCGGGCACGTGCTCGGGCACGTGCTCGGGCAAGTGCTCGGTTGCTCGGTTGCTCGGTTGTTTGGTTGTTTGGGTTGAAGGAGAGGTAACAATAGCTAAAATGTTTTGTTCTTTTTTTTGTTCTTCTTTTGGGGTATTCGTAGCATTTCCAGCTAAAATTCTATCTGCTAAGCTTAGACGTTTTTTCTTTACAGTCATTTATTAGCCCTCGGAGTTTTTAATGTCTTCGAAAAAGTTTAAAAATTCAGTTGCTAAAGTCCTAAAAGCAACTGCTCCTTTGGAACGCATAGCATAAGTAAAAATTGATGTTTGCCTCATTGTTTCGATTGTTTCGAAATCTGATGAGGTGGGAATAGTAGATTTAAAAATATTGTCAATGCCAAATCGTCTTTCTGCATTAGCTTGATTCGCTTTATGAGCAGATTTTCTACGGTCAATCTTATTGATAAGGATTTTTAAAAATCTTAAATTTGGATTGCCTTCTTTTTTAACGCTTTCCATTAGTTCTAAAACCCCTTTAACTCCTTCTAATGAATTACCAGAACCAGCAGTCATAGGAATCATAACAAAATCTGCACAATAAAGAGCATTAGATACGAAAATGGAAAGGGTAGGGGGGCAATCAATAAATATATAATCATAGTTTTTTGTGGCATGATCATATATATGATCTCTTAAAAAAGTATTGCTTCTTGGGAAAGCTATTGATAGTGGTATTTCCAAGCCGGAAGTTTCAGAAATATTAGGTATTATATCTAAATTGGGATGAATAGTTGGATATATACATTCTTTAATATCAGGTTTTTCTTTTGTGTCCGGGTCTAATAAGTCATACATACATTCATTAATGGATGTTTGATCTTGGATCAAAGCTCTTGTGGAGTCACTTTGTGGGTCGTTGTCTACTAAAAGTACTTTTTTTTTCTTAATTGCAAGAGCGGATGATAAACTGACTGAGGTGATGGTTTTTCCGGTTCCACCTTTATAGTTTGAGATAGCACCTATAAAACCTTTTTTATTTTTCATTGTGACTCCTTTTTATCATGAATTAATATACCGATATCAATAAAGCCGATGGGTGTCAAGGGTTTTTGATGATCTTATTAGTTTGAATTGTATTTTTTATTAGTATTATTTGATTGGTTTTTATAATTTGTTGCTTATCATGACTCAAGTCATTGTTCGTTGCAACTATAAAAATTTTTATAGAATTCTTTCGTAATATAGGAAGGAAAAAGGCTTTCTGAGGCTGTTTTTTATATCATATTTCACGATCGCTTTTGTTCGAAAAAGATTATGATGAGATCGCTATCTTTGCTCATGAATTTCCACGGGGATATCTTTTGTGAGAGGCTTTTCCGTAAGAACAAGCTCTTTTTTTGTTTCTCCTGTTTTGAATAAGCCTATATTGATCACTTCTTTTTTGGTCAATATCTTTATCAGTTTGCTATAAATAGGGATTTTAAGGCTAAAAACTGACAACGATCCTCCTTCAAATTGGATTTCCGGGAATCCCGGGAAAACAATATTGTCGCAGATTAAATTTAGAAATGCTGGCGTTTGTTTGTAGACTTGAAGTTTTGTCCAAGGAAGGTTTGTAAACCATTTTTGGGAGGCATCATCTCGCATGGCTAAAAACAATTGTCCGTCTGCCGGATCCAAAACAAGAGCAAGGCTGTGAACGGTAAAGCTTCGATCAAGAGAGAAAACTCGTTTTCTCTCTTTGCCTATAAGCTTAACCAACCCAAGAGATTGTTGATAAGTTAACCACTGTATTGCATCTAATAGAGCAGCAAAATGAATAAGCTTAGACATATGTAGTGTTTCCTTTTTTTATAAGGTAATTTTTAAAAAGGTTCCCACCGGACCGTCTTTGTTCTCGGGGTATTGGATAGTAGTTCACAAAGCCGATACCGGTGGGAAAAGGGTTGTTTCCTGGAGAAGAAAAAGGAACAACCCATTGAAGCCTTTTTTCTATTCATATCTTTTGTTTTTACCATTATGTATAATATCATAACAATTAATACGTGCACGGGAAAAGCCTTTTTTTAAAAAAACTCATTTTCAAAGAGGAAGAATTTGAGGCTATGAATAATCATATCAATCATCAGCTGGCTTTTTTCTTTTTAACTTTCATGGCATCTCCAGGAGAACCTCCATTATCAAATCGTATGGGATGAGTTTTATTTTTACATTTCCAATAGAAAAATCCCGGGGTTTTCTTTGATTCCAGTTGAATCATCTTATCCGGACAATTAGCCTCTGGACATTCTGCATGGGGAAGATCAGTGGTGTCTACTCTTACATATGGTTGTCCTGGATGACCTTTTTCATCAGGAAGGAAAACGGGTTTGCCATCATGGTGTTTGTCTTCAGCATAACAGGCCCAGAAATATTGTCCTTTTTTCTTTTTTTGTTTATATCGTTTTATGGGGCTTTGACAGTCTGGACATTTATGTACTATTCCAACTAATTCTTTCGGAAATTTTGTATTTAAGGCTGCTTTGACCATTCCGGGTAACTGGGCTATAGTTTGCTCCATAAACTGTTCCATTGTCTGTTCTCCATCTTGAATGAGATTTAAGAATTCATCCCACATTGCTGAAGTGGAAGGATCCGTAAGAGCTTGGGGCACAATATCTTTGACGAATCTTCCGAGTTTTGAAGAACAAATTTGGGTCCCTTTCCCTTTAATACGCTCTATGTAAGTTCGTTCTTTGATGAGACTGACTATCTCTGTCCGAGTACCATCAGTACCAATCCCGGCATTTTCCCTTAAAATTGCTTTGACCCGGGGATCCGGAACAAATTTGTCAATGTTTTCCATGGCCACAATTAATTTGCTTTCAGTAAACCGTGCAGGTGGTTTGGTACTTTTGGTCTGAAGAATAGCATCAAGGCATGTAATATCGTCTTTTTCGTTGATCTTAGGTAAGGATTTTTCTGTAGAGTCTTGTTTTTTCTTAAGTGCAGTCCAACCAGGCTCTATTACTCTTGTGCCGGATGTTTTCCATTGTTCTCCACCAACATTTGTGATTATTTGTTGAGATGCATATTGCATTGGAGGGTAAAACTGCATGATAAATCGCTCAACAATTAGATTGTAAATATTTTTTTGATCCGGTGTCAGTGTGCTGGGTTTATCACCAGTTGGAATGATAGCATATTTATTGTCATTGCTTTGGGCTTTTTTCCATGTCTTTGATTTGATTGATGGATTTGCTTTTCTGGCTGCTTCATTGCCGTGAGAAGCAAGATTTTCAAGTGTTTTTACCCCGTCATCAAATTCATCTATATCCAGGTGGGGATTATTTGTTCTAGGATAGGAAATCAACCCAGCCTCATAAATGGATTGGGTGATTTTTGCGACTTTTTTAACATCAAGACCGTAAAGGGTAGAAGCTGCATCCAAGAGAGTTCCTTGGGTGTACGGCAAAGGAGGTTCTTTTTTTTTGATTGAATTGCTGACAGATACAATCACACCAGCCTGCCCTTTAAGGCCAGTAATGATTTTTTGAGCATATTCTTTTTTAATAAGGCGGTTTTCAGAATCCAGGGGATGATTCTTATTGGGTAACCATATGGCCACAAAATTCCCCTGGGGATGTTTTACCGTGATTTGAGGTACAAAGTAGTTAATAGAGACAAACGATTCTATTGCCCGATCCCGGTCCACGACAAGGGTCAAGGCAATAAGTTGAACCCGGCCTCCAGAAAGTATTCTATCAAGGCCATGTTCCCGGGCGGCAATGCTCATAGCTCGGGTAATATTAAGACCGATTAACCAATCGGAACGTGTCCTGGCCATTGCCGCGTTCGTAGTGTTGATGAATTTACGGTTGTCTTCAAGCTTGGCAAAGTTTTTAAGCACTTTTTGCTTACTTAATGCCTGTGGGAAAAACCTTTTGACTGGCTTAGTATTGCCAAGATAGTCAAGAATTTCATCAATGAGATACTGTCCCTCTCTGTCATTATCCCCGGCATGAATAATTTCTGATGCTTTAGGATAATACTTTTCCATTAAGGCATATTGCCTTCTTACTCCTGGATTATCTGTCAATTTGATTTGAAACTTATCCGGAATAATGGGTAATGAATTAGCAGTCCATTCCTTTAAAGATTTGTCATAATCCTCAGGCATAAACAGTTCAAATAAATGACCAAATGCTGGAATAATAACAGTATCATTGTTTTTATAACAAAGGGCTTTGGTTTTTAATTTTGGAATACCCAGAGCTTTGGCAATTGCTTTGGCAGTTTTGGGCTTCTCAGCAAAAATTAAGAGCATAAAGACTCCATTTTTTTGTTTAGTATTATATTATAACAACTATTTTTAACTAAAACGTTTTCATGTCAATTGCTGCAGGCCCAACAGCAAAACATTCATCCCATCTGATAACATTACAAAAATCTGTTTGAAACCACGTTTCAATAATTGCATCTCTTTCGTCTTTCACTGTTGACGAACCACGAATGGAGGACTGGACCTGTTCAAGAATAGTAATAATTTTTCTTGGGTCTTCAATAATTCTTTCGGCCAAAAGTTGTGGGTCCAATAGGGCTCCACTTGTTTTCTTATAATCTGAATTAATAAGTTTTAAAGCATCATCAATTGCCTGGCAGCACTCTGAATAGGAAAAATAAGGACATCCTAATCCTGTAAACCAGACAATTGATTGTAACCCATAACTCAGTTTTTTTTTAAGTTTATTCCGTTTGTTCTCATCTATTTGAGAAAGCCATTTTCTTGAAACCTGAAAGTGATCCAGGTCAAGTTTTCTGCGGAAAATATCAAATTCAGTGATTCCCTGAATTTTTTTTCCGTCCACAAAAACTTCTGCCGGGAATACATCTTTTTTAGCCATAGAAATGTCCCTTGCGGCTTGAATAATATTTTCACATGCATAGGACGCTATATCTAAAATATCTTTTACGCGATTTTCATACAACATATCCAATACCCCCATAATTGCTTATGGCAAATCAGAGCCCCGGAGTGTTCTCCGTGTCAAGATCATGACTTAGATCTATACTTAAGATGATTTTACCGTTATGTTCCTCCACGTCGATATTTAAATTTTCGATTTTGTCCTGCAGGATCTCCTGAATCCGGAACGCCTCCAGAACGTCCTTTTCTCCAGACTGACCTGTTTCTTTATCCATATGCATATCACTACTAAATAAAATTTTATCATCCTCTCCTTTTGTAAAAGCAAAATTTGTATCAAGTGTTGCCATGATTGCATGAATTTTAGATACACGTTCGTTGTCATCATGATCAGTATCCAAGTGTGCATCCAGATCTGAAGAACTAAACACCTTAGGCCATGTTGACTTGTCAGGAAACCAGTCTGCTTTGGGTTGAATACCCTGTGAGAAGTTCACCACAGTATTGATCAGCCTGGTTGCATGAGCAGTCTTGACAATGTGTTTAGGATCTTCTGCCAGTTGTTTTTCCCAACAGTTTACATATATTTTTTGGGTTGTAGGTTTATATGGCAAGCCTAGAGTTTGACTGGCCACAAGACTAAATGTTTCTGCCCGAAGTTCTTCAGCGGCCTGATTTAAAATCCCTTCACCTATCTGGCTGGGGCCTTTAAATCTCTCTTCTCTGATCTTTGCACCGGTAGCAGTGTACCATTGACGAAGTAGTTGAGCCGCATAGTCCTCTGGGCTTTTAAAAGTCCTCTTTGCTGGCATGTGGATCGTATCAGACCCCAAAGCGTATATCGGGTTTTTGGCCCCAAATGTAACCTTAATGCCACAAGTATCCACGAGCGTTTCGACAAGCTCACTGATTTGCCAGTCCATAGTTTCATGAACTATCTCAAGAGCCGGAGCATTGTTGATTTGGGAAGCATGGAAAACCGATATAGGGCGAAAAAATACAATTTTTCCATCGGGGAGCCCTTCAAAAATAGCATTCTGCTCTTCAGCGGAGATTCCCTGATCCTTGAGCTCTTTATTAGTTATCCCAGGTGGAGGCAATTCAAATGTCTTAGGCTCAAGAATATGAGTCCCTTTTTCACCCTTGAGAATATGGGTTTTCTCACCAAATTTATGGACCTGGTTCCATTTACAAAATCTGGCATCGTTTGTACCATTATTCAGCATATACTGACTTAGGACAAAACTATTGATCCCCGAATAAACAGTTCCTGTCACCGGGTTGTACGGTAACGTAGTTGCTGGTGATAAAGATTTTCTTTTGCTACTGGTCAGTAGGTCAATTGTTTTTTTAGCATGAGTGTGAAAGAAAAGTTCCAAATTCTCTTTGGTTTGGGCTTTGAACTTGGATTTTTCTTCCTTGGTAAATACTGATCTTTTATTATAGCCGGAATATTTAATATTAGTCTTTCTCGCTCTCATTATTACCTCCCGCCTTTAAGCTTTCATCAATTAATTCCAGTGCTTCGGCCTCATCTAATGAGACAGGTCCCATTAGATCGCTCCAGTTTTGGATCGGTTCAGGCATAATTTATCCTTTAGTTTGTTATAGTTAAATATTATATTAAAGCAATCATAATATGCAATATTTTTTTATTGATATAGAACTGCCGGTAATTTCGGATAGCCTTTTTCGGGTTTACCAAATAAGTATCCCTGCATATCAAAGCATCCCATTCTTTCTAATAAAGTGGCCTGGCGGATGCATTCTACCCCTTCTGCAATGCACTCAAGCCCCATGGCCCGGGCAAGGCTTATGGTAGCTTGAATAATAAACGCCACTTTCTGGGTTTCAATATTTTGGACAAACACCTTATCAATTTTGATTTTATCTACAGTTAATATCCGTAAAACTTCAAGGGAATTATATTCCATTCCAAAATCATCAAGGGAAACAAGAATTCCTTTGTTCCGGACAGACTGGATAATAACATTCACCTTGTCTACATTTGTTTTGGTTATCCCTTTGTTTTCGGTGATTTCCAATTCAAGGAAAGACGGGTTTATTCCTGTCTCTTCAAGAACCTGATCTAGGTCATTTAAAAAAACAGGATTTAAAAGATAGGTTGTGGAAATATTAACAGAAATCCGAAGCTCTTTTCTTTTCAGCTGCCAGGCCAAGCTTTGCCGACACGCTTCATAAAGCGTCCATTTACAAATTAGATCCATCATTCCTTCAGTTTCAGCTATGGGTAAAAATTCTGACGGCATGATGATTCTCTGATCTTTTTTGGACTGCCACCGGATTAACGCTTCAACTCCAGTATAATTGCCAACCTTGGTATTAATCTGAGGTTGGTACACCAGAAAAAATTCGTTATCGTCCAGGGCTTTGTGAATAGATTTCCGCAAGCTTTGATTTCCACGAAGGCGTGTTGCTTGATACGCTTTCGTGGCTAATATTTGCAAGGATTTACCATCTTCAGGATAAAAAACAACTCCGGTTTTACATTTTAAGATTTGTTCAACCTGTTTTATCGCAGTAGTTAATTTAATAGAATTGATTTCATAAGAGGAGAGAATTATTAACTGATTTTCATCAAGCCATATCGTGATATCAGGCATACCAAAGATATTATTAATTTTATTTATAAGTTCATCTTTTTTAACACCACAGGTCTCTGGCGCGATATCAAAAAAGATTAAAGCAAATTTCTTTTGGTCAACTGCAATTTCTTTCAAAATTGAAGTTGGCCGCCAGTCAAAAATCTTAGATAATTTTTGTGAGTTAGGTTTGATCATAAACACTTCCTTTAGAATTTTTTAATTACAGATTCTGTTTGGTTCTTCTGTTATCTTTCCAGGGGAAAATAAAGTGCCGCAGTTGAACAATAGCCCTAAAACAGTTGCTAATCCGAATATCAAGAAGATTGTCATAATTGTTTTCATTTCAACGAAACCTCATTTAAAAATGTATTCATATAATCACTCATTTGTTGTTCTGCATCGATACCGGGCTTTTCAGGTGGAGGTGTGTTAGGGTAGTTTTCCAGGCTTGCCTCAACTATGTTGGATACGGCCTCTTCACTTCTTTTAATTGCTTGAATCGGAGATGCTCCATAAAGTTTTTCCATTTTTGTCCAGTCTTTTTTAAAATTCTGGACAGTCTCTGCCTGATCATTGAATAGGCTGGCAGTACCTTCCATTATGGTTTTAAACCCTTGATATAACTTTTTATCTGGATCAGCGGAAAAAGGTTTTTCTACTGCCTGCTCGTGCTGTTCTGAGGAGTCTGTTGGATCTTGAGATGTATCCGTTTCTTCTAAACGCTTTTTAAAAATACCAGGAGCAAATTGGAATGCATCTGGTCTCTGTTTTTGCTTTGGTTCACGCTCAGGAGTAGGGGCCGGTGTTTGAACTGGAGGCGGTTCGGCTTTCTGGTTTTTAGCGACCTCTTCGCATTGCTCATTGAATGCATCAATTACAACATCTTCACCATGGATCCAATGTTTAAAAGCACATATAGCAATATCATTTTTAGGCAGGCCTCCGGGGTTATCAAATACCTGTTTAAGGTTTTTTACAGGTAAAGACATAGCGAGATCCGACAGGTCTTGTTTTTGAGAGTTAATCATCTTGGCAAGAGTGTGAGCACCTTTTTTAATTTTTCCAAGTTGAAGGCTGATTCTTTGTTTTTGAGGTTTGGCCACAGGCAGCATGTCGTTAATTCTTAACTGTTGGTTTTTTTTCAAAGGCGGGTTTACAAAAAAGGACCGTGCCCGGACAATTTTCCCTCTGAAAAATAGATGGAATTCACCTTCTATTTGCTCTTGGAAATCTCGGATATCCACCCGGCTAGCTTGAGTTACCTGGGTTTGACGTTGGTCTTCATAAGAAATTGAGGTCGTCTGATTTTTATCAACAAAAGAACCTGAAGTTTGCATGACCTGGGATTCTCCAGCAAGTTCTCTGGCAAGCTCCCATGTCTTCTTTGGATCATCCATAGTACCAATACTTTTAACTTTGGCATTGGCTTCAATTTGCTGGGCACAAAATTCGTCAGCCTTATATAAACCTGCTCTATCTTGTGTCCCAATAATGGCCCCGACACCAAAACCTCTGCCCTGGGTCATAAAAATTTCATAACCTTTTGTTTGAATTGCTGCATGTTCATCCGTAACGCTTAAAAAAGGAACTCGAAGATCAATTGGTAAAGAGTCCAATACATCTTCAACGGTGCCCATAACCTTGTCACCAATGCAGGAAACAAGAGCATTTTTCAAGCCAGATAGATTAATCTGGCCAATATTTTCTGTCTCTTGGTTGGTTTTTTCCACACTTGGAATTAGAGTGCATAAAATCCGCCGGTTTTTTAAAACATCCTGTAGATCAATTTCACCGTGTTTGGTTTTATAAATATGACCGTATGTGTCACTGAGGCTTGCCAAAAACAGGCTAAAATATCCACGGGCATATCCAAACTGTTCGTTGAGGTTCTTGCCCTGTTTATCTATGGTTTTTCCTTCTTGCCAGCCAACAGAGGTCAAAAACTGTTTGATGGCATTACGGGCAGCTGGAGATATAGATTGGTCTTGAACAACCTCAAGCATTTTGGGAAGGGTTAAAAGTTCTCGCAATTTGATTACATCAAATTCTCAGTCTCCGCTATCACGTTTTTCTACGGCAGCGTACATGGCAGCTGTTACAAGTACATGGGCATTTTGTCCGAAGATGGCATTGCCACTGTCACTGGATGTTTTAATGGTGGCCGCAACAAACTGGGTCAAGCTTTCTGCAGATCCATAATTTAATGGATTATTAGTGTTCGTTGTCTTTTTGGGATGATATTCTCTGGGCGGTTTGCTGCTGACACCGTAGTTTAAAACTCTAAAATCATGGTCACGACCAACGAATCGAGCTAAGGTAAACATTTGAAAGGCGAGTTTTAAGGCGGCCTTAGCATCAATGTAGGATAAGCCGCCACCTATGGCCAAAGAATTAAATGACATAGAGACCAGGTTCTCGGTTTTGCCAGCGCCTGTGCTTCCGTACATGAGATGATGGGTCAACACATCTCTAAAAGCTAACCAAAGTTCTTTTCGCGTATTTCGTTCATTGCCTAAAAAAAATATACCTGCAGCCTTAAAAAAGTTTTTACCGTCCGGTTTGCGATCTCCATAATCTTTTTTCTTGTATGTGGAAGGAATTCTTAATGGCAATGTGTCCTTGGTATATGCAAGGTATCTAAAAAGGGTATATAATCCACCGAACAAGAGACAAAAAAGAGTTGATGCTGGCATCAATAGTGGCATGAACATAAGAGCAATCATTATACTCAGAAAAACGATCTGGTTACCCATTCCAGCGATGATCTGGACAAAAAGCGGCCTGGTATCTCGCAATAAATCCTGCCGGCTTAATATATTGCGGTCCTCAAGTCCTTTAAATTGATGTGATTTATTAAGCATCCTGCCAATCCTTTGGTATTGCCATCCATCCTGTCATAATCATTTTTTCTTCAAGCCCTTTTACAGCGTTACTTACTTCCGGCTTATTCAGGCTTTGTTCGACAACATTTTCCGCTTCATAATGTGTCCAGGCACCAGCACCTTCAACCCAGGGTTCTCGGCCTCCCATTTGATTGAGAATATTAAAAAGTAAATGGTTGACTGGTCGTAACCAGATATACCGGCTGGAAGGTAATACTCCATGTTTGGCCTTTGCATGATCTTCAAGTAATGCAATCATATAGGGATGAAGATAGGCTGTGTGGTGATTTGTATGATACGCTAAATCTTTATTTGTTTTGTGTTTTTTAATTAGTTCATCTGCCCCTTTGATACTAATATCAAAAGAATCGCCTTCAGTATCAGGTTCAACAAAAGTGATAGACATATGATCAAGCAGGGCAAATCCCGCATCTTTATCTCCTGCTCCGATTGCCATGAATGCCGCCACAAGTCCTTTGATATAGCCTGGAAGATCATCGATTCCTGTAAATTTGGGGCCAATTTGTTTCATAAAAAGGTCTGTGGCTTTTTCTTTATCCAGTGTTAAACTTTTGTTGTTATCTTTCTTTATGATTTTGGATCGCAGATTGGGCAGACCGTGTCTATCAATCAGGTATTTTGTGGCAACTGGGTTCCCTTTTTTATTTAAAAGCAGTTTATTTTCTGCAACAAATTGGATTGCCATGCGCGGCGTTCTCCATGGCCCTACATCATAAGGTTCTTCAAGAATACTTCGTTTTCTATTGGCGATGGGTGCCATGCAGGGAAATTCTTCAACATTGTTTTTAATCAAACTGGTCATTGTGAATATTCTACGGTAATAGTCTGAGACTTTATGTTTAGAGGTAAACCCCCAGGCGATAAATCCCCCAAGAATGGGAATGATAATCCATCTTATATATTTGCCAACATACGCAAACAGATCTATAATCTGGGGTAGGGTGAAGTCCCAGGGGTCTTTTTCTCCTAATTTAATATACGCATATGCGGTTTCTTCTCCGATTGAACCAGGCAGATGGGCCAAGGCATACAATTGTACCCTGTTAAACTCAACTAGAACATAATTAATAGGGCCAGCATTTTTTTTGTAATAGAAACCAATCATAATAATAATTACAATCACGGCTCCGATGGCCACCATTAAATCAGTCATTAAATCATTATTACCCTGTCCTTGGCTCATCATTGTTGAATCCCCACTTGTTTGTTTGCCTGGGTAAGTAACATGTCATAATCCTTGATTGTTATGAGGTTGGCCAAAACTTTTTGTTTATAAATCTTTGCTTTTGCTTGTGTTTTAGAATGATACTTTCCTATGGCCTCCCAAATATTACCGGTTTGATTTAGATGCGTTTTTAGTATCCAGGCACTGACAAATACATTAAGACATCCTTTATTGCGTAGCTCCTCTTCCGTGATACCTATTTTCTTTAAATCTTCAAGCCATATTGAATTAATTTGCATTGGGCCGTTATCCCGGGATTTATTCGTATTAATTGAATATTTCCCTACGACACCATCCTCGGTGGCAAATATGCCATATAAGGCAGCAACCGGTAGATGAAAAATTGTTGCAATTGAGTGAATACATTCTCGTGTAATGGGTACTAATTCGTCTGTACGCGCCTCGGAAACAATAAGAAGCATTACCAATAGAGCAGTTATTTGATATTTTTTGCATTTCATTTTTTATACTCCTTCTCTTTTTGATTGCTATAATATATAATATAACAAAATAACATTTGACGAAAGTACACAAGGAAAAATAATGAAAGTTTTTTCGATTTTAGATGATGAACAGATTAAAAAATGGATTGATGAGATGGGAATTGATGATCCTATCTTTTTTCATGATCGTTTGGTTTCTCTGGAGGCTCAGGAAAATTGGACCTTTGAAAAGAATTCAAAGTGCTATCAACAGTTTTCTATGATTGCTGATGCACTCTCAGATATTTTGGATAGATCTCCGGATAAAAAGGATCCAGTCATTAAGGAAAAGTTAACGGAATTTTTACGGATTATGGCGTACAGAAATATCTCGGCAAGTTTTCGGTTGTTATCCATTTTGCACAAAATTCAACCGTCTTTAACGGTAAAATTACTGCAACTTTGCCAAACCAGTCAGGTAGAGCACATACAGCCTGAAGCTATGCTGTTTTTAACCCGTACGCAAATTTTATTAAAAACAGAGTGCCTTAAACGAATTTTTGGCCGACAAAGAAGGGAAGAAATAATAAACCTTTTAGAAAAGATGGAAGGATAACTCATGAAGAGAATAGCAGTACTCATTACGATTTTAATTTTGGCTCTCCCTGGAATATCTCTGGCAACAGAAGAGACCGACGATTGTTGTCAGACCATTAACGAGATCATGGATGAGTCTGCCAAAGAATACCGTGAAATGAGCAAAACGGTTATGAAAGAATACATCAAAGAACCGGAGACTGTAAATATCGAAGATTGTCTGGCCGCGATCAATTCAATTTCTCTTGACTTCTCGTTCAGTTTACCGTCTCTGGATCAGCTGTTGGGCATGGCCTGCGATTTTGTAAAGGGCGGGATTGACAGCAAATTGGATGAAGTATCAGATCAAATAGAGAATCAATTCTCATTTAAAGCTTACGGTGCTGGAGCTAGTGGAGACGTTGGTGTGGGTACGGATGGCAACAACAATGTTGACTTTGAAGTTAAGGATAACTCTAAAGAAATTGTTGATTCGATTTGGCGGTCTATTCAGTGATGAAGGAGCGTTTACGCCTATATGGGCGATTTTGCAGATAGCTTTTACGAGGATAAAACCGATACTGCCCGGTTTTAATTTTATCTTTTTTCTTTCTTTCTCTGAAAGTATTGTTCCGGTCACTCTTGAAAAGAATAAAAAAAAATTTCGGTAAAGCGTGAAATTTTCCCACACTCCGGGTTTTTTTCTTGTC
>JAAELK010000574.1 GCA_024226935.1 Desulfobacteraceae bacterium
ACCAATAACAAAATTAAAACTATGAAAAGGCAGGCCTATGGATATCGTGATTTTGAATTTTTCAAATTGAAGCTTTTTGATCTTCATAGAAAAAAGTACGCGTTAATCGGATGAACCAAAATTTTAAATATCTGAGATTGCCTGGCAGATTTTCTGATATTGTTTGCCACATTACCATTTCATCGAACAATTCCATCCAGCATAATATTCACTATGCCAGAGACAGGGAAAGAAGGTAAGGCTTGCAGCGGATTTGAATGGCAGCGTGTCCCATGGACGGGACAAAGCGCCAGTCACCTCGGAAACAGGACACGAAGTCCTGTGAGAATGAGCGAAAAGCCTTACCTTTCTCCCCGCCGGTCCCTGTTAAATATTCCTGAAATCCAAATGATTTTAGCCCATACCATCCAGCAACTGATCACAATGGCAGCCCTGACGCGGCTTCCCAAATAATTAGCATGAAGTAGATACGTTTTACTTCTGGGTCATAATCCAGGATAAATCGGCATTTAGGGAATTTGGCAACACTGCCATTTTCGCTAAATGATCGTTAATTGTCCTTTGAGCCAACCCCAATCTCTTTGCCATCCGATTTATTAAATAGTGCCCGGGATACAACAAAATGTTTACAAGCTTTGTATATTTCCCTATGCTTTTAGTATCTCCTATAATTTTTATAGGCGAATGAACCTGGAAACATAAAGGGGAGATGCGTATGAAAAAAATCTTTATCCTGGACACCAATGTGATTCTTCACGACAGCAGTTGTATTCATCAGTTTAAGGACAATGACATCTGTATTCCCATAACAGTTATTGAGGAGCTGGATAGGTTCAAGAAGGGCAATGATGTCATTAATTGTAATGCCCGGGATTTTTTAAGGTCGCTGGATGCACTTTCCAGTGATGGAATGTTAAACGGTGGTGTTCCCATTGAAAATGGAAAGGGACGGATCTCCATTCGCCTTGATTTTCCGCTGGAAGATAAGATCAAGGAAAATTTTACGGAGGTTACTGCGGATATCAAAATTTTAAATATTGCCTATTCTATTTCTAAGAAAAACCAGTTCAAAAATGTGATTTTTGTAACCAAGGATGTTAACCTGCGTTTGAAGGCAAGGTCCATCGGTTTGAAAACAGAAAATTATAATTACAGATTTGTTGAAGATATCTCTGATATGTATACTGGCCTGAAAGTGATGGAACATATTGACTCGGATGTGTTGGATGAGTTGTATAAAAAACCCTATGAAACACAGATCTCAAAGTTGGGGACAACAGTTGAATGTTTTCCCAATGAGAATTTGATTTTGAAAAATGGGTCCAAATCGGCCCTGGCTTTTTTTGATGGAAAAAGTGAGACTGTAAAACTGATCCAGCCCAAAAGTTGTTATGGGGTTCAGCCAAGAAATTCGGAGCAGACCTTTGCCTTGAATGCCATGCTTAATACCGATATTTCCCTGGTCACCATCTCTGGAAAAGCAGGAACAGGTAAAACTTTGCTGGCCCTGGCAGCTGCCCTGGCTAAAAAAAAGTTTTATCGTCAAATCTTTATTGCAAGGCCCGTGGTTCCGTTGAGCAATAAAGATCTTGGTTTCTTACCTGGAGATGTGGCCTCGAAACTGGATCCCTATATGCAGCCTCTGTATGATAATCTTTCCGTTATCCAGAATAATTTTAATGAAAACAACTCTCCGTCCAAGCAGATAAAAGAGTTGATTGAAGAAGAAAAAATTGTGATCACCCCCATTTCCTATATCAGGGGAAGGAGTATTGTAAGGGTGTTTTTTATTGTGGACGAGGCCCAGAACCTGACACCCCATGAGGTAAAAACCATCATAACAAGAGCCGGTGAAGGAACAAAAATTATATTTACCGGGGATATTTTCCAGATTGATCACCCCTATCTGGACAGTCAGACAAATGGTCTGGCTTATATCATCGAGAAGATGAAAGGCCAGAAATTATATGCCCACATCAATCTTGAAAAGGGTGAACGCTCGGAACTTGCAGAACTAGCCTCAAAAATACTCTAAAACAAAACAACAAAGGTTCGGGCATTTATCTGAATAAATGCCCGAACCAAAAGTTTTATTGTACTGTATTTTACTGCCCAACAAGGATGATTAAGCGGCTTTTGTGACCTTCCCTGCCTTGATACAGGAGGTGCATACATCTATCTTTCTGACGCAACCCTCTTTAATAACTGCACGAACTCTCTGAAGGTTTGGGTTGAATACTCGTTTGTTTAAATTGTGGGCATGGCTGACATTATTGCCGACCATCGGTTTCTTACCGCAAATAGCACATTGTTTTGACATATCTTAACTCCTCAAAGAAAAACTCTTTAACAAAATAATAACCCGAGATTAATACACCAATTAAAAATAAAAGTAAAGGCCAATTATTCTTTGTCGGGTTGTTCTTTCTTGACTAATCCGGTACATTCCGGAATTTTATTCATGGCAACCTTGCGTTGTTCGGTTTTCGGAAAATATTTGGCAATATATTCATATCGGTTTAAGGCTGCTTTGTATTTTTTTGTTTTGTAATAAAAATTGGCCACATAAAGTTCATGGCCGGCAATATTATCGATGCATTTTTTGATATTGCCCCCTGTCTTTTTGGCATAATCACTGTCTGGATATTGCGTAAAAAGTCGGCGGAATTGGGCTAAAGCGTTCCGGGCCGGGGTAGGGTCCCTGTCAACTGTATGTATCTGGTTAAACCAGCATAGGCCTATTTGGTTGATTACATAGGGAACAGCATCGTTCCTGGGATGCATTTTCTCAAAAGATTCATAGCCTATGATGGCCTCATCATATTGTTTCAGATGAAATTGGGCATCGGCAATCTTGAGTTCAGCCAGGATGGCGTATCTGCTGAAGGGATACCAGTCTTTCAGGTCTGTGTAAGCCTTGATGGCATCTTGATAATTTTCACCCACGAAGGAAGATGCGCCCTGGGTAGCCAATTGTTCGGCATTTTTATTCATTTGTCCGGATCCATCAAAAAGAGAGCATCCGGAGATGAAAAAAAATAAAATTCCCAAAAATAAAAGTTTTTTCATCGTTATATATTCTCAATATAATGTTCTGCGCAGACTGCCGCAATAGCTCCATCGCCTACGGCAGTGGATATCTGTCTGAGGGGGGTATCTCTGACATCGCCAGCTACATAAACACCTGGAACATTGGTCTGCATTTTTGCATCGGCAATGATAAAACCAAACTCGTCTGTTTTAACGCTGTCTTTTACAAAGTCGGTATTTGGTGAAATACCTACCCATATGAAACAACCGTCGGCTGTAATGGTTTTTTCTTCCCTGGTCTTTACATTTTGTACATGGACACCTTCAATGCCGAATAAGCCCTTTACTCCGGTAGCCACTGAATCCCAGACAAACTCAATCTTATTATTGGCAAATGCCCTTTCCTGGAGAATCTTGGTTGCTCTAAGTTCATCCCTGCGGTGTATCAAATAAACCTTTTTGGCAAATTTGGTCAGGAAGATGGCTTCTTGCACTGCTGTGTCGCCGCCGCCAATGGCTACAACTGTTTTATCCCTGAAAAACGGGGCGTCACAGGTGGCACAAAAGGAGATGCCTTTGCCCATATACTTGTCTTCACCGATCCCCAATTTTTTTGGAGAAGCCCCCGAGGCAATGATCAGGCTTTTTGTTCGTATGCTCCGGTCTTTAAGAATAATTTGCTTTATATCCGCCGAAAGATCCAGGGAGTGAACCTGGGCTGTTTCTATTTCCAATCCTAGATCTTGAGCCTGGATTCTCATCTTTTCAGCAAGGTCATAGCCACTGATGCCTTCGGGAAATCCAGGATAATTTTCAACCCAGTCCGTCACAAGAATCTGACCGCCTGGTACTGCCTTTTCAAGGAGAAGAACATTCACCCTAGCCCTTGCGGCATAAAGACCTGCTGTAAGTCCTGCAGGGCCTGCGCCGATAATTACAAGATCATAATCTATATCTGCCATGGTAAAGACTCCTTACAAGACTCCTTTGATTGTCTCCTCAAGCTTTTCTTTAGCAACCATACCGGTTATCTGTTCGGCTATTTCACCGGCTTTAAAGAAAATGAGAGTAGGAATGGCCTGGACGCCGTATTTACTGGGGCTTAAGGGGTTTTCATCCACGTTTACCTTTGCAAAGATCATCTGGTCGCCATAGGTTTGACTAAGGGCTTCTATCGTGGGGCTAATGGCTTTACATGGTCCACACCAGGGAGCCCAGAAATCTACCATTACCGGTTTGTCTGATTTTAAAACAAGCTCTTCGAATGAGTCGTCATCAATTTCCAAAATATTTTCTGCCATGATAATTATCCTATTTTTACATTAAAAATTGACTGTAAATATATGTTCATATTTGATTTTTGTCAATTGAGCAATCTGCCGAACTCAAATGAATTAAAACCCTGAATCCATCCAGTAATTTCCGGGTAATTGCAGATCCAGGGTGTATTCTTTGTTTCTTCCATTATCCGGGTGTTTGTGGAACAAATCCTTTAACTGTTTACCAGTTTTCCGCCAGCACTTCAAAATGGGCCTGGGGATGGGCACAGGCCGGGCACATTTCAACGGCTTGCTGACCTTCATGGACATATCCGCAATTGCGGCACCGCCATTTTATACCGGCCTCTTTTTTAAATACTTTGCCTGCCTCTATGTTTGCGGCAAGGTCTGCATAGCGTTTCCCATGCTGTTTTTCTGCAATTGAGATCATCTCAAAAATTATTGCAACGGCATTAAATCCCTCTTTTCTTGCGGTCTCTGCAAAGGAAGGATACATCTGGGTCCACTCATACTCTTCTCCGGCAGCTGCGGCTTTCAGGTTTTCAAGGGTGGATCCGATCATCCCAGCGGGAAAAGTCCCGGTGATTTCTACCTCTCCGCCTTCCAAAAATTTAAAAAACCGTTTGGCGTGTTCTTTTTCCTGGTTGGCTGTTTCCGTGAAAATTTCGGAAATCTGGACATAGCCTTCCTTTTTTGCTGCACTGGCAAAATAGGTGTATCGATTACGGGCCTGGGATTCTCCGGCAAATGCGGTTAAGAGATTTTTTTCGGTCTGGGTTCCTTTTAAGCTTGTCATACTTTTTTCTCCTATAATTTTATGATGCTGATTCTCATGGGTCTCGTTTTTATCCTGGATTTTATTACAATATTCTTTCAGGTATATTTTTTTCCAGTTGCTTGGTCTGTGTCCTTGCTTTTTGATGATTAAAAAACAATTTAAAGAGAAATAAATTTATTAATCTGCTATGGGATACTCAGGTTTGATTTATACTATAATTATAATGGCTTTAAAAGAGAATTATCCTTAAAAAGATCAATTTGGAGAACACCCTTACTCTGTGGCAGTATTCCGGCAAGTGCGACCTTTCCTTTGATGATGAAAAAACTCCCCGATATAAATCCGGGGAACGGTATTGGGAACCTGTTACCGGTATGGGTTTTGTCTGGGTGGGAGGAGGGTGTTTTCCCATGGGGTGTCATGGGGAGGCAGGCAAGTGTGGGAAGGATGAAAAACCAGCCCACCGAGTTTGCCTGGATGGGTTCTTCCTGGGGGCTTTTGAAGTAACCCAGGGCCAATGGGAGGCAATTATGGGAACCAATCCTTCCCGATTTAACTTTGGGCCTGATTATCCGGTGGAACAGGTTTCTTTTGAAGATGTTGGTAAATTTATTCGAAGGTTAAAGGCCAGGACGGGGATGGGGTTTTCTCTTCCTACAGAGGCCCAGTGGGAATATGCCTGTAGAGACAGGGGGCAAAAAAAAACATATCCCTGGGGGATGGAATCCTATCTTCCCCCGGCAAATTGCGGTACCTGTAGTGCCGGAGAGTTCCGGGGTAAAACTTCATTAAGCAATAGTTTTTTCCCCAATGACATGGGGTTCTACAACATGGGGGGGAATGTCAAGGAATGGTGTCGGGACGTATATAGTAAAAAAGCTTATGGTGTTCATTCACTGAAGAACCCCGTGTATACAGGCAAAGGATCTTCCCGGGTGGTCCGGGGGGGATCCTTTGCCGACAACACATCACAGCTTCGGTGTTCCGGCAGGGATAGTGCCATCCCCACCATGAAAAGTGAGTATTTAGGGTTTCGGCTGGTGTTGAAAAGGTAGGACAGGTCCTGTCAGCAAGGGGCGGCTTATTTAAATACTGAGTTGATAAAACTATTCATTTCATCATAACTGATCTTTTGGACCTGGGCTGCCCCCAGTTTTTCAAGGAATACGTAATAGAGGTTGTCTCCCTGCTTTTTCTTGTCCCTGGCGGTTGCCTTGATGATCTGTTCAGCCTTGTAATCCAGTTCTATCGGAAGATTAAGACCTTTTAAGAGAGCTATTATCCTGTCCACATCATTTTGGGAGATCATCCCCTTTTTTTGGGAAAACATGGCGGCGGTCACCATACCTAAAGAGACGGCTCGTCCATGGCCGAAGGGCACAGGGTTTTTCTGATTCAGTTTTTCAACAGCATGGCCAATGGTGTGGCCGAAGTTGAGTTTTCTGCGTTCTCCCGCTTCTTTTTCATCCTCCTCAACCACTCTGGATTTGATGGCAACGGAATCTGCCACCAGTCTAATAATCGTATCCCGGTCCAGGTCCAGGGCCTTTTGCCGGTTATTTTCAAGAAAATTAAAAATGGTGGCATCACAGATCAGGCCGTGTTTGATAATTTCGGCCAGGCCGTTGGAAACTTCTATTTTGGGCAGGGTTTGTAGAAGGTCAATATCACAGATAACAAATTCAGGTTGATTAAAGACGCCCACCATGTTTTTGAAGGCATCCAGATTGACTCCATTTTTTCCGCCTACGCTGGCATCTACCTGGGAAAGAAGGGATGTGGATACAAAGCCAAATCGTACCCCTCTTAAAAAAATGGATGCAACAAAACCTGTAATATCACAGACAATTCCTCCCCCAATACCCAGGATAAAACTTGATCTATCACAGGATAGCCGGATTAATTCTTTCAAGAGGTTTTCCACGGTGGCAAGGGTTTTGACCTTTTCACCGGTGCCTATTGTAAGAACAGGTCCCCGGGGGAACTTTTCCCCATACAGGGCTTTTATGTTTTCATCCGTGATAATTATGGGGGTGACCCCCGGGGGAAGGTATGCGTCTATATTTGAAAGGCTTTCTCCCACGTGGATGGAGCAAAGCCCTTGTTGACCGTTGACTTGAAATGTGTTCATTGGTCATTTCCAATAATTGAGCGAATGGCATCCATTTTTTTCATAACGGTTGTAAACTGGTCCGGATAAAGGGATTGTGCGCCATCACTAAGGGCTTTATCAGGATTATTATGAACTTCAATCATTAGTCCGTCTGCCCCAAGAGCTGCCGATGCATAGGCAAGGGGGATTACCTGGTCACGGACTCCGGCTGCATGGCTTGGATCTATAATAATCGGTAGATGGCTTTCCTTTTTTGCAGCGGGTACCACGGACAGATCCAGGGTATTCCTGCTGTGCTGGACAAATGTTCTGACTCCCCTTTCACAGAGGATTACATTTGAGTTGCCCTCTTCCATTATATACTCTGCTGCCATGAGCCATTCCTGGAGCATGGCCGACATTCCCCGTTTTAAGATTACGGGTTTTTTTGATTTTCCTGCCCGTCGGAGCAGGGAAAAATTTTGCATATTTCGGGTGCCGATCTGGACCACGTCCACATAGGCTTCTATAAGGTCAAAATTTTCAACATCCATAACTTCTGTAACAACGGGCAGGCCTGTTTCTTCCCTGACCTTTGCCAAAAATTCCAGGCCCTTCTCTCCTAAGCCCTGGAAGGAATAGGGAGATGTTCTGGGCTTGAATGCCCCACCTCTAAAAAGTTTTGCACCTGCACTTTGTACAGATCTGGCAATGGATAGTACTTGTTCTAAGCTCTCAACAGCACAGGGTCCGGCAATCACGGGCATGGTTCCATTGCCGAATACAGCGTCACCAATCGTTACGTGGGTATTTTCCTGCCTGAACTCCCGGCTGACAAGCTTATATGGTTTTGTCACCGGAATAACCTCCTTTACACCGCTAAGTCCTAGAAACTGGGCTGCATCCACGGATCCTTTATTATGCAAGATTCCTATGGATACCCTATCTCCTCCGGGTATGGAGCGAGCTGTGTATCCTCGTTTTTCAATGGTCCGGATAATAATCTGGACCTGTTCTTTGGTTGTGTCTTTTTCCAATACGATTAACATTTTATACCTCCAGCATGGGTTTGTATCAGTATTCAATCCGATGGGCAATAAAAAAGGCTGGGATTGTGACAACCTTAAAATAACAAAGGCTGCTGTTTTATCGGCAGCCTTTGATTTCTTGTCTTTTATGTATTAGACAAGATTTATGCCGCATCTATAAAGTTGTGCCACCAATACCAGGTCATTAATATCAGGAACGAGCAGTAGTGTCGGGGGCTGTGTGTTTTTTTTAAAATATTTGTTTCTATGTATAAGAACATCATAATGGTGTCATTATAGAGAGAATGGCGGGCTTGTCAATAAGAAAATTAAATTAGTATTTGATTTTCAACGGCCTTCGGGATAGACTTCCACAGAGAATATAGATTCAGGGAGGATATGACAAATAAAATTCATCATAATTGATGATCATACAATTATCATAAAAAGGATTGAAAAGCCTGCTGGGTATCGTGGTTAATCCTATTGGCTTAGAGGATAGACCCAGGATCGAGCAGGAAGTTCCCCACATAAAAATTATTTTTTTAGGTAAAAATCGGGTTGTGGCTTACCAAAGCGGCATCGGCCCATGGTAGGAATGAATGGATAAATAGTTTCAATTATTGGGGTAAATAGGTGGGCAAATGGAACATATACAATTGAATAATGAACCGCCGGATGCGGTTGGGGCACTCGCCGGAGGGATCGCCCACGACTTTAATAACCTTTTAACCGCCATAAAAGGTCACGCTTCATTGATGATGAACAGCATTAAGCCGTCTGATCCACTTTTCGAGCATATTACACAAATTATTGATTGTATTGATAAGGGGTCTGAAATTGCCAATCAGCTTTTGGGATTTGCCAAGGTGGATGCCTATTATCCCAGCTTTTTTGATGTAAACTTTTTGGTTCGCAGGGCAATGGAAACCCTTGAGCTTAAAGGGGAAAAGATAGTGCTGGATGTGGATTTAGCGACCAAGCCCCTTATGATTAATGCTGATCCGGATAAAATCAACCAGGTTATTGCGGTCCTTGTGGATAACGCACTTCTTGCCATGCCCGGCGGTGGGAAGCTTTCCGTTGTGGCAAAATCTGTAGCTCTCCTTAATGGAACGGCCGAGGCCTATGGTTTGGAAACCGGGTTCTTCGTAAAAATAACTGTAACCGACACGGGTATAGGTATGAACGCTGAAACCCTGGAAAAAATTTTTAAACCCTTTTATTCGGCAAATCATCAGGATTATCCCGGGAAAAAGGGGTTGGGTCTTACCTTTGCAAGAGAAATTGTCCAGAATCATAATGGGGTGATTGATGTGTGGAGCTCCGTCGATGTGGGAACAGCTTTTTCAATTATTCTTCCTCTGGCAGTACCCATTGAAAATTCCGATTTGCCATCGGCGGATGAAAAATTGGTATTGGGTAATGAAGTTGTTTTGCTGGTGGATGATGAGCAAAGAATCCTCACAGTTGGAAGAGAGCTCTGTAAAGCCTTGGGGTATAAGGTGATTACAGCTGATTCCGGTAAAAAAGCCCTGGAGATTTATGCTGCGAAAAAAGATGAGATTAACCTGGTGATTCTGGATATGATCATGCCGGAAATGAACGGGCTTGAGACCTTTTTGAAACTGAAAAAGCAAAATCCACACATCAAGGTGTTGCTTTCAACCGGGTTTGCCATTGATGAAAAAGCCCAGGAAATGCTCAACCGGGGATGCAATGGATATATTTTAAAACCCTATTCCGTGATTGATTTTTCCCATAAGGTACGACAGATCCTTGAATTATAGTTTGGCTGTATTTCAAGGTGTGTTTGCCCAGTCCTCAACCTAAAAGATTCAATCCTTGACACTGTTTCCCCGATTTTTTATAACTTCCTGATAATTCTTTTAATGATAAATAGACAATTTCTTAAAGTGTTGAGATGATTAATTTTGAAAGTGTAGCCCCGGTGAAATTAAAAGGAGTAGGCAAAGGATTCTGGATCACTCTGGATCCCTCCCAGCCTGAAAAGATTCTGATTTGTGAAATTGATAAACTTATCAGAAAATTAAAGCATTTGGCCGTGAATGCAGATCTGGTTCTGGATGTGGGGGATGCCAAAGGACATGATGCCCTCATTGAACAAATAAAAATTTATCTAAGGGAAAATTTTGAACTTGGCCATATAGGCACATCTCCTGTCAAACGTTCTGTTCCATTGGAGAGAATACGCCAGCGGGACCTGTCCAGTGGTTGGAATCAGCATCGTAGTGATGTTTTAATGCTCAGGGGGAGGGTTCGTTCCGGACAGGCAATTAATGCTAAAAAACATCTGGTGATTACCGGGGATGTGAATCCAGGCGCTGAACTCATTGCCGGCGGAGATGTGATTGTGCTGGGCAAACTTTTCGGGAAGGTGCATGCCGGTTACCCGGACAGGGAAGATGCCATTATTTTTGCCCTTGGATTTAATCCCAGTCACGTAAAAATCGGTTCCATTTCAGCTTTGGGTAGTGAAGGTGGGGGAGGCAGCAGCTCAGAATTTGCCTCGGTGGAAAATAATAAAATTATTATAAAAGATTATATGAAGGCAAGCCCGTTCCGGAGACTACCCTGGCCGGAAGCCATTTAAATATAAAAATTTTTAGTTGAGGTGTGAATTGGAAGGAAAAATTATTGTCGTAACATCGGGCAAAGGAGGCGTGGGTAAAACAACTACCACTTCAGCCATCGGTGCTGCACTTGCCTTGGAAGGAAATCGTGTGGCCATTGTTGATATGGATATAGGCCTGAGAAATCTTGATGTTGTGATGGGCTTGGAAAATAGGATAGTGTTTAATATTGTGGATGTTGTACAACAAAAATGTAAAATCGAACAGGCAGCCATCCGGGACAGAAGAATTGAAAACCTTTTTCTTATTCCAGCTTCCCAAAGCGATAATAAAGATGTCCTGAGTACTGCCGGTATTGAACGGGTGGCAGAAGACTTGCGTAAACAATTTGATTATATCATCATGGATTCTCCCGCCGGTATTGAGCGGGGATTTGAAAATTCCATTGTCGGTGCCAGTGAGGCCCTGGTGGTGTGTACTCCGGATGTTTCGGCTGTCAGGGATGCCGACAGGGTCATTGGAATTTTGTATTCTCGTTCCCTGACACCCAAACTTATTGTTAATAGGATCGAACCTGGTAGGGTGAAAAGAGGGGAGATGCTCAGCCATGAAGATGTGATGGATGTTCTTGCCATAGAGCTTGCAGGTCTTGTTCCCATGGATGATAAGGTGTTGATCTCTTCCAACACGGGAACCCCCCTGGTGCTTCAAAATGATTCAAAGGCGGGGCAGGCATTCAAACGGATCGCCCGCCGCCTTAATGGTGAAGCCGACTTGCCCTTCGAAGCGCCAACCGATAGATCAAGCATGTGGGGTAAAATCAGCAGAACATTCGGGTTAAGATAATAAGGAGAATTTAATGCTATCAGGATTATTAAAACGTTTTACCAGGCAGAAGACAAAAAGCAAAGACGAAGCCAAAAAACGGCTTCAATTCTCTTTGATTTATGACAAACTCGATCTTAATGATACTATTTTGATGGATCTTCAAAATGATATTGTGGATGTGATTTCAAAATATTTTGAAATTGACAAGCAGTCCCTGGAATTAAAGGTTAAACGGGATGATAATGTCTCGGCTCTGGTATTTAACACCCCCATTCTCCAGGTGAGACGACGACGGGCTTGACCCACCCCCCCCTTCTCCAGATTAATGATGCGCTATCACCTATTTTAAAACAACCCTCCGGTTTTATCCAGAACCGGAGGGTTGTTTTGATGGAATTTTTCCTAATTTTCTATTTTGTTCTTGGTCTATCCTTCAATTTTGGACACTTTGATGGCCAGTTCCTGAAGTTGGGCCGGGGCTGCTTTGGAGGGGGCATCGGTCAGAAGGCAAGTAGCTTTTTGGGTTTTGGGAAATGCAATGACGTTTCTAATGGAGTCTTCCTTGCACAGAATCATCATCAGTCGATCCAGACCAAAGGCAATTCCGCCATGGGGGGGAGCTCCGGATGCCAGGGCTTCCAGGAGAAATCCAAATTTTTCCTGGGCTTCCTCGTTATCAATTCCCAGGCAGTTGAACACTTTTTCCTGGAGTTTGGTGTCATGGATACGAATACTGCCGCCACCGATTTCAATTCCGTTGAGTACCAGATCATAGGCCCTTGATTTGATTTCAAGGGGGGCTGTGGTAAGCTTGTCTATATCGGTTTCAAGGGGAGCGGTAAAAGGATGATGGGGAGAATGATATCGTTTTTCCGTTTCATCGTAATCAAACAGGGGAAATTGGGTTACCCATATAAACTCAAATACATCATCGGAGATCAGTTCTAAGCGTCGTCCCAATTCATTTCTCAACTGCCCTAGAGCTTCATTGGTGATCTTGGGCTGATCTGCTACAAAAAAGACAATATCTCCGGGTTCAAGATCCAGGCGCTGGGCCAGGGCATTTTTTTCATCATCGGTGAAAAACTTGGCAATGGGGGATTGCCATTGGTCTTCTTTGATTTTGATCCAGGCAAGTCCCTTGGCTTTGTAAATGGAAGTAAATGCGGTGAGTTCATCAATCTGTTTTCGGGTAAAATTAGCACATCCCTTGGCGTTTATGGCTTTGACAAGACCTCCGTTTTTTACCATATTGGCAAACACCTTAAAGCCTGCATCTTTTACAATATCGGATACATTACACAGTTCCAGGCCGAATCTCAGGTCTGGCCGGTCCAGGCCAAATCTATCAATGGCTTCGTCATAGGTGATTTGGGGAAAAGAAAGAGCAAGGTCCGATCCTAAAACCTGTTTAAATAGATTGCGAATCATCTCTTCGGCAATTTTCATGATTTCATGTTCATCGACAAAGGAAAGCTCCATATCTATCTGGGTGAATTCCGGCTGGCGGTCCGCCCGCAGATCTTCATCTCTAAAGCACCTGACGATCTGGTAGTATCTCTCAAATCCTGCTATCATCAGAAGTTGTTTAAAGAGTTGGGGAGATTGGGGCAGGGCATAAAATTCCCCTTGATTAACCCGGGAGGGAACCAGATAATCCCTGGCACCTTCGGGGGTGCTCTTTGTCAGGAATGGGGTTTCGATATCAATGAACCCGTTATTATCCAGATAGTTTCTGATGGCCATGGTGGCTTTGTGTCGATCCAGAATATTTTTTTTGAGTTGGGGGCGCCTCAGGTCCAGATACCGGTATTGGAGTCGGACGGTTTCAGAAGCGTCCACTCGTTCATCAATTTGAAAGGCCGGGGTCTTGGCCTGGGAAAAAATTTTTAATTCCTCCACAAGGATTTCAATGGCTCCGGTTTCCATATTGGGATTGCGCATATCTCCTGGTCTGGCGGCTACTTTTCCCCTGATACCAATGACATATTCATTTCTTAGTTCCTGGGCTTTTCCATGGACGTTTCCCGAAATCACCGGATTGAATACGATTTGGGTAATGCCATTCTTGTCCCGCAAATCAATAAAAACAACTCCGCCATGATCCCGGCGGTGCTGTACCCATCCCATTAATACAACTTCCTGGTCTATGTCGGTATCCCTCAGTTGGGAGCAGGTATGTGTTCTTTTCATGTCTCCAAGTAAATCAGTCACGTTTTTTTCCCTTAATCCTGTTATTTTTATAAAAGTATTATTTTTTTAGAATTGTCATCAGTTCGGGTACCAGATTATCAATGGCGATGAAGGTCTGGTCTTTGGTATTCATATTTCTTAATATCAACTGGTTCTTGTTTAATTCATCTTCGCCTGCAATGAGCACATGGTTGGCGTTGAGTTTGTTTGCCCGTTTCATAAGGCTTTTCAGGCTTTTTCCCCGGAAATCCACTTCGGTTCTGACCCCTTGTTGGTTCAACTCACAGGACCATTGGTAGGCTTTTTCCATGGCTTGATCCCCCAGGGCAACAATGAACAGGTCCAGTGTTGGTTTGATCGATTCTATTTCAAGTTGTTCCATGACTTCCACCAGGCGGTCAAATCCGATGGCAAATCCAATGGCTGGTGTGGCAGGGCCTCCCAGTTCTTTTACAAGGCCGTCATATCTTCCGCCTCCGGCCACGGCACTCTGGGCTCCCAGGGTGGTGGTTTTAATTTCCCAGGCAGTTCGGGTATAATAATCAAGTCCCCGGACAAGGGATTTGTCCACTATGAATTCAACTCCTTGTTTTTCCAGGGTTGTCCGAACAATGGTAAAATGATCATCACAGGCGGGGCATAGGTGGTTAATGGTGGCAGGAGCACCCTCCAACGCCTTTTGACAGCTTGCTGTCTTGCAGTCAAGAATCCGCAAAGGGTTTTTTTGAATTCTCCGGGCGCAATTTTCGCACAGGAGATCTTTTCTTTCCCCTAGAAAATCCAATAATGCTTTTTGAAAAGCAGGTCGGCATTCTGGGCATCCCAGGCTGTTGATATGGGCACTGAGCCCTGTGAGGCCCAAACGCTTGAACAGGTCATTGAGTAAAAAAATTAATTCGACATCTGCATAGGCTGATTCAACGCCAAACACCTCTACATCAATCTGGTAAAATTGCCGATACCTTCCTTTTTGGGGTCGTTCCCGCCTGAACATGGGACCGGTCATATAAAATTTTCTCACGGGATCTGCGGCATACATCTTATGCTGGATATAGGATCTGGCAATGGATGCAGTGGCTTCAGGTCTCAGGGTCAGTCCATTTCCTTTGCTGTCGGGAAAAGTATACATCTCTTTTTCGACAATGTCGGTGGTTTCTCCGATGCTCCTGGCAAACAGTTCTGTTTTTTCCAGGACAGGGATCCGGATCTCTTTGAATCCAAATGATTCAAAGAGGGCAAAGGCCTCTTTTTCAACTTTCTGCCACAGGGATATGTGCTCCGGCAGTATATCTCTAAACCCACGTATGGTCTGCATTGTCGTTATCTTTATAGTTTAAAGTTATCACCAAAAATGAATACAAACTTTATATATAGATTAAAATCAACGTGTTAGTCAATATATAATCAAGGCCCCTCGACAATTTTCGGTAACTTTTTTTTAAAAGATATGGTCCCCAGGGTGAAATCTTCAGGATATCGATACAAAGCAAAGCTATTTTTCATGATGGATTGAATCCATCACAATGCAAGTTATGTTTGACTATAGAACGGTCAACTTACTTTCTGTACTTGATGTTACAAAATAGCTTTGTTTTGATCTCATTTCAATTGCCACCTAAAAGAATTGACAAAACACCTTAGATGTATATTCTGTCAATATTGACGAGAAACGCCTCGTTAGGGTTGTAATTCGAGTTAAATATGATATATTCTGTTACAGAATACTAATAAAATATATCCATCTTTTGAGGTTACAAATGATATTAAGCTATGGCATGAAAAATTTTTCAAGTTTTAAAGAAGGCGTTGTCGTTTCTTTCGAACTTAAAACAAACAGCGCAAAAAAAATAGAAGGTGGTGACATCGCATCGCATATTTTGTGCGTTAACGGTGCCAATGCTTCCGGAAAAACCAATCTCTTAAAAGGGTTATCCTTTTTAGGTGATTTTTGTAGCAATTCTTTCAGCTATAAACCAGAAGAGAAAATTGCATTTGATTCATATTTCTATAGCGAAGAGCCAACTGATTTTTTTGTAGACTTCGTTATTGATGACATCAAGTATCGATATGAATGTTCTATTACAAGTAAGAAAGTCCTTAGTGAAAAAATATTTCGAAATGTAAAGAAAAAGAGCCTGCTTATTGAGAGAGAAGAAAATAGATTGAAATTTTGTGTCAAAGAATTTCAAGAAATATATAATATTAAAAAACTAAGAACTAATGCTTCGATAATTAGCATTGCAAATCAACATGAAATTTCAGAGATAATGCCTATTTATAATTTTTTTGACTTGATTATGTCTAATGTAACCTATTCAGGTCTTTCTACCAAATCGCTACAATCGAAGGCTAATGAGAATAACGTTTCAAGATTTTACAAAGAAAATGATGCCATATTTACTTTTGTTAAAGACATTATTCGCAAATCGGACTTAGGAATTTCCGATATCAACATCAAATCACATAAAGATCCAAATGATAAAGAAATCTTCTATCCAATTTTTTATCATAAAAACAATAAAGTTAATTTTCCGTTATTGTTCATTAATGAATCGAGCGGAACGAAATCTTTGTATTTAACGTTATATAGATATTGGTTAGTTATAGAATTTGGCGGTCTCTTAGTTTTGGATGAATTTGATCTCAATCTTCATCCTCACCTTTTGCCTATGTTGTTAAAATTTTTTACAAATTCGAAGGTAAATAAAAAAGATGCCCAGATGATATTTACCACACATAATATCGAGACTCTAAAGTCTATGGGAAAATATAGAACTTTTTTTGTTAACAAAAATGATAATGAATGCTTTGGATATAGACTTGATGAGATTCCTGGAGATCTTCTTAGAAATGATCGTGATATTACACCAATATACAATTCTGGTAAGATTGGTGGAGTTCCCAGGTTATGAAAAAATATGATAATAGAAAAAAATTTGAGTTTTTTTCCGGTTTCCCACTACCGGATTTAGATTCTGAGAATGATCTATTATAGTGCCGGTCACATGACTTGATACTTTCATCAAAATCATGTAATATAATCACGCTTGAAGTTTATCTAAGAAAAAGGAGGTGTAGCCAAGACAAATCACTTGCACCGAAAGAGGAAAAAAGTAATTCGATCAAT
>JAAELK010000575.1 GCA_024226935.1 Desulfobacteraceae bacterium
GTCAGACGGATTTTGTTCAACTTTTTGAATTGATTCTTTAAATATTTTTTCAACATCTTCGGAGTAGTCCAATAATTTATCAATATTACCAATAATCAGGGTCTTATATAAATCATAGTTTGACTGATAATCCCTTTCATTTATTTTCCTTTTGCTAAACACTCTGAAATTTAAAAAAACAGTAAGCCCTATGTTTATTAAACACGGATTTTCATTCAGATAATTAAGGTACCATTTCATTACGTCATAATATACGAAAATACTTTAAATCGGGCTTTTTCAACTTTTCGGGTATTGTTTTAATGGCTATTATAATTACATGAACGATATATTAAAAAAATATATTATATTTATCCGTCTTATCAGAGTGAATTTTATAACCAACTTAATTAATTGTATAAAGAAAAACACATATTTCGTAAGACAAAAATATAACATTTTTTTGTTGACATATTATTCAGACGGATATAGTATCTGTTTTTATGAAGCCCTCAGAATTTTTCATAAATCCGGCAACACCTGCCCAACGTCAGTATGAAGCATTGAAAGCCTTCTACTGCGACGGTTTTTCGGCAATCAGAGCGGCGGATAAATTCGGATTCTCGCCGTCATATTTTAAAAAACTCCGCTTCGAATTTTCACGTAAGCTGAAAAACGGAGAGAATCCCTTCTTCCCGGAAAAAAGACCGGGGCCCAAAAAGCGGGTGACCAGTGACGAAACTCTGAAAAAGATCGTCGCTTTGCGTAAGCAAAATTACGCTATCACCGACATTAAATCTGTACTTGAAGCCGAAGGAAAAAATATATCATTGGAAACTGTCGACAACATACTTAAAGCCGAAGGATTCGCTCCGTTGCCAAAACGGACCCGCAGGCAGCGACTGGCAGTTCGCCTTCCTGAAAAGATCGAAGCTCCTCATTGTGTCAGTCTGGAAATAACTGATGAGGAGTTTACTACTGAAACCGGTGCCGGTCCGCTCGTATTTTTACCTCTTCTTGAAGATCTCGGTATTATCTCGGCTATAAGATTATCCGGTTTCCCGCAAACAAATACGATCAGCGACATACAATCGGTACTGTCCTTTCTGGCACTGAAACTGACAGGGGGAAAGCGATGGTCACACGATACGATTTGGAACATGGACCGTGCATTGGGATTTTTCGCCAAGCTTAACGTTCTGCCTAAATCCGGCACCCTTTCCACTTACTCTTACCGTGTCACACGACCGGTTATCAAAAAATTTCTGACAGAATTGTGCCGTATTTTCCCGGATGACGGATGTGAGTTTAATCTTGACTTCAAAGCCATTCCTCACTGGGGAGACAAAAGTGTACTTGAAAAAAACTGGTCAGGGACACGGACAAAGGCGATTAAGAGCCTGTTATCTCTGATTGTGCATGCCCCGTCAACCGGATATCTCACATACACAAATGCTGAGATAAAAAGAAATGAACAAAACGAAGCCGTGTTTGATTTTATCGATTTTTGGAAACGAGGCGGCGGTGAGTCGCCCAAACTGCTTGTATTCGATTCCAAATTCACCACTTACGAAAACCTCGATAAACTCAATCAGAGTAAGGAGAAAATAAAATTTCTCACACTTCGCCGTCGGGGAAAAAAACTTGTCGGGAAGGCGGAACAACTGCCTGCGGACCAGTGGCAGAAAATAAAGATCCGACGATCCGGAGGAAGAAAGCAATCAGTACGTGTAAATGACGGAACATGCAAACTGAAAGGATATAAAGGAGAAGTACGTCAGGTTATCATGACGGATCACGGACGCGAAAAACCGGCTTTTCTGATTACCAATGATTTTGATATGGATTTAAAAGAAGTCATACAGAAATACGCCCGCAGATGCCTTGTGGAACAGGAGATTGCGGAA
>JAAELK010000576.1 GCA_024226935.1 Desulfobacteraceae bacterium
AGATGCGCAACAAAACCGATACCACAAGCGTCATGCTCCAATTCAGGAGTATACAGACCCTGTGAGTTCTGCTCTTGATCTACCATAGATACATCCTTCCAGTTAAATCTAGGCGCAACTTATTTGTATAAAGTCAGCCTTGTCCTTTTATATTTATGGGTCTAAACCTGCCTATGCTGGCGGTTTGAATCCTTTCCGTATCTCGCAGGAAAAGTATTGCGAGAAAAACAATCCTTAGTGATATCCGTTTTTTTTTAACCACAAACTAGTGGTTTATATAGGTGGGAGTTAGATATCACCGACTTATTAGCAAGTTTTCGTTGTAAGTAAATACTCAAAAACAGCCAATATGTGTAAGTATCCTACAATTTTGTCTGGGCGAATTGCAATGAAAGTTGACCCATGTAGACCATTTTTTTCGTTTTATTTTGAATTTAATGCCTAACAAATGTGCAACATTAGGCAAATAGAGCCGATTTTTTGCATGTTTATTGATATTTGTTAGGTTGATCGCAAAAAGCCTTGAGTAAACTAATTGGTCGAATTTTGCAGGGATGTAATTTTTTTTCAAAAAAAGATTGATATTCATTCTTATTTACTTGAGTGCTTTGAAAATATGCAATTACACGAGTTGGTCAATACTATCGGCCAAGACCTTCAACGCCGTTATGGCGAGAAGGTTCACAAGCTGACGCTTCATGGTGGTTTCAGCTGCCCAA
>JAAELK010000577.1 GCA_024226935.1 Desulfobacteraceae bacterium
AATCCCATCGCCATCTTATATCTGGACCACGATGAAATTTCCAATGTCTTAACCCTGGGCAGGATCAGCTATCGCAATTCCATGAACGGAACGACAACGGTCACCCTTGACGGGCGGGAGATTCAAAAGGATATTTTTCATCAGTTTGAACTGTACTATGATCAAGCTGCAACCGGAAACCTGGCTTTTTATCTCAATGGTGAAGAGTTGATCAACGTGAATGATGATTTTGATCTGGAAGTAGAACAGGCCATGTTTGGATTGAATCTTGGAATTCATCCACAAATGCCGGGTGATCATATTTTTTCAAAAAATATCTATGCTGGTGTTCAAAGGGCGGCAGCCCAGGTGATAATCCCGGAACCTGTCTATCATTTGCCGCTCCAGGAAGGATCTGGAACAATTGTCACGGATGCCGTTACAGGGGGGCAGTTGGCAGGAGTAGCAACCGATATTAATTGGGCACAAGATGATGTTAAGAACCATAAAAATTTATCATTCATTAAATCAGGAGCAAATTTTGATGGACAGGGTGTGATCCAGGGTTCTTTGATCCAGGAGAGTCTGGATGAATATACTTTTACTTTTTTGACCAGGATTACAGATATTGGAAGCGGGGCCATTTTCCGATCATTGACCGATGGGATGCATTTCAGGTTTTGGAATGGAACCTGGGATATTGCTGGTGGGGTAACAGCTGATGCAAGTTTAGTAAAAATAAATACCTGGGTGCGTGTCAGTTATGTTCAAACCGCCACCCATCAATTGATTTATATA
>JAAELK010000578.1 GCA_024226935.1 Desulfobacteraceae bacterium
AAGTGCTTGAAAAGCAACAAGAACAATAAGAAGTTTGTATGAAATAGGGGATGACCTGCTTGTCTTCTCAGGAGGCAAGCATAGCCCCCTTATAGGGGGTAAAAGGCAAAACCACCTTCTAAGAAGGTGGATATTTATTATGGAAGGGTCTAAAGCCGGGGCGACTGCCGCCGCAGTGTGGTTGGCCCATAGGGTTTGTCCATTGAATATTTCCGGCTATGGTCAGATTATAGGACGGAGCATGGAGGCCGCCTTCGCATTTTACAGCTCCATTGTGGAAACTAAACCGTTCAAGGGAAAAGGTGGGGTAGAGTACCAGGTTGTTCCACTGTGTCGTCCGGATTTTAATACCATAGTTTTTGTGCTTAACAGAGTGGGTAACTTGGATCTTGCAGAGATGAATCTTTTGAATGAGCAGATTTACAAGCAGTGTTCCTATGTTTCAGGGCCGCTGTATTACAAAGATTTTATCACATCTAAAACCATCTTTAGTACCAGAGAGTATGGGGTTACTCCGGTAAAATTTCTTAGAGAATGTGGGATACCAGCTTGCGAATGGGAACGTCTTGGATCGGTGTTTGTACTTCGTTCTTGTATCCTGAGCCCTTTTCTCGCGGGGGAATCCAGTTTTAAAAATTGTTGGAATAGTTTTGTTGCCGCCATGGAAAAGGTGTTGGGATAAAAAATATATTTTCTGAAAATATATTTGACGGATTGTTTTTAAAATTATTTTTCATGGAGAGTTTCCGGCAGGTGCGGATTGAACTTGACAGCAAAAAGGGATATGTTACCATTATAGGAAATATTGGATTCATAAAATCAAAAGGATGCCGTTAAAGAAAGGCCATGGGAATTAATAATATTAAAATCGTTAGAATTACCAGAGAACCGGTTGAATTGTATAAGGTGCTTAAGTTTGAAAATCTTGCGGGAAGTGGTGGAGAAGCCAAGCATTTTGTTGCCGATGGGTTGGTGACTGTGAACGGAAAAGTAGAAACCCGGAAACGCAATAAAATTTATCTTGGGGATGTGATTGGATTTAATGGAAATTTTCTTAAAATTGAGATTGAATAAAGTACAGGTATTAGATTGTATAACTTGGTTTTAATTTTTTTTTGTTAAATACTTGATAAAAATATGTCCGTCGTGGTATGAAAAATTAAAAGTGTTTTCCTAAATA
Organism: Desulfobacteraceae bacterium; assembly: GCA_024226935.1. GTDB lineage: Bacteria > Desulfobacterota > Desulfobacteria > Desulfobacterales > Desulfobacteraceae > NBML01. The sequence goes on from JAAELK010000578.1 coordinate 1,181, forward strand.
ACTGGTGCCCCTGGGATAATGTTTTCCACGGAAGGGAAAGTGTTTTTCTAAGCCGCCTGGAAAGTCAATTTACGGAAGAGTTATGATAGATATAGATAATATGGCGATATTGATTGTTGACGACATGAAAAGCATGCGCACTATCATGAGAAAACTGCTTAGTAACTTGAAGCTGGGCAAGGACATTCATTTTGCGGAAAACGGGATGGAGGGACTTAGGTGTTTACAGTCTAATCGTATGGATATTGTGATTGTTGACTGGAAAATGCCGGTGATGACAGGGTCCCAGATGCTGGATGCCATAAGAGCTGATCAGCAATTAAGGGATATGCCAGTCATCATGGTGACATCCGAAGCGGAAAAAGATGTTGTGCTGGATGTGGCGGAAATTGAGGTGGATGCTTATCTTTTAAAACCTGTCACCCCGTCCTTGTTGGATGAGAAGATCAGGGCGGTGATTGACCGGGTGAATAATCCGGATGAGGCAACGCTCCATGTGAGAAAATCCAGGGCCTATCAAGATGCTGGGAACTTAGAACGTGCCATAGGCCATATGGAGATGGCCGTCAAGCTTAAGCCGAATGCTTCCAGGCTGGTCAGGAACTTGGGGCTGCTTCATATCAGGGCAGGAAAAATGATGGTTGCCAAAAAGTATCTTTTAAAAGCGGCCTCTGTGAATTCCCAGGATGCCATCACCCGCCATTATTTGGCTAAATTATATTGGAAGACTAAGAATTGGACTGAGTCAGTCAAATATTGGTGTGAAGTACTTTTTCTGACCGATAAGTTTAATGAGGATGCCATTCTTATCGGTGAAAAATTATTGGAAAATAGATTAAATCCCCATGCCATAAATCTGTTTTCAAAAATTGTCCGCAAAGCAGGAAAAAAACTTCCCATTAGAGAAAAAATTTTGGATTCGTGTATGGATGCAGGCGAAATGGAATATTCGAATCAATTGGTGGCAGGGCTTATGAAGGAGTTTCCTAAAAATTACGATCTGGTATATAAAGCAGGGCTGATCCAGGAGGAATTGGGAAATGATGATAAAGCCCTTGAATATTTTCTGACAGCGGATAAACACCAGGACTCATTGGATCTTAAACTCAAGCTTGCTAAGCTTTGTATATTGCAAAAAAGAGTTATCCAGGCAGATACTTACCTGACCCAGGTGCTTCGCATGGACCCTGGTAACGAAGATGCCCTTAGTATGCGCCAAACTATATGATTTTGCTATAGCCCATCCCTAGGAGATAATAAAACCTGATAGTCTCTTCTTTGTATCCCCCTTTTTATAAAAGATAGGTATCTTTCTGATGTTCAGCCAGGTTATAAATAAATATTTGTTAATAATAAAATAAATATCTTTGACTAAAGTTGTGAACTGCTATAGTTTGAAATTTTTACTATAGCATGGAGGGGAGGTATATGAAAAAACGAGAACAATGGGGAACCCGGACTGGTTTTATTCTTGCTGCTATCGGATCTGCTATCGGCCTTGGTAATATTTGGCGTTTTCCCTATGTAGCCTATGACAATGGTGGTGGTGCTTTTTTTATCCCTTATCTTTTAGCCATGTTGACGGCTGGTATCCCATTTATGATTCTTGAGTTTGGGACCGGCCATAAAATAAGGGAGTCTGCTCCCCATATTTTTGCCAGGCTTTCCCCCCGGTGGGAATGGGTTGGATGGTGGCAGATTCTGGTATCCTTTGTTATTTCCATCTATTATGTGGCCATTGTGGGTTGGTCTATTTCATATTTTTTCCTGGCTTTTAATCAGGGATGGGGGCTTGATACCGGGGATTTCTTTTTTAAATCCTATCTTCAGTTGTCGGACAGTCCCATGGAATTTGTGGGTATCCGCTGGCCTATTTTTGTCTCAATTGCCGCAGCTTGGGGCATCTGCTGGTTTGTGCTCTTCAAAGGGGTGAAAAAGGGGATTGAAACTGCCAGTAAATTTTTTATGCCCCTCTTATTTGTAATGATCCTGATTATCACTTTCCGGGCCGTGACCTTGGAAGGTTCCCTGGAGGGCTTGAATTGGATGTTTAAGCCGGATTTTAGTGCCTTGCTCAATTTTAAGGTTTGGGTTGCAGCCTATGGTCAGATTTTTTTCTCCCTGAGTATCGGATTTGCCATTATGTTGACATATTCAAGTTATTTGCCGGAGGACTCTGATATAAGTAACAATGCATTTATCACGGCCTTTGCCAATAGTGGATTTAGTATTCTGTGCGGAGTGTTGGTTTTTTCCGTATTGGGTAATATGGCCATGAACCAGGGGGTCGGTGTGGATAAGGTGGTCACCTCGGGGGTGGGGCTTGCCTTTGTAACCATTCCCAAGGCCATTAATAGTCTTCCGAGTCCTGTTTTGTTTGGAACTCTTTTCTTCCTGGCTTTGATTTTTGCCGGATTAAGTTCCATGGTTTCCATTTGTGAGGTTTCCGTGGCATCTCTCATGGAAAAATTTAATATCGGCCGAAAAAAAGCGGTGACGATTTATTGTTTGGTAGGGCTTGTGTCCGGGGCAATATTTGCTACCCACAGTGGGCTATTGGTGTTGGATATTGTTGACCGGTTTATTAATAATTTTGGGGTTTTGGCGGCAGGATTGGTTGAAATTATTTTTCTTTCCTGGGTTTGTAAACTGGATATAATTCAGGATCATATTAATAAAACTTCTGATTTTTCCATCGGGTTTTGGTGGATTTTTTGCTTGAAATTTATCACTCCCGTCGTTCTTGGGTATATTAGTATTGTAAATATTATAGGTAGTATCAAAACTCCCTATGGTGGATATCCCATGGCTTCACTCATCTGTTTTGGGTGGGTTTTGGTGATAACTATTGTGGTTTTAAGTTTTCTTTTCCAGGCAGGCAGCTTGAAAAAAAACAAGAAAGAATTTATTGAAATAAAAAGAGGAGGTAAGCCATGACAACATCTGCAATTATTATGATGGTCCTTGGTCTGGGTTTAACCTGGGGGGGAGTTGTCGTCTGTATCACCATCGCCCTGAGAAAAAAAAATAGAACTTGATTTGTTTGTAGGGTTTGAACCATTGTTTAATGATGCCCCTCCGGGGCATCATTAAAAATGGGTTCAATAGTCAGAAGTTGGACCAGTCCCTTCCCTGTGTTGCGTTTTCCAAGGCCAGAAATATATGGATTTTTTCCGGTTGCCATAATTGGGGGTACTTCTTCAATATCAGCCAGGGACAATTTTTCTATGGTTTCTATGGCATCAACTGAGAGGGCAATAAATTTTTTCTTTTTTTCCAGAATAAGGGCGATCTCTTTTTGATCTTCGGTTAGAAGATTTCTTGCTTCTTCAAAGAGCTTTATCATATGGGCAAGTTCATTGGTTTTGGTTTTGTTGATGATATGAAAGGCCCCATCAAAATCATTCTTTTTCTCATGGGTTTTGACTTCTATGGCAATGGAATGGATTTTTTTATGGGGGGTGTCAAACTTTTTTAAGCAATATTCCAGAATTTTGTTTTTAGTTGAAAAGTTATCGTACCATTTGCCGAAGGCACATTCATGGGGATTTGTTGCCAGTTTGAATTCACGTCTATCTTTGACGGATGATTCGAGTTCTATAATCCAGTTTTTATGATCCTGCTCCCTTTGTATCAATAGATCAATCAGGTCCTGGGTTTCATCCAGAAAAGAAGTCATCCCCATTTTTTTTCGTAAATCGATAACGGGAATTACTCTTCCCCTTAGATTCATGATGCCTCTGAAATAGTTTGGTGTTTTTGGAATGGAAACCACCTTGGGCATTTTTATCATCTCTTTTACTTGATTAGCCGAAACGGCAAATTGTTGTTCAATAAGTCTGAAGATAACCCATGGTGAATCGCTTGCCAAATTTTTCATTTATTACTCCCGGGAAAAATAAATAATGACTGAAATAGGGATAATAATTAAAAATATGTCATATGATATACCACTTTGTGTCGTCAAGGGGAAGAAAAGTTTTTTTGAAGTATAGTGGCTTCTGGGGGGGCTTATTGATAGGCAGGTGTCATCGACCACCAGTCCGGCAATAGACTGGTGGCTGATGTTTTTTTTCAGGTGTGCTTTGAAATGGACATCTGCTGGGATCGTACCCAGGTGTTTTGTAATAATTTGAAAATGTCTTTTGGCATATCCGATGGCAGATCTACAAGGGAATAATCCTGGTTGATGTCAACACCTTTGATATATTTGCCGTCAAGGCCTGCTTCATTTGAAATTGCCCCCACGATATCTCCTGCCCGGACTCCGTGGGTGCGGCCAACTTCAATGCGATACCGTTCCATTCCCTTTTTCAAAGGGGTGATATGGATTTCCTGGGCCAGGGTTGCTTTTTTTATTGGTTGGTCCGTTTTCTTTTTGCTGGCTCGGTCATCCAATGGTTGGTTTCGTTTTGCGGGCAGAGGTTTTTTAGCCGTCAGGTTTTTTTTCTTGGAAAAATCTTGTCGTTCCCGTTTGTCCGGCCTGGTTGCTTTTGTTTTAGAGGTGGCTTTTTTAGTCTCTTTATGGGCTGTCAATAGGAAGGGTGTATTTCCATGGGCAAGCTTTGCAAGGGCAGCAGCTACCTGGGGAACAGAGACATCCTGTTCAAGGGCATAGGTCTCAATTAATTCTTGGAAAATATTTAAATCTTGGGATTCCAGGGTTTTGGTGATGGCCTGTTTGAAGTCTGCCACCCGTTTTTTATTGATGTCCTTGTTGGAGGGTAGACTGATCTCCTTGATTGTTTGTTTGGTCGTTCTTTCTAAAACCTTGAGCATCCAGCGCTCATTCCGGTTCACAAACAAGATAGCTTCCCCTGTTCGACCCGCTCGGCCGGTCCTGCCGATTCTGTGAACGTAGGGCTCTGCTTTGGACGGCATATCGTAATTGATTACATGGGAAATTCTGTTCACATCCAGACCTCTGGCAGCCACATCCGTTGCCACCAGGATATCGATATTTCCATTTTTCAGTCGGTTGACCGTCCGCTCCCTTGCATTCTGGGCAATGTCCCCGTTCAATGCTTCTGCTTTGAATCCCCTGTCTTCAAGGCTTTTTGCCACATCAAGGGTGGACGTTTTGGTCTTGACAAAGACGATTACTCCGTCAAAGTTAGCGGCTTCCAGGATTCGGATCAAAGCCTGGGCTTTTTTAGCACCTGTGACCATCCAATACTGTTGGTCTATGGTTTCCACCCCTGTTGAGTCCTGTTTGATCATGATCTCTTTGGGGGTTGTCAGGTATTTTTTTGCAATATTCCGGATGGGCTTTGGCATGGTGGCTGAAAACAGTGCGGTCTGTGCATCTTTCGGGGTTTGATCCAATATCCATTCTACATCTTCGATAAACCCCATGTGAAGCATTTCATCCGCCTCATCTAATACCATACAGAAAAGATCGGCAAAGGAAACGGTTTTTCTTCGCATATGGTCCATGAGTCGGCCGGGTGTTCCCACAACCACATGGACCCCCCGTTTGAGTTGTTTTAACTGGATCTCGTAACTCTGGCCTCCGTATATGGACAATACGTTCAGCCCTTTCATTTTTGCCCCATAGTCTTTAAAAGATTGCGCTACCTGGATGGCCAGCTCCCGGGTGGGGGTTAATACCAGTACCTGGGGGCGTTTATTATCAAGGTCGATGCGGGATAATAGCGGTAATGCAAAGGCGGCAGTCTTTCCGGTACCGGTCTTGGCCTGTCCGATCATATCCTTTCCCTGGATTAGATGGGGAATGGTTAATGCCTGGATAGGTGTAGGTGTGGTATAACCCACATTTTCTAACGCCGCGAATACAGTGGGACTCAGGTTCATTTCGTCAAACCCGGTCAGGGGTAATTTATCTTGGGACATAGGGTTCCTTAAAAAAGCCGGAATTACCGGCAGGGCATATCGAAAATTTTAGAGTATACACGGGTTTTGTGTGTTGTGCAAGAAATATTTTTATTAAACCTAGTGTTTTGTGAGAATGTCTAGGCTTTTCTGATTAAAAAAACTTGCGCCGTGATTAGAATAACTCCTGTAAGACGTTGCCAGTTAAGGTGTTGAACCGATACTCCCAGGAGTCCGTAATGATCCATAAATAGCGCCATTATGAGCTGCCCTGCCTGTAGTGGTGCTAACATTCCTGCAACCAGAGCAATAAGCAAAAGTATCAGTTTCATCATATGGGATCTCCAGTTTTACAATTTTTACATCATACTCTAACAACTACTATTTGTCCAAGTTCTATTGGGAAAATTTTTTGAGTAAATAGACATGATCTTCACTTGTGAAAATAAATTAACCATGTTACGTTCGTTTTCGAACTTTTATTCAGGGTAACCGCTGTTTTTTTGATAGAAAGGGATTAGCAATGGGAAAAACAATAGAAACCCAGGTGCTGGTGATCGGAGGCGGGGCAACCGGTACTGGTATCGCGAGGGACTTGGCACTGCGTGGGGTCAAGGTGGCTCTCATAGATAAAAGCGATTTAAATGCAGGTGCTTCCGGGGCAAACCACGGACTTTTACACTCAGGAGCCAGGTATGTCAGTTCCGATGCCGAGGCTGCCATGGAATGCAGGTCAGAGGGATTGCTCTTAAAGCAGATTGCCCCCCATTGTATTGAAGAGACCGGCGGCCTTTTTGTGGCGGTACCAGGGGATGACGAGGCTTATATCGCTGATTTTCCACGGATGTGCGAAGCTTCAGGGATCCCTTGTCGGCCGCTGGATCTAAAGGATGCCATGGGGATGGAACCTTGTTTGTCCCAGGATTTGATTGCAGCTTTTGAAGTGTCTGATGCCGCTATTGATCCCTTTAAACTTTCCATAGAAAATTTAAATGATGCCCTGGGTCGAGGAGGGGAATATTATGATCATTCCTGTTTGGAAGAATTTATCCTCGAGCATGATAAGATCGCGGGTGCCAGAGTATTGAATACAAAAACCCGGGAAACATTTTTGATTAAGGCAGATATATATGTCAGTGCCACTGGTGCCTGGGCCGGCCGTGTGGCGTCTTGTGCCGGGGTTAATATCCCCATGGTTTATTCCAAGGGCAGTTTGTTGGTTACAGGTCAGCGTATGGCAACCCGGGTTATTAATCGCTTAAGACAGGCCAGCGATGGTGATATTCTTGTGCCGGGTGGTGTGGTTTCCATCATTGGTACCACTTCGGTGCGAACAGATTCCCTGGATAAAATTTTTCCAAGCGTTGACGAGGTGGATCTGATTATTAACCAGGGCAAACAGATGATTCCTGCCCTTGGTAATCGCAGGTATATCAGAGCCTATTGCGGTGTCCGCCCCCTGGTTAGTGCGGGGGGCGATGGGGATAGAAGTTTGTCCCGGGGCTTTTCTCTCCTGGATCATGCGGGTGATGGAGTGGATAATTTTATCACCATTACCAGCGGTAAATTGACTACCTATCGATTGATGGCGGAAAAAACTTCAGACATGGTCTGTGAGAAGCTTGGCATCTCGTCTGCCTGTATGACCCGGGATCTTGCCCTACCGCAAACGGCTGGAGGGAAATGGACAGAGCCAGGAGTATCTTTGCGCCAGGGAGCTTTTTCCCACAAAAAAGAGGACCATACCCTGTGTGAATGTGAAATGGTACCGGCCAGTGCCATTGACTCAATTGTTTCTTCCATTCGTAAAAACTCAGGAAAACCGGATCTCTTATCCATTGCCTTGAGAAGTCGTCTGGGTAAAGGTCCCTGCCAGGGATCTTCTTGTAGTGTCAGGGTTTTATCCCATTTATATGACCGAGGTGAGATGACAGGAACAGAAGGGGTGGACGGGCTCAGGCGTTTTTTAAATGAACGGTGGAAAGGGGAACATGCCCTGTTGTGGGGAACATCTCTTGCCCAATCTTCTCTAAAGGAGATGATCCATTGTGGTTTGTTCAGCCTTGAATTGGAATCAGGAGAATAAAGATGACAGATCTCAATAGTATTGATTGCGACCTTCTGGTCATTGGTGCAGGATTTGCCGGTATGGTTGCGGCTGCCAGGGCATCCCACCTGGGCCTGAGAACGGTATTGGCTGGAAATTCCGGGTCCCTGATCTTTGTGAGTGGACTTATGGACTATCTGGGGGTATATCCCATGGATGCTAAGGGGGTGTTGGATGACCCTGCCCAGGGACTTGCCTGTCTTCAATCGGAGAATTCGACCCATCCCTATGGTGGGATCAGCCATGAACAGATTATTCAATGTTTTGAATTTGTAAAATGGATTCTGGGCAAGGAAGGTCTTGCCTACCATTTGTCCCCTGGGCGGAATCTTCCGGTTTTGACAGCCATGGGTACTTTCAAACCAAGTTTTATGGTGCCCAGAACCATGGAAAAAGGCAGTCTCCTTTTTGGGGAGAAAAAACGGCTGCTTTTGATTGATATAAAAGGTCTTCAGGGATTCAGTGCCAGACAGGCTGCTGGTGGATTGGCAAAGACCCTGGACGAGGTTATTTGCTTAACGGTTGAGATTCCCGGCATTACTAAAACAATTCCACCAATTATCCTGGCTGAATTGTTTGAAGACCCCGGGGTACAAGAATCTTTTGTCAGGCAGGTTCTTCCCTTTTCGAATCGAGTTGATATCGCGGGGATGCCTGCTGTTTGTGGTGTTCACGATAGTCTTGGTATCCAGCAAAAAATTGAAAAAATGACGGGGTTGGATCTGTTTGAAATTCCAGGTATTCCTCCTTCCATCCCTGGATTGCGGTTGAAAAATGCCTTTGAAAAGAGGTTAGCGGCTTTGGGGGTGAAATTTTTAAGCAATACCAGGATTAAGGATCCTGTATTTAATGGGGGAAAATTTATTTTCACCGGTGTGACAGACAGTGGGAAATTGTCTATTTCTGCCAAGGGCGCTGTTCTTGGCATAGGAAGATTTTTTAGTAAAGGTCTTAATGCCGGCCGGGACAAGATCATGGAAACCTTGTTTCAATTGGATGTGCGACAACCTGTGACACGCAGTCTCTGGCATGGAACAAATTTTTTAACCCGGCAGGGTCATAAGATCAATCAGGCCGGTATCGAAACTGATCAAAGGTTTCGCCCTCTCAAAAAAGGGGGGCAACCGGTATTTCCCGGCCTTTATGCTGTTGGCAGTATTCTGGCCCATAATGATTGGATGCGGCTCAAATCCGGGTCTGGTGTTTCCCTGGTTTCGGCCTGTACTGCTGTGGATGATTTTTATCAGGGTGTAACAAAGGCCAAAATATGACATTTTTTATTCTCCTATCTATAGTATTGTTTTTTTTGGGGGCAGGTCTTGTTTACCGTTTCCAGGATATTGCGAGGAAAAGTAGATTTTTTGAGAAGGACCAGGATACCTGGGCAAAAAAAATTTTTGATCTTAATATCAAGGGTTTCTTTTTAAATACCCTGTTCCAGATAAAATTGTTCAAGGCTGGAAAACTAAGGTGGCTGGCTCATTTTTTGGTTATTCTAGGATTTGTTTATCTTTTGATAGTTCATGCCATGGATGGTGTGACATCGGGTTTTTTTTCCTGGTACCAGCCTGGGATTGCACCCTTCAGGTTTTTGAGAAACCTGGCAGGTCTTGGCGTTGGGTTGGGGTGTGTCCTTTTTTTACTTCGTCGGTTGCCAAGGTTCAGAACAAACCGGGAAAGGGTGAAGCGAAAAAAGGGGGACAGGTTCCGGGGAACGGCCTCCATTTTGTTGATTTTGGCTCTTATTGTATCCGGCTTTCTTTTGGAAGCATCCAGGATCATATCGGAACCTAGGTTTGACGAGATGGTTGAAGAGTATTCCGGTCTGGACGAGGACAGCGGGCAGATGGATTTAGAGGCCTTTTGGGTTAAAAATTATCATCTGGTATTAAAAGAGGACTTGTCTTCCAAGTCAATAGATTATGAGAACGCAGCCTCCTTGAACCAGGAATACTGCCTGGATTGTCACGATAGACCTGATGAAGCCTTTATTTCAACACCTTTGGCCCTGGGAGCAAAGCCATTTGGTAATTGGCTGGCTCGTTTTCGGGTGGATAATGTTTTTTATTGGCTCCACTATGTGATTGGTTTGCTTTTATTGGCCTTTCTTCCTTTTTCCAGAATGTTTCACCTGATCGCCATTCCCGTGGCAAGTACCCGGAAACGGATTAGGCCCCAATCTTTGAAAAAAAATATGGGATTGTTGGATCTCTTCAGCCTGACGGCTTGTACAAACTGTGGGTTTTGTTCAGAGGTCTGTAACGTCTACCCGAATTTTCAGGTCACTGGAAATGGTGAGATTTTGCCCCATCTAAAGATTGAGACAGTGAAAACCATGGCAAAAAAAGGACTTTGGGATGCCAGGACCGTGGCCCGTCTGCGGTCGGGAAATGATGATTGTACCCGGTGTGGCCGGTGTGCTGATATCTGTCCATCTGGTATTGATCTTATTCGTTTGTGGGAGTCAGCCGATCATTTGATGACAAGTTTAGGCTGCCCGGATAATTATACCCAGGTTCTTGGAACATCCTTTGAGCAGTGGACAAGACAAGATCTCTTTCCAAAAGATTTTGGCAATAGCTCTCTTACTTCCGGCCTGGCAGATCAGGTGGCGGCATTTGAAAACTGTGTTCAGTGTACGATTTGTACCAATAGTTGTCCGGTGGTAGCCCATGATCTGAATCAAAATGATCTTGGTCCCCACCAGGTCATGAATCTTTTGAGACTGGGGGAAAAACATATGGCAACAGGATCCAGGATGGTTTGGCATTGCCTAACCTGTTATTCCTGTCAGGAATTGTGCCCCCAGGGCATAAGGGTTACAGATATCCTGCTGGAGCTTCGCACACAGGGGCAGAAGACGGCAGGCCAGATTAAATTGTCTCAATTAACTAATCAGGGGTCTGACAAATGAGATTGGCATATTTTCCAGGATGTAAGATTACTTTTTTTCTTAAAGAATATGGAAGGGCAGTGGAGGCGGTTATGGCCGCATTGGGGGTGACCCTTGTTGAATTGCCTTTTAACTGCTGTGGAAACCCGTCCCGGGGAAAAAATTTTGAAGTAAGTATTTTTTCTGCCATAAAGAATCTGGCCCTGGCAAGAAAATATGGACTGGATATTATGACCCCTTGTAAATGCTGTTTTGGGCAGCTTAAGCACGGGGTGTACTGGTATGAAACCAGAAAAGACCTTCGGGTTAAGATTGACAGGTTGTTGGCCCAGGAGGGGCTTTTTTACAGCTCTTCCCATGAATCGGATCGGCAACCTTCCAGTATCAAACATTTGCTCTCCTTTTTGTACCATGATATTGGGATAGATACTCTGGAAGATAAGATTACAAGGCCCCTGGAATCTGATAAAACAGTCCTTCAGCAGGGATGCCACGCCCTGAGACCCTTTTGTGTTACCGGGTTTGATAATCCCTTTGCACCCCAAATATTTAAGGCCCTAGTGAATATTACGGGTCTTGATGTCATCGATTGGTCCAAGGAAACAGAGTGTTGCGGCAGTCCGGTGGCCCACGATCATGGGGATCTGGCCCTGAAGATTTTGAATAATAAGGCCCAAACTGCCAACCGGGAAGGGGCAGTTTATATCTGCACTGCCTGTACACATTGCCAGCTTCAATACCAGGGGGAAGAAGCTGGACATATTCTTTCAAAAAACGGTCTTTTGGCGGTCTCCTATCCCTTTGTACTCGGGGAAGCCCTGGGGATTCCCCTTGAAAAACTAAGACTTGGATAATTTTTCATCCCCCTTGATGGGATAATGGGTTTTGATACATTCCGGGCAAATACCGTGGCTGAATTTAGCATTGGAATGTTTATGGATATATGTTTCTATTGCACTCCAAAAACCTTTATCGTCTCTGATTTTTTTGCAATGTGCGCAGATGGGTAAAAAACCCTGTAATGTTTTAACTTCCGATAAAGCTTTTTGAAGATCTTGGGTGCGTTCCAGAACTCTTTTTTCCAATTGGTCATGTGCCTGCTGTAATTTTTTTTCTGCCTGGATTCTCATGAAAAGCTCTGATTTGATAGTTTTATAGGAATCATACAGGTTCAGCGCCATCTCATTTATTGAAGACACCGCCTGGTCCAGTTCGTCATCATGGGAACTATATTTGCGTCGTAATACTAATAATTGTGGCTTGATCTTAAAATTAAACTTTTTTAAATACATACCAATTAAAGCGATATGTCTGATCACAAGAAAATGAAAAAGTAGATACATAAATGTTGTTACCAGGAAGGTTTTTATGCTTTGGGTTATCAGGATGATGATTAATCGATCAAACAGGCGCGAATAAACCTTGGTCATGCTGGCAATAATTATCAGATGGCCTATTTTATGGTCCATTGTTTTGCCTCGGTAAATTAAAGGCATCTGTTTTTTTATAGTATGTTTGGAGGTTTTGTGACCAATTTTTATTGATATGTTTCCTTCTCCTACAAGTTCGAGGTATTCAATATCTCTCAGGTTGGATATGCCTTCCAATTGTAATTTGAGGGCATTTTTGTTAAAAAACCATAGGGCCTCTATGATCGGTTTTTTAAAACTGGTTTCTATCTTGTTAAATTCATTATTAATTACATCAATATCCCTTTGGTATTCAATATAGATCTGGGTTGCCGTGATAATGGTTGTGACAATACTGCTAAATAACAATATGTATACTAAAAGACGATAGATAAGTTTGTTCTTTAATTGAAAGGTGAACATTTTTGGCTTTATGGCCTTTTTATATGGGTTGCTTAACAGATCTATTATTGAGCCTTTATAAAAGCCCCATAGTGTTCTCGAATAAGCTTGAGTTCTTTTTCATCGGTATGACCAATTTCAGGGATTTTACGATATTCTTGGGTTGGTTTTATTCTGTTTAGTGCTGCATTCCATCTTTCAATAACTTTTTTTCCCCACGCATTTTTTGTACAACTCAAATAAACATAGGCGAAGGGCGCCATTTCAGTTATGGGGATACTGGATATCGAACTAGGTGCATCCTCGTTTTTGCAACTTCTCAATAAATGTGGGGAAATCTTAAATAAAATCTAGACATTGGCCTTTTTTTATACTATACTCAGTGCATGAAAACCATAGGCCAAATCCTCAAAATGTCTAAAGAAGAAGTATCTCCAATTGTTTCAGAGT
>JAAELK010000579.1 GCA_024226935.1 Desulfobacteraceae bacterium
GATTATATCAGGGGGGGCAATTTTCGACGCTGTTTTTCTTAAAAAGGGGTCATTATTGCACGCTGTTTAACACCGTTGGGTTTCTGGACTGAACAGGATGTACTCCAGGCATTAAAAGAATTTAAGATTCCATATGCCAAGGTTTACGGACAGATCAATCAAGACCTTATTACCGGAAAACTATATTTTGATGGTGTTCGTTCCACCGGATGTATTTTTTGTTGTTTTGGTTTGCAAATGGAGACAACCCCCAACCGATTTCAAATGTTAAAAAAGACACATCCAAAGCAACATCAATTTTGTATGGAAAAATTAGGCCTGGGCAAAGTTTTGAATTATATCCATGAGCATTGTCCAGACAGAAAAATAGCCCGGCGGTTTGGTTATGGGGAATATATAAATGAGCAACAACTTGAAATGTTTGGATAAGGAGAAAAAATGGACCCTGAAAACAATATTTTTTTTGATGTCAAAAAGGTTGAGGCAATGCTATTTAAAAAATATCCATTCGGTTATGTGCCACGGGCTGAAATTGGAAAGGCAACCGGTGGTTTATTGCATCCTAAAACGATGGCAAACCGAGATAGTTCAAAAGACCAAGGATCAGTCGAGGGAGTAGTTAAGATCGGGGGCAAAGTTTGTTATCCTATAAAAAAAGTAATCAAATTTCTAGAATCTGAGACTCATATTTTTGAAGATGTGGGTTAATTTTTTTGAAAATCCGACAAAATAACACGGGGGTACTTTTGGGGGTACTTTTTACAATCCTCAAAAATAACCCCTTGTTTTTAAAAGCTTTTTTCTTTATATTCGGTGGTCCTCAGCTCCACCAATATAAGATAAAGTCGCTGTGATTGCAGTGGCTTTTTTTGTTTCTAAAACCTAAAATTCATATTATTCATCTGTTGTCCACTTTTGTTATTCGTTGTGACAAATTGGAACCCCCTCAAATCCTCTAAATTTATAAGTCCGATCATGGATGACTACTTTGGTTATGTTGCCGTGGATACAATTGCCCGTAAAGTGATGGGGCAATACAAGCAGGATATCATGAAGCTACCGCCAAATATGAACAAAGACAAAAGATATAAGAATCTGACCATCCATGAAGTCATAGCTTTAAAACTCTCCAAGACCATTGCAGTATATATGAAGGTCAAAATAATTATGATGAAAATTTCAAATTGCCCCATGCCGACCCGCTTGTGGGAAGGGGATTATTTAATCTTTTCTATTGTTTCGGTCAGACAGGCAGTTCCTTCTGGAATATGCAGGTAGCCATCATCATCCAATTTATATTCGTTCCCATCAACTATAAACCTGGAATCTTTTGTATAACCAGATTCAAAATAATTCCTATGATTAAGCGCGCCTCTATGAGCTTCTGATTGGTATTTGGGATATATTGTACCATCTTCCAGCAAATAAAATTCATTTGTTGTTTTATCGTTTTGGATTGTGAAAAATCCCGGTTGAACACCAGCACGGGATAACATATCTAATGTTTCCTCTTTTGTGTAAGGCAAGCGTACAGTTAGAGCAGACATGTCACGTGAAAGATTATTAAAAAATCTGGCTACTTCTCCTCTTTCTTTGTGATATGATCGTGAACAAGAACTCACATTCACATTCAACTCAGAAAATGGCATGGATACTTGCCCCTCCGATAATCCCCTAAGTATGATTCGTCTTCCATTTTTAGTTTGAAAATCATAATAATTACCCGACCGGAAATCAAGGGAGTTATTATTTGCTTTTAATGGTATTATTTCTTTATTGTTTACTTTTGTTATGGTTGATATGTCTTTGTAATCTATACCTATTTGTTTTGCTGATTCTGAAATGGAAACACTATCCCCTGTGTTCTTTACAAACATTTTATTTAGATCTTTGCTGTTGGATTTATTTAATATCTTTGAGCTTGCGTACATATTTTCCAGGCTGAGCAATGAAGTTAAATTATTATTTAATTTCAAAAAATATCCCTCCCTTAATTTTATTTATTTTTATTTGACAAGAGATGCATCAAAACAAACTAATAAATTTTATTTTGGTAATACTGGATATAGATAAACAAATCTAACTCTTGGTATCGGAGTTAAACTTAAAAAGTTTAGTAAATAATATCCCAGAATGGGTTCATGTACTTAAAGAAAAATCTAAATTGCAAGATAAACATATTTTGGCTTTCTCCGGTATTACCTTGCGCCTTCCATTACTTTTCAAAGGATTGTTTACAGACCTATTCCCTACAAAACAATTCCCACAAATCAATTTGCCGCAAATTCTACAATGATGTTTCCCACTTTTGAAAAAACTGCCCATAATTTTTTTATTGCATATTTCGCAATTGTTTCCTGTTGTCCATGTGGCAGAACTCATTACATTATTTAATCTTATCTGCCGGTTAACCTGAGCATATTCTTGTTCTTTCTTTTTTATGTAGGAATTGGACTGAGATCGTAAAATCTTTTCTGCATCAACGACAGCATCAAAATTAGGATAAAAAGAACCATATTCATCCATCACTCTGATATCACCCATTCTGGAACTGCCATAATGTAATTCACTATCGACTGAAAAAATTGTGGTAGATGGATAAACTATAATATCTGTAATACCCTGCGGTATTAACTTTTTCTCCCATTCAGTTTTAAGAAATTGCTTTTCTCGACGGTCTATATCATTTGGATTGCCGAGTATCACTTTGGTATATTTTAATTCAGAGTTCGTTACCAGGCGAGCTTTTTTGTTAACAGCCAAAGGCGTTTTATCCATGTGCAATCTTCCAGATACAGCATGGTGCATTGATACACCAGTTGTTTTTCCTGCTGCATTTTTAAATAGATATATAGCTCCATAGCATGATAGCAATGGCAGAGCTACAAGCTTTAACGAGAAATTATACCTGAAAGGCAAGCGAATATAGACACATAGTTGTTGTTGAACATTGATCCCAGACACACAACGTCTGTCATTTTCTTTGGAAAAACTTACGTACCTATCTAAAATTTGCATCCAAATTAATCCTTAGTTCTCATATTGTTTATTAATGACATCTTGTTGGATTTTTGTGATATAATTTTTTTTAATCGTTAGGGCATCAACAACCAAGCACTTTTGTCGTTCATTTGTTTAGCAATTTTTAATTTTTATATTTTATCGCGTCACCAACACACACAACAGAAGACCAACAATTGTTTCTCCAGTCAGGTTCAGAATTAACCTGGCAAGCTGTATTAATCACGGCATCTGCTTCAAGAATAGCCGCTTCTAACCTTACTCCCTCAATCGCCTCATGTTTAGTGGGCGCCTTCCTTTGATGTGCATTGCGACGACAAGAAAGTCCCTCTACAGAACCGAGGATTTTATAAGGTCTGTTAACGCCTCTTTTAAAAATTTTAATTGTATTTAGCCGTGCACGCTGTTCTGGACGCAGAGAGGTAATACTTGGATTAGAAGCACAACCCGCAAAAAGCAACAGGATAATTAGTGTTGAAATAGTACTATTACGTGAAATACTCATTTTTTTTCCTCATGATGCGAAACTATTATTCTACATTTACAATAATTACTAATTTTCTAAGGATCGACTTGTATCAATTAAATTTTCTGTTGTAAATAGTAATCAACTATATATGACTCAACATATATATAAAGCTTCTACTAATAAAACGTGAAAAAAAATCATACTTCAAATTCAATGCAGAAAATACCATGGATAAAGTTGGCTCAACATTTACGGAAGTAATGGTATGATGATTCCAGTTGGATCAAAGAAGATTTTTTACTATTGTACGAAATTTTATAGAAGTTACTTGCCCTGGCCCTGAATCCTATATATAATATGAAGATATTTTGTCCATAATCCAGTATTATAAAAATCTCGTCAGAGCATATTTTAGGAGGCTTTTCGTCAAAGCAATTCCTATAGAAAATTTATTTTCGGAGGTACTTTATGCAAAAAGAAGTAATTCAAAAAAATCGCTGGTTAATAGCATTGAGTGGTGTCTGCATACACATTTGTATAGGCTCGGTATATGCTTGGAGCATTTATACCAAACCCATACAGGCAGAAATGAACTGGACTTTAACAGAGGTTACCACCGCTTTTTCAGTAGCTATCTTCTTTCTGGGTTTATCTGCGGCAGTAATGGGTAGATTCGTGGAGGCTACAGGTCCCAGAGTATCTGCTTCAATAGCAGCCGTTCTTTTTGGCTTAGGCACTATTGGTGCGGGTGTTGCCATACTACTGGAGTCCAAAGCAGCATTATATCTAACTTATGGTGTTTTGGGTGGCTGTGGATTAGGCATAGGTTATATTGCACCCGTTTCCACCTTAGTTAAGTGGTTTCCTGATAGGAGGGGTATGGCAACAGGTATGGCAATCATGGGCTTTGGTTTTGCCTCGGCTATTTCTGGCCCTGCCATTAAATTGCTAATTGATGTGACAAGCATCCCCGTCACTTTTTTTATTTTAGGAAGCATATATTTTATAGTTATGTTTTCTGCTGCACGTTATCTTGCGCCTCCACCCGAGGGCTATATGCCAAAACGATTAAAGCAGGCCATTCAAGAACACACAAAAAAAATCAAGAAGGACTTATCCGATTTGACCAGAGAGGAGGCAATCAAGACTGGCAGATTTTATGGACTCTGGTTCATGCTCTTTATAAACGTCACTTGCGGCATTGCAGTCATTGGTGTGGCTTCTCCACTCCTTCAGGAAACAACAGGTATTACAGCGCTGGCTGCCGCTTCAGCAGTTGGTGTTATGGGAATATTTAATGGTATAGGCAGGATTGTTTGGGCAAGTATCTCTGATTATTTTACAAGACCTGTGGTTTACGTTATATTTTTCGCCACACAAATTGTTGC
This sequence comes from Desulfobacteraceae bacterium, assembly GCA_024226935.1. Taxonomy (GTDB): domain Bacteria; phylum Desulfobacterota; class Desulfobacteria; order Desulfobacterales; family Desulfobacteraceae; genus NBML01. The sequence continues at coordinate 4,879 of JAAELK010000579.1, forward strand.
CTTCTATTTATTACCAACGACGACAAGTATCATTTTATTTCAAATACTGATTTTTTACATCATGAGTTGTTATGGAGGTGGTTTTTCTTCGATTCCAGCTTATATTGGTGACATTTTTGGCATCAAACAATTAGGTGCTATCCACGGGTACATTTTGACTGCTTGGGCAATGGCAGGATTAGTGGGACCCATGATCATAGCTTACATCAAAGATACCACCGGTAATTATGGTAATACTCTGTATGTATTTGTAGGTTTTTTCATTGTTGCACTCATTATCTCTGTAGCCATAATGTTTAATATCAAAAATATCAGGAAGAAAAATGCTGCTTCTGATTAACACATAACTGACACAATGGATGACTCAGGCAGCTAATTAAAATCACACCGGAAATAAAGTATTTTTTAAACCAAACACGAGCGAACTTAAAAGATACTGAGAAAAGACAATTTATGACCCGTGTAGTCTTATCTTGATCATGATTGTTTACATTGTGTTTTTCCTATGGTACTCAAAGTTCATGTCGAAAAAATATATCCACACTGCCCCATAGAAAGCGAATTCATTCCATGAAAAAAACAACAAGAACAGCACCAATAACACTATGCCTACTCCTCCTGTTTATTCCAACCATAGCCTACGCAAAACACATTCACCCTGAAAAATGGTATCAAAACAAATGGTGTGCCAAACAGAAGGGACAAACCGAATACCGACTACCCGATAAAACCCGGTGCGACTGCCTGACCGATACCCACGCCATTGAAGTCGATTTTGCACGAAAATTCTATGAAGCCATAGGCCAGGCCCTTTATTACTCAATGCAAACCGGAAAAAGGGCGGGAGTGCTGTTGATTATTGAGAATAAAAATGAACTCAAATACTGGATCAGACTTAACTCTACAGTTCAACATTTTGGGCTGCCGATTGATACTTGGAAAGTGGGAGCGTAAATGGGAAATCTATAGGGCAAGATTTGTAAATATCCTGGCCCAAAGGGCCAGGCCTTGAGTTAACCCCTAAAAGGGGATAAGTCTGCCTTGCCCCCTGAGGGGGCAAGGGAAGCTGTCCCGAATTAATATGAACTGAACAAATCTCGTTGCTCCGTCCGTTTTTCTTTTTGTTCTTGATACTTCACATATTTTCGTATCATTTCAGAATCCAAACCAACCGTGTCTACACAGTATCCACGAGCCCAAAACTTGTTACCCCAATAGGGTTTGTTTTTTAAACGCTTGAACTTATTAAACACCCTGATTGCTGTTCGCCCCTTCAATATCCCCATGAAGTCTGAAATTGAAATCTTCGGAGGCACCTTCACCAGCAAATGAACATGATCAATTTGAACATTCAACTCAACAATCTCACAACCCTTTTGCTCTGAAAAGGCCCTGATGCAGTTTACAACCTCCCGGCCAACCTCACCATTCAAAATTCTGAATCGGTATTTGGGAACCCAGACAATATGGTATTGGCAATGCCATATTGTCTGTGATAGCTTTTGGAATCGGCTCATTCGTTACTCCTTACTCATTCGTTGTGGGGACAACTTAGAGTATTGAGTAACATTGAGCCGTACAGATGGCAAAGCCACTGC
>JAAELK010000580.1 GCA_024226935.1 Desulfobacteraceae bacterium
GAGATTTGCCAGTACTGGCATTTTTCCTAAATGATTATGAATTGTCTTCTGGTCTATCCCCAAGCGCTTTGCAATCCTGTCCTGGGGGATACCAAGACGATTCATACGAAATATCTTCATCAAGGATAATTGAGGAGATGGGAATTTGGGTTGTCTGTTGAATCATGACTTGTTTTTAAACTTCAGTATGTTTTCTATAGCTTCGGGGATTATAATCTGCTCCTGGTAGTCATCTTCATTGACTTCCCATTCAATTAATTTCATAACAATTTTTCTTCTTTAAAGATCTATCATTTTGGTTCATCCGGTATATGTTGATTGTTGCTTTGCCGAATAAATATTTTTTTGATCTTGGTTTATACCTGCCCGGAAATTAATCTGCCTGATTAGCCGAACCGCCGAGGTCCCGATCGTTATGCCAGTTGGTGTGGGAGGGCTCCTCAGTAATGGGGAGTCCTATCCCGATAGCCTTTTTGTTAAATCATTAAATTCTTAGCTACGTGAATTGTTCTTTAAATATTTCGACCAGTGACTTCTGTTTTAGTCGTTTCAATTCTTTTAAGATGTCAGTGGAGTTTAAAAATTTGATCTGTATTTTTCTATATTTCGCCTCAATTTCTTTTATTAATATTAGAGCCTCATCATTAAAATCAGTAGATGAATAAAACTCCATTTTTTTTACTTTATAGCAGTGCTCGCTTTCATTAAGCCAGTTTTTTATTCGTGGAAAAGATTTTTCAATCCAGGACTCTATTTCAATTTTTTTGACTTTATTTCCAGGAGCTACAGCTTTTCCCTCAATGCAAACAATACTTTCAGCCCTAGAAGCAACTACATCAATTTCAGACCGATAACCTTGTTTGGTTATGATTTTATGCCGAAGGTCACAATTGAAACCTTGAATGGAGTAAAGTCGGGCAATAATAAAGTCAAGAACAACAGATCGAAGATTCAAGGAAGCGCCTTCGATTTTACTTATTTTTTTTATAATTCCAAATAGTTCATCAGGATTCTCTTTTATAGTTTTTGTTGCGTTATCAATTGATTTAATAAGAGATTGTAATAATTCTGCATTTTCTTTACCCAAAATTGTTTTAGGGTTAGCTATAATTACTCCTCTTTTTCGTAATTGCTTAAGCGAATCACTGTCGAAATATTCTGCAATAATTAGCGCAATAAATGGCCGAATGTTTCTTTGATGATTCAGACTATCTATTTTGTAAAAAAACGGTTTAAGTCGTTCAACTGTAATTTGTTTATTTAATATAATGTCGCCAACAAGAAATCCGTTTTTAACCTCTCCGTTTGTATATTTCACAAGCCCATTAACATAGCTTGGGCTGACTATATCCCATGCAAAAATTCCGTAAGTTGGACTTTCTTCCCTTGTTGTAATTTTATTGAATGAACCCAGACCTAAGTTTGCGATCCATTGCTTGACAATTGACAACACGATATCTTCAACTAAAAATGTTGCCTGTTGGAGACTTGGAATATCTGCCATGCCATGAAGACATACAATTTCCTCATTCGAACTACTGGGCGTGATATGTGCTAAATCAAGCTCCTTTAACTGGGATAAGACCTTCTTATAGGGAGTATGTTTCTTGGATTTGGAATTTGTTGCCGTACCAGAAGCTTTAGCAAATAAAGAAAGGGGGAGGGCACCCTTAGCTGTTTTTAGGGCAATTAAAGCTCTTCCGGCGGATGAATTTGTTTCTATTAAAATCTTTGAGATAAAAGAAGCGAATTGTGATTTCCCTTGTTGGCCTTCATAAAGGTTCATCCGATTAACGCGTACTTTTTTCTATGAAGATCAAAAAGCTTCAATTTGAAAAATTCAAAATCACGATATCCATAGGCCTGCCTTTTCATAGTTTTAATTTTGTTATTGGTTCCTTCCAAAGGCCCTGTTGAA
>JAAELK010000581.1 GCA_024226935.1 Desulfobacteraceae bacterium
CTAAAGGATAACTGAATTGATGTTTAACAAAAAAAAATAAGAATCAGGTCTTGCAGGCCGGGCCAAAGCCCGGCCTGCAAGACCTGTTATAGTTTTATTCATTAGCCTGATTACATTAGCCAGTGCTTTTTGAAAAATATATGGCTCTACCTGAGTTAATGATGGCGATGATGGCCACCCCCACATCCCCGAACACCGCCATCCACATATTTGCAATGCCCACGGTGCCGAGAACCATGATTACCGCTTTCACACCAAGGGCCAGGACAATATTCTGCCAGATGATCTGGCTTGTGAATTTTGATATTCGTATGATTTCAGCCACTTTTGTTATTTCATCGGTCATGAGAACAACATCTGCCGCTTCAATGGCAACGTCCGACCCCAGGGCTCCCATGGCAATGCCGGCATCAGCCCGGCTTAAAACCGGAGCATCATTGATGCCGTCCCCCACAAACACCACCTGCTTTTTTCCTACGTTTTCCATGACCTCTTCAAGCTTCTCCACTTTTTCATGGGGAAGAAGTTGGGAATATACCCGGGTGATGCCCAGTTTTTCGGCTATGCTTTGGGCAATATTGTCCCTGTCCCCGGTGAGCATAACCACCTGTTCGATCCCGGCCTCCTTGAGTTCCGCAATCCCCTTGGCCGACCCTTGCTTGATCTCATCGGTGATGGATAGGATGCCGGAAAGTACCTTGTCAACGGCAAGGAACAAAATGGTTCCCTGGTCGTTGCGAAGGGGAACTTTCACCCCGAATTCATCCATCATGGCCTGGTTTCCGATGATGGCATGGCTGCCTTGGAACAGGCCTTTCACACCCTTTCCGGGCAGTTCTTTTATCTCCTTAACATCATCTTCATTGATTACGGCAGAATATTTATCCGATATGGCTTTTGCAATGGGATGGTTGGAGAATCCTTCCAGGTGGGCGCTGATGCATAGGATCTCCTCTTTGGTATAACTGTTCATGGTGTCAATGCGGTCTATCTTAAAATTTCCCTTAGTCAGGGTGCCGGTCTTGTCAAATACTACTGCCCCCACATTCTTTAACACCTCAAGATAGTTGCCGCCCTTGATTAGGATGCCAGCTTTTGCAGCCCCGCCGATCCCCCCGAAATACCCCAAGGGCACGGATATGACCAGGGCACAGGGACAGGATACAACCAGAAAGATCGCTGCCCGGTATATCCATTTGGCAAAGGGTTCAGCCAGTAAAAGCGTGGGAAAGACTGCTATCAGGACAGCGGTTGCCACCACAGTGGGGGTGTACACCTTTGCAAACCGGCTGATGAATTTTTCGGTTTTTGCCTTGTTCTGATTGGTTTTCTCCACCAGTTCAAGAATCTTTGATACTGTGGAACTGGCATAATCTTTTTCCACCCGGATCTCAATGACGGCCGAAAGATTTATAGATCCGCTGTATACCACAGAATCCTTTTGAACGGCTGCGGGTAGGGACTCTCCTGTAATGGCTGATGTATCAAGGTTAGTGTTTCCCGCTATAACGGTACCGTCCAGGGGAATTTTTTCTCCGGCTTTTACCACGATGATGTCGTTGATGCTGACATCATCGGGATTTACCTTTTTCACCCCAAAGGGGGTCTTGATATTGGCAAACTCAGATTTAATGTCCAGAAGGGCTGAGATGGATTTTTTGGATCGGCTCAGGGCATAGTGCTCGGCCATCTGCCCCACCTGGAAAAACAGCATCACAGCGACAGCTTCGGCGTACTCCCCAATGGCAAAGGCAACCAAAGATGCGATCCCCATCAAAAAATTTTCATCCAGCATCCTGCCTTTAAACAACCCCTGGACAGCATCGGCAAAAACATCTCTGGCGATGAGGATATAGGCAAAGGCAAACACAAAGAATCTGGACATATTTTCAAGGCCAGAGAACAATCCGTAGAAAAATACGAGAAATGACAGGAGAAGCTCCCAGTTCTCTTTACCATAGCCTATATATTTTCCAACTCTGGTCTGACCTGCCCCATCAAAGCCAGGCGCATACGCTGCCGGGGTGCTGCAGGCAGCGCTTCCGCAATCGCAGCCGATATTGTCCAGGGCAGCCAGGCCGCCCTTGGCACCGGCAGGACCCTGGGCATTATCACCAGAAAGGGGATCATATTTGTGGATCGGTTTGAGGATGCCAACTGCCGCTTTGTCCTGGACGCTTGTGCACCCGCACCCGCATTGATCCGGGGGTAAATTATCAATATCATTGTTACGCATATGCTTATCTCTTTTCCTTAAGGTGTTCCAAACTCATTTTATAAATATCCATCACATTCATGTCGTCGTCTGGCATATCTTTTTTTATTTCATCCTGATCACAACAAGGTTCTTCAGTCATAAACCCTCCATCTTTAATATGTGTTCATGTGAGCACTTGTTCATATGAAAGATTGGTTTATACCCTTTTTTATTTTCTATAGTCAATGACTTTTTTTATTTTTCAGGAAACGGATTCAAAAAATTTCTCGTATCAGGCCAGGGGATGACAACGATTTGGGGCGTTTCTTTTGGGAAAAAAAGCAAAGGTTTTATATTACCCGAGTCTTTTGTGTCATCCATGAAGGAAACCTTTTCCAGGTGCTGACGGCCTGGAAACGCCCGAGGTTTAGGCCGTTATATCCAGATCCCCGGACTGGGTTTTCAAGTATTCCAAAAGCTGATCCACCAGGGATTCGTCATTGGTTTGGAACAAGTTACTGCCCCCGTTCTGGGCCTCCTTTGTCGCAGCAATCTGCTGCGACGGCAGTGCAAATCCTGCATCGTCCATTACGGACTTAAGCTCAAATCTGTTGAGCAGACCGTCTTCATCCTCATCAAATTAATGGTGATAGAATTAACTAAAAGTACCCGGGAGGAAATAATTATTGGTGCAACAGATTGGCATAACAAATGTCGAATTCTTGAAACTTGGTCAGCCCCTTCTAATTTTACTTCTATTGATGAAGGTGCAGATTTCGCAGATGAACAATTGTTAGAACTTTACTACAATGAATTAATAAAAGAAAACCCATAACATGCGCTTGAACATACTCTACCGGGTTGCACGCGCGCGGTCAACCGATCGAATATAAATTCTTAGTATTAATAGACCAAGTTAGAGGCAGGGGTAAGGCTTGTAGTGCCATTCACTGCGGAAACAGGAATGTGGCTGTCTGTTTTATTTGAATTGCTGAAGAATTATTTTATCAGTATAACCATTGACACCAGTAAAATAATAGATAAAAATCTTTTCAGAAAAGATTTATTGATTCGCAGGATACCGGAAATTACATGTTGGACAAAGTGTTGTCAAAGATAAGGGTTTAAATTATAAAAAAAATATTATGACCATAGTAATCGAATGGATCATTATAAGGGAATGCAAGCTCTTTGTTTTTCAGTTGCTTGGATAAAAAGGAGGAAAGAAGATGAATGAGATAATCTGGGAAACCCCTTTCTGGCCAAAAAATGTTTCGCGCACCGTAACTGACTACCATTTTCCTGTATTTAAATTTCTGGATGATGCAGCCCAAAATTATCCCGATAATGTTTTTACTATTTTTAATGGAGCCACAAAAACCTTTGCCCAGGTAAAGGATACTGCCGACAGAATCGCCAATTTTCTTGGGGGAAAAGGTATTAAAAAAGGAGATAAGGTCGCCATATTTCTTCCCAACTTACCCCAGTTTCCTGAAATCTTGTTTGGAATTTTGAAGATTGGCGCCGTATGTGTAAATTGTAACCCGGTTTACACTGTAACAGAACTCAATTATCAGTTAAAAGATTCGGAGTCAAAGATGGTTTTTTGTATGGACCATCCCGGGTTTTATAAAAATACTGTTGATGCCGTTAAAAATACCCAGGTGGAAACGGTTGTGGTTTGTAATATAAAATCTTATTTGCCTAAATTTAAAGCATTTTTGGGCGGGCTTCTTGGGAAAATACCTAGAGCTGACAAACATGACCCGGGGCATTTGATGTTTGATGATATTGTTGTAGCTTCCAGCCCTGATTTTCCCCCCGTTGAAATAAACCCCGCGGAGGATACTGCGGTCATGCTCTATACCGGTGGTACCACCGGGGTGCCTAAAGGGGCAGAGCTCAGCCATACCAATTTTACCTATAATGTGATGGGTTTGTATGAAACCGGCCTTTTTGACCAGGAAGACGGTAAAGAGCCGGGAAAAATGATTCAAGGTGGATATCATACATTCCTGGGGGTTTTACCCTGGTATCACAGTTTTGGTATTACCTGTGCGCTGCTTTTTTCTGTCATGTCGGCAAGTAAGCTTATATGCATACCCGATCCCAGGGCCGGCAAACCATCGTTTACACAGGTTCTTAAAATGGTTCAACAATATAAGCCTACGATCATGCCGGCGGTGCCGACGATTTTTGTAGCCTTTGCTAATCATCTTCATTTACACCGGTATGATTTGTCCTCTTTAGTTGCTTGTTTTTCCGGTGGTGCGCCTTTGCCTCCTGAAGTATGCAGGCAGTTTGAAAAAAAAACCGGTGCCATTATTTTTGAGGGTTACGGCCTGACAGAGACCTCTCCTGTGGTAACCAGCAATCCCACTAACCGGAAAACAAGAAAAATCGGTTCTATCGGTTTTCCATTGCCGGGAACGATGGTAAAAATTATGGATCTTGAAAACGGCACCCGGGAATTACCCCGGGGAGAAGATGGCGAGATCGCAGTGTGTGGACCCCAGGTAATGAAAGGTTATTGGAAAAGATCCGATGCAAATGAAGAGGTTTTTCGACAGATTGAAGGGGATCTCTATTTCCTCACTGGTGATATCGGTAGGATCGATGCAGATGGATATATCACCATCACAGATCGTAAAAAAGATATGATTATCGTGGGAGGATTTAATGTTTATCCCAGGGAGATTGAGGATATTCTTTACACAAACGTTAAGGTGGAGCTTGCCGCTGTTGTGGGAGTTGCCGATGAAAAAAGTGGAGAATCTGTAAAGGCATTTATAAAATTGAAAGAGGGCCAGAACGCCACCCTTGAAGAAATAAAAGAGTTTTGCAGGAAAAATATGGCGGGTTATAAAAGACCTAAACAAATTGAGTTTCGAGATGAAATTCCTATATCTAATGTTGGTAAGGTGTTGAGACGGGTGCTCAGAGAAGAGGAGTCCGGGGCAGATAAATGTTGATATTCTGATCTTGGGTTCTGCGGGGATTGCTTGACACATCGCACCTTTTTTGCGATAAATTAATCATCATCATCCCAATAAAGGAATGACTCATTAAACAGACACAGATATATCCTGTAGGTGGTGGCAAGGGTGGAATTGGCAAAAGCATGATAGTTGCCAATCTGGGAGTTTTGCTCGCCCGGCAGGGAAGGCGTGTTGTGTTGGTTGATCTGGATCTGGGTGCATCCAACCTGCATACCTTTATCGGGCAGACAGATGTTGGCTGGGGGTTGGAACGCTTTTTAGACAAGAGTATCAATCGCCTCGAAGAGGTGATCGTACCCACAACAATTCCCAATCTGTTTTTTATCAGTTCTAAAAATTGCCTGACCGAAGTAGCCAATTTGCCCAATGCCCAAAAACAAAAGATTATCCGTGCCATCCAAAAACTTGATTATGATTATGTGCTCATGGATCTGGGGGCCGGTACTAATTTTAATATGCTTGATTTTTTTCTTACATCCAATCAGGGGGTTTTTATCTGCACATCCGAACCCACATCCATTGAAAATGTATTTAATTTTATCAAGGCGGTTTATTTCAGGGTTATAAAAAAAACCTTGAAACAAGATACATTTAAGCGGGTAACCCGCCACCTGGATTTTTCCGGGAATACCATGGATCAGTCTTTTCGTATCATTAATGCCGTTACCAAGCAAGATGCTGAAAAAGGGGTGCTGTTAAAAGAAAAATTAAGTGATTTTCATTTCAGGTTTGTGGTTAATCAATTGCGTCAAAATGATGATCCACTTCTTGGCAGTAAGATTGAAAAGGTCTGTAATCGGCATTTTTATTCAAAATTTACTTTTCTGGGGAATATTCGATTTGATGAGAAAATCCATGATTCCATATTGATGAGAAAAATTTTTATTACGAAATTTTCCTATGCCAGGACAGCTAATGATCTAGCTCGTATTGCCCGGAGTATTTCCATCCAGAATATTAAACTTCCAAAAGAGTTGGTATTATGATTCCCATTAATGACCATACCTATTATGAAATCCTTGAAGTTCCTGCCAACGCTTCTTTTTATGATCTTCGGAAAGCCTATAAGGAGCTTTTATCCATTTATGATATGGATTCTTTAAGTACTTATTCGTTGTTCACACCATTGGAAAGGGAAAAAATATTGGCCCAGGTTGAACTTGCATTTCAAATCCTGGGTGATGGAGAAAAAAGAAAGGCATATGATAGGTTGTTATTGGAGTCGGGCAGGATAGTCCCGGAAATGCTGCTCCGGGACAATGCAAAAAATTCGGTTCCGATTTTCCAGGCAACATTGCCCCAGGAAGACAAGGTTGTAAATAGAAAAATAAAAACAAAAGTCAGAGAAAAAAAAATAAGGGCTTTGATGGAGGAGATTCAATTAAAAGAATTGATTTCCGGACAGGACTTGAAGTCTTTGCGTAAAGCACTTCATATCGAACTTATGGATATGTTTGAAGTCACCAGGGTCAGTGTGAGTATTCTTGAGGCAATCGAAGAAAATTGTCAAAGCAAATTACCATCTCTAATATATCTGAAGGGCTTTTTGAAATCCTATGCTCTTTTTCTGGGTCTTGTTCCGGAAAAAATCATTGCTGGTTACATGGCGCATCTGTATCGTCCTTAATATCGGGAATACAAAAATTTGTAAACTTTATTAATTCCAGGTTTTTCATTATTTTAGTGTATGCTTTTTAAATGATTCCAATCAGTTTATGGTTGACTTTCATCATTTGAACCAACTATAGATAATGATTACGGTTATAGTTAGAATGATTAAATATGGAGATGTGAGATGAAAATATTAAAGATTGACCACATAGGCGTGGCTGTTTCAAGTATTGATGAAAAGAAAAACTTTTGGATGGACGCCATGGGGTTAACCTTGGAGGGTACTGAAACTGTAGAAGCCCAGAAAGTGACCACGGCCTTTTTGCCGGTGGGAGAAAGTGAAGTGGAACTTTTGGAATCCACTTCCGATGATGGGCCTGTGGCTAAGTATATTGAAAAAAAAGGTGAAGGCATTCAACATGTTGCCTTCCGGGTGGAAAATATTGACAAAGCTTTGGCGGAACTCAAGGAAAAAGGGGTTCAACTCATTGATCAGACACCGCGAATGGGAGCGGGAGGGGCTAAAATTGCCTTTTTGCACCCCAAGGCAACGGGCGGTGTTCTTGTGGAATTGTGTGAAAGATAAGAAAACTAATAGCTCCAATATTTTACTTCAAAAAAAACAGCTGTTTACGCTAATAATTATTAAATTTAGACCGGAGTATAATCATGTCTCAAATGTCTGATATGAAAAAATGGGAAGAACTTGCAACTAAAGAGTTGAGGGGTAAACCCCTTGAAGCACTTACTAAAAAAACCCCCGAGGGGATTGATGTCAAACCCCTATACACATCCAAGGATTTGGAAAATGTAGAGTTTATTGACAACCTGCCGGGATGTGAACCCTTTGTCAGAGGTCCCAAGGCTACCATGTACGCGGGTCGCCCCTGGACCATTCGTCAGTATGCGGGTTTTTCAACCGCCAAAGAGTCCAATGCCTTTTATCGAAAAAATCTGGCTGCAGGCCAGAAAGGTCTTTCTGTCGCCTTTGACCTTGCCACCCATAGAGGATATGACTCTGATCATCCCCGGGTAACAGGGGATGTTGGAAAGGCCGGGGTTGCCATAGATTCGGTTGAAGATATGAAAATTCTTTTTGACCAGATTCCCCTGGACCAGATGTCGGTTTCCATGACCATGAACGGGGCTGTTTTGCCTATCCTGGCTGGATATATTGTGGCCGCAGAAGAGCAGGGTGTTGCCCATGATAAGCTCATGGGAACTATTCAGAATGATATTCTTAAGGAGTACCTGACCCGGAATACATATATTTATCCGCCGGTGCCTTCCATGAGAATTATTTCAGATATCATTGGGTTTTGCTCGGCAAATATGCCCAAATTTAATACCATCAGTATTTCCGGTTACCATATCATGGAAGCCGGTGCTGATTCGGTTCTCCAGACTGCCTTTACCCTGGCGGATGGGCTAGAATATGTCAAAGCTGCCATGGCAAACGGTCTTGGTATTGATGACTTTGCTCCCAGGCTTTCTTTCTTTTTTGGCATCGGCATGAATTTTTTCATGGATATTGCAATGTTGAGAGCAGCCAGATTGCTCTGGTCGGAACTCATGGATCAGTTTAATCCTAAAAATCTTAAATCTAAAATGCTTCGAACCCATTGTCAGACTTCCGGCTGGAGTTTGACCCAGCAGGATCCTTACAACAATGTTGTAAGGACTACCCTGGAATGTTTGTCAGCAGTTTTGGGCGGAACCCAGAGCCTGCACACCAATTCCTTTGATGAAGCAGTAGGGCTTCCCACTGAGCTTTCTGCCAGGATTTCTAGAAATACCCAGATTTTGGTCCAGGAAGAGTCCCATATCTGTGATGTGGTGGATCCTTTGGGAGGTTCTTATTATGTGGAAAGTCTGACCCAGAAAATTATTGATGAAGTCAGGGTGATCTTGAAAGAGGTTGAGGATTTAGGTGGGATGGCCAAAGCCATTGAATCCGGCATGCCGAAAATGAGGATAGAAAAAGTGGCTGCCATGCGCCAGGCCCGTATTGATAAGGGTGAAGACGTGATTGTGGGAGTCAATAAATATAAGATTGAAGATGAAACACCTATTCCGGTAAGAGAAGTTTCGGAAGATGTCAGAGATGAGCAGGTTGCAAGATTGAACCAGATTAAAAAAGACCGGGATAATACCCTGGTTCAAAAGACTCTGGATGATATTACAAATGCCTGTAAAAACGGCGGGAATCTTTTGGAGGCCTGCTTACCTGCTGTTCGTGCCCGGGCAACTGTAGGTGAAATTTGTGATGCCATGGAAGCGGTTTTTAATCGGTTTGTGGCTACTTCCCAATGTATTTCCGGGGTGTATGCGGAAAGTTCTGACCCGCAAATTATTGCGGCTTTGAGAAAACGGACCAAGGATTTTGAAAAGAAAAACGGCCGCAGACCCAGAATTCTTTTAACAAAAATGGGCCAGGACGGTCATGATCGAGGAGTCAAGGTTATTGCAACCGCCTATGCCGATTTCGGATTTGATGTGGACCTGGGACCCATGTTTCAGACTCCGGCAGAAGCTGCCAAGATGGCCATTGAAAATGATGTCCATGTGGTGGGGGTATCAAGCCTTGCAGCTGGTCATAAGACTTTAGTTCCTCAGGTGATTGAAGAGTTGAAAAAGCAGGGTGCTTCTGATATTAAAGTGGTCGTTGGCGGTATAATCCCTCCGGGTGATTATGATTTTTTAAGACAAGCTGGTGCATCGGATATCTTTGGTCCCGGTACTGTAGTAACTGATTCGGCTAATAAGACTCTAAATAGCATTGGGGCTTAAAAGGTTTGGTGCATAAAAAAATAGGTGTATGGAATTATGGTAGTTGATGATCCGGATTTATTGTTCCAGGGTATCCTGGATAATAACCGGCGCATGATTGCAAAAACAGTGACCCTGATCGAGAGTAACCTTTCTGCCCATCAACGGGTGGCTCAAAGGGTAATTGAAAAAATTCTCCCCCTGACAGGTAAGAGTGTTCGCTTGGGAATCACCGGTGTTCCCGGGGTTGGGAAAAGTACATTTATTGAGAATCTGGGGATCTACCTTGCCGATGCCGGTCACAGGGTGGCAGTTCTTGCGGTGGACCCCACAAGTCAGCGCAGCGGTGGCTCCATCCTTGGGGATAAAACCCGTATGGAAAGATTATCTGCCCATAAGAATGCATTTATCCGTCCGTCTCCAGCCGGGGAAACCCTGGGTGGTGTTGCGGTTAGGACCCGGGAAACCATGTTGGTCTGTGAGGCTGCGGGTTTTGATGTAATCCTAGTGGAAACCGTTGGGGTAGGGCAGTCTGAAACCCGGGTGGCTTCCATGGTGGATTTCTTTCTGGTCCTGATGATAGCAGGGGCAGGTGATGAACTCCAGGGTATTAAAAAAGGGGTGTTGGAGCTGGCTGACGCCATTGTTATTAACAAGGCCGACGGCAGTAATCTGCTTGCAGTTGAAAAGGCACAAAAAAGTCTTGAACTTGCCATGCACCTTATTGCTTCTGAAACACCTACCTGGCATACACCGGTTTTAACCTGTTCTTCTGTGATTGAACAGGGAACCAAAGGTGTCTGGGAGATTGTGTTGGAACATAGGAAAAAATTCAAAGACACCAAAGAATTTGATCAAAGACGCCAAAAACAATCTCTGGAGTGGATGTGGGCACTGGTGGAGGAAGGTCTGAAACAGCGGTTTAAAAATAACAAGAGGATAAAAGAACAGATCCCCCTTGTGTCAAGGCAGGTGGAAAATGAAAAAATATCCCCTTCAGTTGCGGCTGAACATCTGCTGTCATATTTATAATTAATTAATTATTTAAGGAATGATAGATGAAAATACATGAATATCAGGCAAAGGACTTGTTTCGAAAATACAAAGTTCCAGTACCTGAGGGAAGAGTGGCTTTTTCTGTGGAAGAGGCAAAAAAAATAGCCGGAGAACTGGGCGGCTTTCCTGTGGTGGTCAAAGCTCAGATCCATGCCGGCGGCAGGGGAAAAGGCGGGGGTGTTAAATTAGCTGCTTCCCTGGAAGAAACAGATACTCTGGCTTCCCAGATTCTTGGCATGACCCTGGTGACCCATCAGACGGGTCCGGAAGGCAAACTTGTACAAAAACTGTTGGTTGAGGCCGGTCAGAAAATTGAACGGGAGCTGTACTTAAGTCTGCTTGTGGATCGGGCAACTGCATCCATTGTTATCATGGCCAGCCGGGACGGGGGCATGGATATCGAGGAAGTGGCGGAAAAAACTCCTGAAAGAATCATAAAGGTTTATGTGGATCCTCTAATGGGTATCCAGGGATATCAGATTCGGGAAGTAGGCTTTGGTCTGGGCTTGCCTATGGCCGCCATGAAATCTTTTTCCGGGCTTTTGTCTAATCTCTATAGGATGTTTGTTGATTATGACAGCTCCATGGTGGAAATCAATCCCCTGATACTCACCGCAGACGATGAGGTTCTGGCTTTGGATGCCAAGGTGGATTTTGATTCAAATGCTCTTTATCGGCATAAAGAGATTTTAGCGCTTTTGGATCCTTCCGAAGAAGATCCCATGGAAATGGAAGCATCCAAGTTTAATCTGAACTATATCAATTTGGATGGAAATGTGGGCAATATTGTCAATGGTGCAGGCCTTGCCATGGCCACCATGGACATTATTAAAAATGCTGGCGCCACTCCGGCAAATTTCATGGATGTAGGGGGCGGAGCCAGTTCTGAACAGGTGGAAAATGCCTTCAGGATTATCCTGGCCGATGAGAAGGTAAAAGCTGTACTCATCAATATTTTCGGCGGTATTTTGAGATGTGATATTTTTGCCCAGGGAGTGGTGGATGCTGCCAGAAAAACCGGTATCAACATTCCGGTGGTGGTTCGCATGGAAGGTACAAATGTGGATGAAGGAAAGAAAATCCTGGCCGATGCCGGGTTGGATTTGATAAGTGCCAACGACCTTTCCGATGCGGCTGAGAAGATAGCCGCTGCTGTTAACTAGGAGATAATTATGAGTATATTTGTAAATAAGGACACAACGCTTCTGGTCCAGGGAATTACCGGAAATGAAGGCAGTTTTCATACCAGACAATGTATTGAGTACGGTACCCGTGTTGTTGCCGGGGTCACCCCAGGTAAGGGTGGAAAGAAAATGGATGAAGTACCGGTATTTAATACCGTGGCCCAGGCAGTAAAAGAAACCGGGGCCACAGCTTCCCTGATTTTTGTTCCACCGCCATTTGGAGCTGATGCCATCATGGAAGCGGCCGATGCAGGTGTGGAGCTTATTATGGCTATCACCGAAGGCATTCCCATCTTGGATATGGTAAAGGTGAAAAATTTTCTGGCCACCAAAAAATGCCGGCTCATCGGGCCTAATTGTCCGGGGATTATCACGCCGGGAGAATGTAAGATCGGTATCATGCCTGGCAATATCCACAAAAAAGGAAGCATCGGTGTTGTTTCGAGATCAGGCACTCTTACCTATGAGGTGGTTGATCAGTTGACAAAGTTAGGTCTTGGGCAGTCTACCTGTATTGGTATCGGTGGTGATCCTGTGAACGGTACTAATTTCATAGATGTATTGTCAGCCTTCGAAAATGATGACGAGACCACAGCCATTGTCATGGTTGGTGAGATCGGAGGAAGTGCTGAAGAAGAGGCTGCAGCTTATATCAGTGCAAATGTTACAAAACCTGTGGTTGGTTTTATTGCAGGCTTGACGGCACCTCCCGGCAGAAGAATGGGCCATGCAGGTGCAATTATTTCAGGGTCCAGCGGTACAGGCGGGGCAAAAATCAAGGCCTTTAAAGATAATGGAATTCATGTTTGTGAAAACCTGGGACAGATAGGCCGAATTTGTAAAGATGTATTTTAAGTAACCTTAAGGAGGCTAAGTTGGAAAGCTATATTATTGAATCAAATAAAAAAAAGAGCAGAATACCGGCATGGTTGGATTTAGCCCAGAGTGGCACCGGTCTGATTCTAGGATTGTTCATGTGGGTGCATATGCTTCTTGTGGGCAGTATTCTCCTGGGAAAAGGCTCTTTTAATTTTGTAGCAAAGACTATGGAGTTATCCTTTCTTTCAAATACCGGCCATGGATATCCCTTGGCAGTCTTTTGTGCCGTGTTTATTATTTTTACTTTGTTTATTATTCACGCATTGCTTGGGGTTCGTAAATTTCCTATTTCGTGGAAGCAGCACCGGATCATGAGAGACCAGATGCAGATGATGAAACACATGGATACTAATCTTTGGTATATCCAGGTGGTCACCGGTTTTCTCATGTTTTTTCTGGGATCTGTTCATCTGTATATCATGCTGACCCATCCTGGCAGTATTGATCCCTACTTGTCTGCAGATCGGGTGGTTTCCGATAATATGTGGTTTTTATATCTGATTTTGCTGATTTGTGTGGAACTCCATGGCACCATCGGGATATACCGTCTGTGTATGAAATGGGGCTGGTTTGCGGGAAAAGATGCCAAAGAATCCAGAAAAAAACTCAAATTAGTTAAGAACAGACTCACCATTTTCTTTTTATCCGTTGGTGTGTTGGCTTTGCTTGTGTTTATTATCATCGGTATCAACCACCGGGCCAAGGTGGGTGAAAGATATAAAACTAATACTATAGCTTCCCAGCCTAGTCAGGCAGAAAACGTTGTTCCGGCAGTTGATACAGCCCCCCCGGTTAACGGAGTATTGATAAATACCCCTTCAGTGGTAGAAGCTCCGGCCGTTGAAAAGGTTCATCCTGTGGTAGATGAGGCCCACCCGACCGATACTGCCCATGATAATACGTAACCAGTTGAAGAACTATATTAAGATAAGGAAAATTTAAATGAAAGTCATATATACGGATTCACTTGTTATAGGTGGAGGACTTGCGGGTTTACGAGTTGCCATTGCTGCCAAACAGAGGGGGTATGAGTCCATAATCCTCTCTTTGATTCCTGCCAAACGATCCCATTCAGCTGCAGCCCAGGGGGGAATGCAGGCAAGTCTTGGTGCATGTGTTAAAGGAAATGGGGATGATGAAGATGTCCATTTTTCAGATACGGTAAAGGGAAGCGATTGGGGCTGTGATCAGGATGTTGCCAGGATGTTTGTTAACACTGCCCCCAAAGCCATTCGCCAGCTTTCTGCCTGGGGAGTTCCCTGGTCCAGGGTCCAGGGGGGGGATCGGGATGTTATCATCAATGGTGAAAAAGTTACGATTACGGAAAACCATGAAGCCCAGGGCCTGATTACTGCCAGGGATTTTGGTGGTACCAAAAAATGGAGAACCTGTTTTACCTCGGATGGAACTGGTCATACCATGCTTTACGCAATGGATAACAAGGCCATTCAGATGGAAATCCCAGTCCATGAAAGAAAAGAAGCCATTGCCTTGATCCATGAAGACGGAGTTTGTCATGGGGCCGTTGTCAGGGATCTTATCACAGGAGAACTCATTGCCTATGTGGCCAAGGCCACTACCATTGCCACGGGTGGATATGGACGTCTTTATTCTGTATCTACCAATGCGGTTATCTCAGAAGGGATAGGCACAGCCATTGCTTTGGAAACAGGGGTGGCTACTCTGGGAAATATGGAAGCGGTCCAGTTTCATCCAACAGCTATTGTCCCCGTGGGTATATTAACCACGGAAGGGTGTAGGGGGGATGGCGGTTTATTGCTGGACAAAGACGGCTATCGCTTCATGCCCGATTATGAGCCGGAGAAAAAAGAGCTGGCATCCAGGGATGTTGTTTCCCGCCGCATGACCGAACATATGAGGAAAGGAAAAGGGGTATCTTCTCGTTATGGAGATCATCTCTGGCTGGATATTACTTTGCTGGGTCGCAAACACATTGAAAAGAACCTGAGGGAAGTAAAAGAGATCTGTGAATATTTTCTGGGTATTGATCCGGTCAAAGAATATATTCCGGTGCGACCTACCCAGCATTATTCCATGGGTGGTGTCAGGACCCGCGCAACCGGTGAAAGTCCTACCTTGAAAGGCTTATTTTCTGCGGGTGAAGCTGCTTGCTGGGATATGCATGGATTTAATCGCCTGGGTGGAAATTCCGTGGCGGAAACAGTTGTGGCTGGCATGATTGTGGGGGAATATGTGGCCGATCATTGTGCTGCTAATGCCCTGAAGATTTCCACATCCACCATCGAACATTTTATGAAGGCCGAAGAAAAGAAAATTACCGAACTGCTTGTCAGAGATTATGGAGAAAATCCCTTTGAACTGAAAGTTGCAATGCAGAAAATCATGATGGATAAGGTTGGTATTTTCAGGAATGGTGAAGATCTTGCACAGGCGGTTGAAGAGCTTAAAGTTCTGAACCAGCGGGCAAAAAATATTGCCCTGCGCAATAAAATTTCTTCGTCCAACCCCGAATTGGTGGAAGCTATCCGGGTGCCCAAGATGATTAAAATGGCCCAGTGTGTAGCCTATGGGGCGCAGCTTCGGACTGAAAGTCGTGGTGCCCACGCAAGAGAAGACTATCCTGAAAGAAATGACCGCGACTGGTTAAAAAGAACTCTTACCACCTGGACGGATGATTCCGCTGATCTGCCTGAAGTCTCCTATGAAGATCTGGATGTCATGAAGATGGAACTGCCTCCAGGATCCAGGGGATATGGTGTGGACAATACTGTTCACCATCCGGATACTCCAAAACGCCTGTCCCAGGTTGAAGAGATTCAAAAGGCCAATCCCAGTGCCAACAGGCATGAGATGCAGGAGCTTCTTAATCCATTAACCATTCCGGAAAAATTTAAAGGTAAAAATGAGCGTATCGGCAGGGGGTATAAATAATGAGTGATCAGGCAAGAATATTAAAATTTCAAATTTTCAGGTACAATCCCTTAAAGCCGGGTGACAAACCCCGTATGGTGACCTATGAAGTTACCGAAGCTCCAGGAATGACCATTTTTATTGCGTTGAATGAAATCCGGGAAGAGCAGGACCCTTCCCTGCAATTTGATTTTGTCTGCCGGGCCGGTATCTGCGGCTCCTGCGGTATGGTAGTTAATGGCAGGCCGGATCTTGCCTGCCGGACCCTGACTTCCAAATTTGCCGACGGTGAAATCAAGCTTTTACCCTTGCCGGGATTTGAGCTTATAGGTGATCTATCTGTGAATACCGGAAAATTTATGCGGTCCATGAGTGAGCGGGTAGAGTCCTGGATCCATGACACCACTGCCGATGAAGTAAATTTCGATAAACTGGAAGAACGTATGGACCCGGATCTGGCTGATAAGATCTATGAGCTTGAACGGTGCGTGGAATGCGGCTGCTGTGTGTCGGCCTGTGCCACAAAGAGAATGCGGCCGGATTTTCTATCGGCTGTGGGGTTCATGAGATTGGCCCGGTATACCCTGGATCCCAGGGATAAAAGAACCGATGAGGAATATTATGAGATCATGGGCGATGATGACGGTGTTTTTGGCTGTATGACCCTTCTGGGTTGTGAAGATTATTGCCCCAAGGATTTGCCCCACCAGACCCAGATAGCCTATTTGAGAAGAAAGATGGCCCTGGTCAGATGAGGATTGATTTATATGAAACTCCTGATATAGCAAAAGAGAGTTTCAATCTTTGTTGTGGGCGGAACCAAGGGTAAAATTCCTGGTCCGCCCATGGCGGTTATACGGAGAATGGCCGAATAACGGTAGATTACGCTGAATCCCTTTATAAAAGGTGATATAAATAAATGGCAACAACAGGCAGTGGGCAAATTAAATAGTTCACTGCCTGTTGTGTTTAGAAAGGATACAAAATGACGGATTTTAAATTTGAGACAATGTTTCCCCTGGGTCCGGATACAACTGAGTATCGTTTATTGACTAAAGACCATATCAGGGTCAAAGAGTTTGAAGGAAATGAGGTTCTCATGGTGGAACCTAGGGCCTTAAATATCTTGGCAGCTCAAGCCTTTAAGGATGTGGCCCATCTTTACCGGGGGGAACATCTTGAAAAATTGCGGGAAATCATTTATGACCCCCAAAGTTCGGATAATGATCGATATGTGGCCATGGAATTGCTAAAAAATGCCGTCATTGCCTCAAAAAAAGTATATCCCATGTGCCAGGATACGGGTACCGCCATTGTCATGGGAAAAAAGGGACAGCAGGTCTGGACCTGGTCCGAGGATGAAAAAGAGTTGGCCAGGGGGGTTTTTGAGGCCTATACCCAAAACAATTTGCGGTATTCCCAGAATGCGGCTCTCACCATGTATAAAGAGATGAATACAAAATCAAATCTTCCGGCCCAGATCGATATTGCCGCAGTTCAGGGATCGGAATACAAGTTTTTGTTCATGGCAAAGGGGGGAGGCTCTGCCAATAAAACCCTTCTTTTCCAGATGACAAAGGCCACCCTTAATTCCGAAGAAATTCTGATCGATTTCATGCTGGAGAAAATGAAAGGGCTTGGCACCGCTGCCTGTCCGCCCTATCATATTGCCTTTGTCATAGGAGGAACTTCGGCTGAACTGAACTTGAAAACCGTGAAGTTGGCCTCTGCGCGTTATCTAGATACTCTTCCCACAAGTGGAAGTGAAACAGGGCATGCCTTCCGGGATATAGACCTGGAGGAAAAAGTGTTGGCAGGTTCCCAGAAGCTTGGTCTTGGGGCACAATTTGGTGGCAAATATTTTGCCCTGGATATCCGGGTGATCAGGTTGCCAAGGCACGGAGCATCTTGCCCCATAGGGCTTGGGGTGTCCTGCTCTGCAGATCGCCAGATCAAGGGTAAGATTACCTCCAGGGGGGTTTTTCTGGAACAGCTGGAGGAAAATCCTTCAAAATATCTACCCAAAAAAGAGCCTGAAATGACTCCGGCCGTTGAAATTGATTTGAACAAACCCATGGATGAGATCCGGAAGCAATTATCAAAATATCCTGTATCCACCCGTCTTTCTCTGACCGGTAAAATCATTGTGGCAAGGGATATTGCCCATTCAAAGTTCATGGAAGAGTTTGAGGCCGGCCGCGGTTTGCCTGATTATATTAAAAATCATATTATTTATTATGCCGGCCCTGCTAAAACTCCAAAGGGTGAAGCTTCCGGGTCATTTGGCCCCACCACGGCAGGCCGCATGGATTCCTATGTGCCGGTTTTCCAGAAGGAGGGCGCTTCCATGGTTATGCTTGCCAAGGGAAACCGCAGCCAGCAAGTGACCGATGCCTGTAAGCTTAACGGAGGATTTTATCTGGGTTCTCCCGGGGGCCCTGCCGCCCGTCTTGGCAAGGATTTTATTAAAAAGGTTGAACTTGTGGAGTACGAAGACTTAGGGATGGAAGCCGTCTATATGATCACCGTTGAAAAGTTTCCAGCCTTTATCATCGTGGATGACAAGGGAAATGATTTTTACGCAGATCTTTTATAAATTTGTAAAAACCTGTCCCGGTCCAGAATTACTTGTCAGCATTCTGGACCGGGTTAATAAATTAATCCTGCGGCGGGTTTTGATTGGTCCCAGAATTGGATTAACTATTATAACAATCTTTGCATACCCTGACTTCATCATCGCCCTTTGAGCAGCAGCTGATACTCCAGCTTTTGCCTGGGCGGGCAACAGGGTCTGCAACCCTCTGATATCGAGAACACTTGGAGCATATAATCCTTCCGCATTGCCGACAATGGTGCCTTCTGGTTGTGAAAGTAAATTTTGTTCTGCAGTCCTTCGCCTGGCAGGAGTTGAAAGCTGAATCAGGCTGCCATATTGGTTCTCTTAAGTTTTGCGGAGATACAAGTTTATCTATAACGCCAAGATACCAAAGGATCCATCCAAAGTATTTTATTCTTAATTTTTTTCGATCCAGCATGTTATCCTGCTGGTTCAAGGCAATGCCATGGTTGTTCAAAAAATCTATAAAGCCAGGTATGGTTGCATTAATTTCTCTCATTGTATTTACCATCATAGAGTTAATACTGTTAACACCTTGAAAAAATTCAATCTTAAGTATTTCTTTATAGAAGTATTTAAACGCTTTGACAGCCTGTTTATCATCTAGGGTGTGGTTTGGCTTTATCCTGTCATAACGCCCATAAACACTAAAAAAGGAAACATCAAGGTAACTGCAGGTGTGGTATACACGCTTGAAGACATACTTCGCATGTTCCTTAACATTTTCCATATGAATTTCGGCAAGCGTCTCGTCTTCATCAAAGCCAAATAAAGACTTAAGATCTTTAAGGTAATTTTTACTGGTTGGGACTTTCATGGTGAATCTTTCGGGTATATCTTCGGTACTTTTTGCTGCTTTAATTTTTATCCGATGTTCTAAATATCCTTTGGACATTTTATCAATGTGATTCCGTGAGTAAAAGCTGCTAGTCCTGTAGCTTATGGCATCTCTAGTTTCGTCACAAAGCCCGAAAACATTATTTGATCGCATTTCAGCGGCCATGGCCTTTAAAGCTGGAGTTTTACTAAATGATTTTTTTTGGGTGGCTTTATGGTAGGCCTCAAGGGCTACCCATATTTTCAGGGTTATAATGTCCATAGCATCTTTTACATTAAATGGTTGGGGCATTTGGCTATTCTCCTCTTTTTAAAATGCCGGGTCCGGGGCCAGCAATTTTAAATTTTGTTGTCGATATAGAATCAAAACTTTCAGCAAAAATACACAGCTTCGTAGTGTCGGTTCTGCTCGGTGCTATGCATAAACAATTTCCTATTAAATCACCAAGATACTAAAAAAACATTAGAGTTTTTTTTCTTTTTGTAAAGAACTTAACAATGGTTATCTATTTAATAAAAGTTTTTTAATCCGATCGTTTTTCAGTTTTTTGGCAGGGTGATTTTTTAGGTGCGATAGTTGGTTTATTGGCGGGAAAGATCCGGGGAAGTATCCATCTATAATATCTGGGACAATAATGATTTTCTTATATGGATATTTTTCTTTACAATCTCCCGGTTATCATGTAGTGTCGTTCGCTCTAAATCAGTAACCCATGTCTTAAGAAAAAAGATTATACTATTTTACCGGGGGAAATTTATCATGTCTGCCATATTTGGTATCGATTTTGGAACATCCAATTCAGCATTATCTGTAAACATGGACGGCAAGGTAAGATTGCTTCCCGTGGATAGGGAAAATCCCATATCCAATTCATTAAAGTCAATTCTTTATTTTTTAAAGGAAGACGGCCTGACAAAATCATATGTTGGGTATGAAGGGGTGAAGGCCTATATTGAAAATGAGGCCGATGGTCGGTATATGCAGTCCATTAAAACCTTTCTTCCCGATACCGCCTTTGAAAAGACAAATATTTACGGTAAACCCTATACCCTCGAGGAATTGATAGCTTTGTTTCTTAAGGTAATGAAGCAACGGGGTCAGGATATAATCAAAGAAGAAGTGTCCGATCTGGTTCTGGGACGACCCGTTATATTTTCCGAAGACAAG
This sequence comes from Desulfobacteraceae bacterium, assembly GCA_024226935.1. Lineage (GTDB taxonomy): Bacteria > Desulfobacterota > Desulfobacteria > Desulfobacterales > Desulfobacteraceae > NBML01. The sequence goes on from JAAELK010000581.1 coordinate 20,210, forward strand.
GGTAGGGATAAGCTTGCCCAGGAACGTCTGATCCGGGCAGCACAAATAGCCGGATTTAAGAACGTTACCTTTCAGCTTGAACCCATTGCAGCAGCTCTTGCCTATGAAAATAGTCTCGAAACAGGAGATGAACAGATAGTTTTGGTGGGGGATTTTGGGGCCGGTAGTTCCGATTTTACCATTTATAAAGCCGGGAAAAAGGCAGGCAGTCAAGCTGCAAGAGATCGGGATATCCTTTCTGTGGGCGGTGTCTATATTGGTGGTGATGTTTTTGATTCTGAAATCATGCGGGAAAAAGTAGCAGTACATTATGGGAAAGATGTACAGGCAAAATCCATGTGGAGTGATAACCTTTTCGGACTTTCCCCCCTTGTTATCCGAAAGTTGATGCAATGGCATCTTATACCCCAGCTGCGGTTGCCAAGAACCCTGGATAATATCAAAGAACTTAAGGTCAGTGCCAAGTTTAAAGATAAAAAACTATTGGAGAATTTGGAAAATCTGATCCATGCCAATTACGGATACCTGCTGTTTCGATCCATTGAAAAGACAAAATGTGAGTTGTCGGATAAAAGCCAGTCCCACATCAATTTTGAGGATTATGGTATCTGTATCGATGAACTTTTGTCCCGGGAGGAATTTGAAGGTTTTATCGCCCAAAAGGTGGCTTCCATAAATGATTGTATCGATTCAACCCTGGCAAAGGCAAATCTGTCCGGTTCCGATATTGATGTGGTCTTTTTAACCGGTGGCTCCTCTTATATCCCCATGATACGGCAAATCTTTGAAAAAAGAATAGGTAAAGACAAAATCCGGAGTGCCGATGCCTTTACAAGTGTTGCCTATGGTCTAGGTCTGCAAGGAACTTTGATGGGGTGAGCTGCCCATTAAAATAGCCTCGTTTTTTGATTTTTCACCTTCTGTTAAAGAATCAGCTGAGTCAAAATTGCCTGGGACTTGCTTTTTATATCCCCGGCAATTATCCTGTCTGACACGGGTACATGTGAACCCTATGTTTATGGTTTTGCTGGATCTTCAAAAGAAAAACCATGGATAATTGTCAGGACATCAGGAGGTTAAAATGGATACGCGAATTGAAAAAGACACCATGGGAGAGATTTTAGTCCGCTCGGACTGCCTGTGGGGTGCCCAGACCCAGCGATCCCTGGAAAACTTTAAGATTGGTGGGGAGACCATGTCTCTTAGTCTTATCCGGGCATTTGGTTATTTAAAAAAAGCGGCCGCCATGGTCAATGCATCCTTCGGATTGCTTTCCCGGGAAAAAGAAAAATTGATCTGTCAGGTTTGCGATGGCATTATACAGGGGGATTTAAATGATCAATTTCCCTTAAAGGTGTGGCAAACAGGCTCTGGTACCCAGACCAATATGAATGTCAATGAGGTCATTGCCAACAAGGCCCATGTGTTGTCCGGGAACAAATTGGGTGCCGGGACTTTATTGATTCATCCCAACGATGATGTGAACAGATCCCAGTCTTCCAACGATGCTTTCCCCACGGCAATGCATATTGCTGCCTGCAAGAGGCTTACAGATCATACATTGCCGAACCTGGAACTTTTGTACCGGGGACTTGTCGAAAAAAGTCTGGTCTGGGAGTCAATTATCAAGACGGGAAGAACCCATTTTATGGATGCCGTTCCCCTTACCCTGGGTCAGGAGTTTTCAGGTTACGCCGCCATGGTGGATCATGGGATTCAAAATTTAAAAACCAGCCTGGCCCGTCTGTACCAGTTGGCCCTGGGGGGAACAGCCGTGGGAACGGGGCTGAACAGTCCTGCCGGATTCGATGTGAAGGTTGCTGCGGTCCTGGCTCAGTTGACGGGGTATCCTTTCGTGACGGCAAATAATAAATTTGAAGCTCTGGCTACCCATGACGCCCTTGTGGCCTCCCATGGGGCCCTTAAAACCCTGGCGGTGAGTCTGATGAAAATTGCCAATGATATTCGCATGCTGGGTTCCGGTCCCCGGTGCGGCATTGGAGAATTGATACTGCCGGCTAATGAACCGGGTTCTTCCATTATGCCGGGTAAGGTTAATCCTACCCAGACAGAAGCTTTGACCATGGTTTGTGCCCAGGTCATGGGCAACGATGTGACCGTTAATATTGCCGGGGCCTCGGGTCATTTTGAACTCAATGTGTTCAAGCCTGTGATCATCCATAATTATTTGCAGTCTGCAAGATTGTTGGGGGATGCTGCTCTGTCCTTTTATGAAAATTGTGTTAAGGGACTGGAACCAAATCTTCTTGTCATTGAAAATAATCTGTCCCGATCCCTGATGCTTGTGACGGCTTTAAATACTCAATTGGGCTATGATAAGGCAGCCAGGATAGCTAAAAAAGCCCATGAAGACGGGATTACCTTGAAGCAGGCAGCCCTTGCCCTGGGCCTTGTTTCAAAAGAAAAGTTTGATGAATTGGTGGATCCTGGTAAAATGATCGGTCCCATGGAATAACCGCCATGGGCGGACCAGGGATTTTACCCTTGGTTCCGCCCACAACAAAGACTGAAACTCTCTTTTGGTATATGGACAGTTTCATATAAAATTTTTGTGTCTTCACCAGGAAGAAAAAAACACAGATGGATATAGGGAGGGAAAAAAAATGGACCATAATGTTAGTTTGTTCAAGGCATATCCATTTAAGGAAGGTCAGAAAATAAGGATTGAAGATTCTCCTCGATCCGGGGACTGGGAAGTGGTAAAGGTGACAGAACATAAAGTTACTCTCAAGTGTCCCATCTCAAAAAAGGAGATGGTCTGGAGTCGATTCTGCTATGCGGTTGAAGAAAAACTTATGCCCTGGCCCCAGGTTTAATCAGATAGGTTTAATCAGATAGGTTTGACCATATTAAGCTGGATCATACAAAAGGAAAGCAGACATGGAAGTAATATTGCTCATGGCCATGACTTTAGATGGGAAAATTGCAAGGGATTCCCAGCAATTGGTGGATTGGACCGGCAAAGCAGACAAAAAATATTTTGTCCAGGTGACCCGGGAGGCAGGAGTCGTTATCATGGGATCCCGGACATTTGATACGATCGGCAAGCCCCTGCCGGGAAGAAAAAATATTGTCATGACCCGGAACCGGGATCGGAAAAGCCAGGATGGGAACCTGGTGTTCACGGATCGGTCTGCCGGGCAAATTATAAAGGGGTTGGAAGAAGAGGGTTTTGAAAAAGTGACTCTGATCGGCGGAGCCATCATTAACTCCCTGTTTGCAGGAGAAAAATTGATTACCCAGATTCATGTGACCCTGGTGCCGATATTGTTTGGTAAAGGACTTTGCCTGTTCAGGGATTTGCTGGATGTAAAACTTGAACTCATGGAAAATCGGGAAATTGACAAGGGCCACCTGCTTCTGGTTTATCGGGTTCTTCCATAATTTTGAAGAAAAAATCTTGAATCTTCTTGTGAAAAATATATACTCGCTTGGGAACATATTTGGTGAAATCAGGCTGAAAAATATTTTCGGCAGAGTTTTTTATGCATAAGTTTTTATATACAGGTGACAGGGGAAAATATGACAGGGACAGTAAAAGGGTTACTCCAGAAAATTAATTTTATCGAAACGGATATGGAACTGCATAAACAGATTCTTTTTTCCATCCCTTCGGATAATAAGTCTGAGATGGAAAAGGTTGTAAACACCATTGCAGATCAGAAAAAACAGATCGGTGATTTAAGGGAGCAGATCAAAGAAATTGATGAAGATGAATACAATAAAATTATCACCATCGAACAGGCAGCAGATCGATTTCGCCGGATATCCAGGGATAAAAAGTTTGTCCATGTCACTACCTTGAATGAAGATCGTGAGTGTTTTATCTCTTTTAATGACGGCACAAGGGTGGATTGTCTGGTGGTGGCAAGGGAAGAAAATGGGAATTGGACAGTTTTGACCATTGAGGGCGAAACCAAAGAATATCCGGACGGCCTGATCCAATAATCCTGTCTTGTTTCTTCGTTGCTGGCCCAGTCCTTTTTTTGATTTTAAAAAGGCCGGAATCCCATATTTTTGTCAGAAATTTCTGGAGATCCATGGTTTCTTAAGATGGTCGTTTCCCTGGTGGATGGCTATATTATTTTAAAATAAACTGCTAAACCCTCGGCATCAGCAGTCTTATACATCAGAGGTATTAAATGATGATTGGAAATTTTTTATATGGGAATAGTTGATGTTATAGTGATCGCCGTGGGCCTTGCCATGGATGCTGCTGCTGTTTGTCGGGCTGCTGCGGCCTCGGGGTTTGCAAAAGACGGCCGGGCTGTTTTCCGGCTGGCATTTCATTTTGGGTTGTTTCAGTTTATCATGCCGGTGATCGGGTGGTTTTTGGGAGTTGGCTTTGTCTCCTATATCAAGGCTTTTGATCACTGGGTTGCCTTTGGCCTGCTCTTGTTTGTGGGGGGGCGCATGATCTTTTCCGGTATGGACAGTTCAGATAATGCGATTAAAAAGGATCCTTCCCGGGGCATGACCATGGTGATGCTCAGCATTGCCACAAGTATCGATGCCCTTGCCATTGGGTTAACCCTTGCCATGCTGGGTGTCAATATCTGGTATCCAAGCGTTATCATCGGCGTTATTACCGGGGGGATGTCGCTTCTGGCCATCGGTATCGGAAAGAGACTGGGAGTTTTGTTCGGCAAACGCATGGAGATTGTGGGAGGTCTGATTTTAATCTTTATTGGTTCAAGAATATTGTTTTTTGAATTTTTTGTATAAATTTTCAGCGCCGGTTCAGGGTCCAGTCATAATCAAGATAGATAAATTTGATCTTTGGCCCCGCCCCATCCAGTTGTCTTTGGAACTTGTCATCGGTATATTGTCGGATGAAAAAGAGGGGGTTGTCATTGAAATCTTCTTCAAACCATTTGAATATTTTGCTGACAAAAAGGGTGTCATTTTTTAAAAAATTATATTTTTTATCATTGATAAATGCCCTGGTCACAGCATCCAGCTGAATTTCCAGGGTGTCTGCTTCATAGGGTCGGTTTAACAAAGGAGGACAACTTTTAGAGGCACAGTTGATGGCAAAATGGATACGTGGGTCTTTGAAGCGGGATCTCAAAATATCATGTTCAATATGATCCAGAGAAATTATCCGCCCCTCCAGGGGAATAAATTTTTTGCTCCAGGGGTTTGAAAAAAAGGTTCCGATCTCCTTGATGGAATTGATTCCGGGGTATTTTGTCAGGATTAATTTGATGGTAAAGGCGTTATAGGCATTGATATAAAAAGCAAAACCTTGGTTGGGGGACAGCTGTCTTGCCCTTGTCCCACTCAAAACAGCCAGGTAGCTATCCAGCCGGGCCTCATCTTTTTTGAATCCATCATAATCGACCCTGGTCCCCTTTACATGTTTGGAAAGAAGATCTGCATAAATGCATTGTCCACCTTTGCCAGGGTATTGGATGGGACCAATACCAGGGCCATGGCCAGAGCCGGAACCAAGATCAGGGCCAGAGCCGGGACCAGGCCGGTCATAAGAGTGGTTCTTTTGGGACAGGAGGCTTTTAAGGGGGTAGCATGGGCTTGCATAATGTCTCCCTGGTATAAATAAATGTTTCTTATATTATGTGGTTATTTTATTAAAAATTAAAAACCACGTCCTGTGGGCGTGGTCATCGTCAGAAGGCTATGCCTGAAGGATCTACCCATGGTATTAATTTAATCGGTTATCCCCATAACAGATTAAAGGAAAAAACCATGAGTAGATTTGAC
>JAAELK010000582.1 GCA_024226935.1 Desulfobacteraceae bacterium
GATGGGTCAGGGTGTAAGGTGTTGAAAAAAACATCCCCTAATCCCCCTTCAAAGGGGGACTTTCTCTTAACTTAATGGCAGTGATGCTCCGCGTAGGCAGGCATAAATATTTTTCGTGTCTTTCGTGTTTTAATAAGGAGATAAAAAATTATGAAATATCCATTACAGGAAAAAATCGGTAATCCTGACCTGCTTGTGGGCCGGGAAAAAGAATTTAAAAACTTTGGAAAATGGATTGCCAATATCCCGAAGAAACTGTCCAAATCCAGGGTCATTCTTGCTCGCCGAAAAAGTGGGAAAACTGCTTTTGTGCAGCGCATTTTCAACCGGCTCTGGAGCGAAAACGGGGATGTGATTCCCTTTTATTTTGATATTGCCGAAAATGAAATATGGTATCCGAATTTTGCAGTGAAATACTTTCGTGCTTTTGCCTCACAATACATTTCCTTTTTGGAAAGAGAGGAAACATATATAAACAAACCACTTTCACTTGAAGAAATAAGGGAATACGGACTGGCGAAATCTCTCAAATACCTGGTTGACGACGTTGATTCATTTTCCCGGGATAAAGATATGGGGTTTCATGATTCAATGTGGGAAACTGCCTGCGCGGCACCGCACAGCTATGCCGCAATCCTGGATAAAAGGTTCCTGGTTATTCTTGATGAATTTCAGAATCTTGCCCGGTATGTGTATCCTGACCAACACTATCAAACCGGCCCGATTAAAAGTCTCCCCGGGAGTTTTCATTCCCTTTCCGAGTCAAAGATCGCTCCCATGCTGGTTACCGGATCGTATGTCAGTTGGCTGATCGACATTGCCGGGAAATACCTGCAGGCCGGACGATTATCCGAATGGTATATGAATCCCTATCTCACCCCGGGGGAAGGCATGCAGGCTGTGTACAGATATGCCGAAGAATACAATGAACCTGTTACAAATGAGACAGCACTCCTGATCAACCAACTGTGCATGTCTGATCCGTTTTTTATTTCCTGTGTGATGCAGAGTAACTATGATGACAAGGATATGACAACAGAGGAAGGAGTGATCAGCACGTTTGATTATGAAATAACGGACCGCCGCTCCTATCTGTCCAAAACGTGGAATGAATATATTCAACTGACCCTGCACAAAATCAATGACAAATATGCCAAGAGCATGCTTCTGCATCTCAGCAAGCATTCGGACAGGTATTGGACCCACAAAGACATCAAAAGGGAGCTGCAGATTGATCTTGACCTTGATGAGATTCACAAGAAATTGCTTCTCCTGGTCGAAGCGGATGTCATCGAGTGGGGGAAATCCGATATTCAATTCCGAGGCTTGCAGGACGGCACACTCAACCTTATCCTGCGAAGCCGGTTTGAAGAGGAGATCAAAGGATTTGCTCCTGATCTGAAACAGGAAGCCCATGAAAAGATCAGGAAATTGGAAAAAGAAAATAAAAGCCTTCGGGGGATGCTGAACAATCTGTCTGGCCAGTTTGCCGAATACCAGTTGGCAACGGCATTCCGCACAAAAAAACGTTTTGCCCTGTCAGAGTATTTCAGCGGTGTCCGGGATAATGCCAGACTTAATATCACCAGTGTAAAACAGCGGGTACTTATTCAGCGTGAGAACGGGAAAAACATGGAACTGGACATTGTGGCAGAATCAGGTTGCGGCCGGGTGGTTGTGGTTGAAGTGAAGAAATGGAAAACAAAAATCGGCAAAAATATTGTTGAGGATTTTGTGGAAAAGGCAGATTTGTACTCGGAACAATTTCATGACAAAATCATCCTGCCTGCCTTTCTCTCGCTTGGCGGATTTACGGGTGAAGCAGTGCAGCTTTGTGAAGATCGGGGGATCGGGACCGCGGAGTGTATTGAGCATTTTTAATCTCTGACGGGCGTATCCACGAGTTGGGGGACTCATTGAAAACATCCCCCTTATTCTCGTTTCTCGTTCCCATGCTCTGCGTGGGAATGCAGGCTGTAGCGCTCTGCGCGGATATCACCAGGGCGGAACTTACCTGTCAGACTTCGTCCCCCCAACACATGGATACGCCCATCTCTGACGGCATCAAGGTGAAATATGAATCGAGCATTTATCCTCGTTCCCATGCTCCGCGTCACTGCCATTAAGTTAAGGAATCAGTTCCCCCTCGA
>JAAELK010000583.1 GCA_024226935.1 Desulfobacteraceae bacterium
ACTCTGAAACAATTGGAGATACTTCTTCTTTAGACATTTTGAGGATTTGGCCTATGGTTTTCATGCACTGAGTATAGTATAAAAAAAGGCCAATGTCTAGATTTTATTTAAGATTTCCCCACATTTATTGAGAAGTTGCGATGATTAAACTTAACATATCCATTTTTAAGAATAAAAGGTATTTTATTTTCTTGTTTTTATTTTTTTTATGGATTATGTTTTTTTAACTTGGTTTCATGGCTTTCTGATCGATTCCAGATCGGGCATAAAACGATCCAATTTTTAAAATTGCTGGTATTAAGAAAGTTTTAGTTTAAACCTTTATAAATGATCTTTTATTCGGCAGGTATGACTCCATTGTACTTTTGCCGATTATATTAATTTATTCCATAGGGAGGAAAAGAATGAAACGGTTTACTCTGTTCGCCGCAGGCGTTTTGACTATGCTCGCAATTACAGGAGTATCTTTGACTTTTGCGGGAAATGATTTAAGTGATCTTATTGAGCAGGAAAAGGCAACCATGGGTTCGGTCTATAAGGTTTGCAATCAAGATTTGGTATTGGCCAGAAAAGCTGTGATTACCTTCAAGGCCAACCTACTTGAAACAAATGAAGATAAAACTTGCCATTACATGCAGCTTGATTCTGAAGATATCATGAAACTTGAACCTTTTGGGTTCAGTATTGAGCCGGCCACAAGCTGGATCGATCAGAAACTTGAGGCCCTGGATAACTTGAAACAAAAGGTTGAATTGCAGGCATTAACCAAGAGTCTTACAAAAGAGACTACTGCCATTCCCGGTTACGATTGCTATGAAACGGTGGAAGAAACTTTTGTCGCAGCCCAGGGGATAGCCACTTCCCATCCAGACCTTGCAACCTGGATCGATATCGGGAATTCGTGGGAAAAAGAAAATGGCCTGGGGGGATACGACATGAAGGTTTTAAAGCTAACAAACTCCTCTATCCCTGGAACCAAGCCGATTCTATTTATCAACAGTGCCATGCATGCGCGTGAATATGCAACGGCGCCTCTGGTCTTGAATTTTGCAACCTACCTGGTTGAAAATTACGGAATTGATGCCGATGCGACCTGGATCCTGGACTATCACGAAATTCACATGCTCTTGCATACCAATCCCGATGGAAGGAAAATGGCGGAAACCGGCCTATACTGGCGGAAGAACACCAATACTGACTATTGTGGGCCAACCAGCAATAACCGGGGGGCGGATTTGAACAGGAATTTCACCTTTGGCTGGAACACCGCCGACGGCTCCAGCGGATATGAATGTGATGAAGATTATAGGGGACCGATTCCTGGGTCTGAACCTGAAATTCAAGCTGTGCAAAGCTATGTGAGAAGTATCTTTGATGATAACCGCGGACCGGCCGCAACGGATGCGGCGCCCGATGATACCAGCGGTATTCACTTGGATATCCATAGTTATAGTGAATTGGTTCTCTGGCCCTGGGGATCAACATCAGATATTGCCCCAAATGGATCACAGATGCAGACACTGGGACGTAAATTTGCCTATTGGAATGGATACACTCCGGAACAATCCATCGGTCTTTACCCCACAGATGGGACCAGCGATGGGGTGAGCTATGGAGAGCTTGGAGTGCCGGCCTTTACCTTTGAATTGGGAACATCTTTTTTCCAAAAATGTACTACCTACACCAACACCATAGTGCCGGACAACATGCCTGCCTTGATCTATGCGGCCAAGGTTGTACGAACCCCCTATATTACACCGGCAGGACCCAATGCTGAGGATATAGTTTTCAGTTCTTCCACTGCTGCGCCGGGATCACTGGTTACGATAACTGCAACCATCAGTGATTCGCGTTTTAATAACAGTAATGGAACTGAAATCACACAAAATATAATTCAGGCAGAGTACTATATAGATACGCCTCCATGGGAAACCAGTCCGACGCCGGTGGCGATTTCAATGGCTGCATCCGACGGTAGTTTTGATGAAAAAACAGAAGAGGTTACCGCCGTCATAGATACGGCCGGATGGGCTTTGGGTAAATATATGATTTTTGTACAGGGCAAGGATGGCGGTAATGTCATGGGAGCTGTCTCTGCCGGTTTTCTGACCATCAGCGAAGCAGGAACTACGCCTGTCATAACCAGTTGCGATCCTGCTACAGGTGGCAGAAAAGACAGGTTGAATATATCTGTTTACGGCAGTAACTTCGATGGTGGAGCCAGTGTTGATTTTGGCTCAAAGATTCGGATTCTGGATACAACCATAGTTTCTGATACCCGGATTGACCTTCGTATCAAAATACTTCGCCTGGCAGCCCTGGGGGCAAGGGATGTCATTGTAACAAATTTGGATGGTGAATATGGTGTTTTAACCGATGGGTTCCGGGTGACTGAATAGCTCAGCCCGGCCTGGCTTGAACCCGGGGTAAAATATTGCAGAAAAATTGCCGGGTCACATGTCTTGACAATTTGGATGAGAGCTAATCGGAAATTTTTATCATAAAACTTGCACTGATACAAACTATGTATCAGTGCAAGTTTTAATTTAGGAGACATATCTATGATATACGATTCAGATATAATTGATCCCTATGAGTAAAATCTCGTCTTTTATTCGTTTTTCGCAAGTGAAAGTATTTTTATTTCTTTTTCACTTGTGAAAGTATTTTTCCTATGATATTTTCGTTTTCGAATATAATTTTCTTAAATGATAAAAAAAATAAAGCCTTGACCATGAAAAAAAAATTAGAAGTTCAGGTTCTTATTATCGGTGGGGGTGTCACAGGTACTGGCATCGCCAGGGATCTTGCCCTCAGGGGCATCTCGGCCCTTGTTATTGAAAAAGGCAATATTAACGACGGGGCCTCGGGCCGGAATCACGGCTTGCTCCATAGTGGTGCCCGCTATGTGGGATCAGATCCAGATTCTGCTGTAGAATGCGCAAGGGAAGCTCAAATTTTAAAAAAAATAGCTCCCCACTGCATCGAAGATACCGGCGGCCTCTATGTGGCTGTGAAGGGGGATGATGAGTCTTATATAGCCGACTTCTCAAATCTTTGCAAAAAATCTGGGGTTGCCTGTCAGGACATTTCAGTGCAAGAAACCCTGGAACTTGAACCAGCACTTTCCAAGGATGCTATTGCAGCCTTCAAAGTTAAAGATGCCTCTGTGGATCCCTTTCACCTTTCCCTTGAAAATATGAACCAGGCCATTGAACACGGGGCAAAATATTATAGTAATTGCCAGGCCATGGGTTTTGTTCTTGAAAAAACAATTTCCGGGAATAGGGTCATTGAAAAAGTAGAGGTCCGGAATAACCTGACCGGGGAGTGCTTTAACATTACCCCCCAGGTGGTCATCAATGCCGCCGGTGCCTGGGCCGGTATGGTGACAGACTTTGCCGGGATCGGCCTGGATATGATTTATTCAAAAGGCACCCTGCTGGTTACCCACGATCGGCTTACCACCCATGTGATCAACCGTCTCAGACCGGCAGCCGATGGAGATATATTGGTGCCGGGCCGTACTGTTTCCATTTTTGGCACCACATCCACGCGTCTTGACAATTTGGATGAGATCCAGCCGGAATTTGATGAAACCGATTTTCTCGTGGCCCAGGGATCACAGATGATTCCAGGGCTTGAGACAGCCAGATATATCAGGGCCTATGCCGGTGTCAGACCCCTTGTCAGTAGCAGACATGAAACCAAAGGAGATGACCGGGCGGTTTCCAGGGGCTTTTATCTGTTTGACCACGCAAGGGATCAGGTGGATAATTTGGTGACCATCACCGGCGGTAAGGTGACTACCTATCGGCTCATGGCTGAGAAAACAGCTGATCTGGCTGCTGAAAAATTAAAGGTGTCGACACCCTGCACCACCGCTGATATTCCCTTGATATCCAAGGCTCCCTCTAAACTTATAGAAGCCGGCATGTCGGTCAAGCTCTGGGCCAGGGACCCGGTACCCGGGGACAGCATGATGTGTGAGTGTGAAATGGTGCCCAAAAGCCATTTCAAGGAGCTGATTCTCTGGTTGAAGCAGAACCGGGAAACCGCTGATTTAAATTCCCTTCGTATCCATTCCCGGCTGGGAAAGGGCGCCTGCCAGGGAACCTTTTGCAGTTTGAGGGTTACAGGTTTTATGTATGATGAAGCCTATATCAAAGAAAGCCAGGGGCTGGATAATATTAAATTTTTACTCAATGAACGCTTCAAAGGCCAGAAACCGGTTCTTTGGGGAAGTCAACTGGCCCAGACAGAACTGAACGAAGGGATTTTTTGTTCTTTTTTTGGTTTGGATATGGTGGACCCGGATGGAAAAGGATAAGAAAATGGAAAACAAAGATATGATTCATACCGATCTTGCCATCATCGGCGCGGGTATGGCCGGCATGGCTGCCGGCATGTTTGCGGCAAATCGCGGAATATCTGCTGTTGTAGCGGGGGGTGCTGGTGGCTTTGAATATGCCAGCGGATTACTTGATCTTTGGGGATTAACCCATCCCGGGAAAGGTTATTGCAAAGATCCCTGGCAGGGCCTTGCACAGATTTCAGAATCATGGCCCCTTCATCCATTGTTGAAGATCCCTGAATCGGATATTGGAAAGGCCTTTGATGAATTGACGGATGGACTTAATCAAAACGGCCTGGCTTATACGGGTCTGCCCCGGGGCAATAGTCGGATTATAACAGCATTGGGGACTGCAAAGCCCACCTATAGACTTCCCTTGACCATGGCCCATAATGCCACGGCCCTTGAGGAAAAACCCCCAACCCTGCTTCTGGACTTCCACGGGCTGCGCGAATTTCGGGCTAAATTTGTCCAGCAGGTTCTGGCATCCACCTGGCCTGACATTAATATTGCAGCAATCGCCTTCCCCCAAATGGCCATGAGGTCGGAGCTTTTCACACCGCTCATGGCCCAGGCCATGGAAACAGAACAGGTCCAGGACCAATTTGTGGCTGCAGTCAAACCACAGCTTAAAGGTGAACAATTTCTGGGGGTGCCGGCTATTCTGGGCATCAACCGCCCGGAAGAAATTTTGAAACGGCTTGAAGAACTCTTGGAAATTAAGCTTTTTGAAATACCCACTTCTCCTGTATCCGTGTCTGGTATCCGTCTCAAGGAAACCTTTAAAAAAGTTCTGGCTGGCACCTGTGTCACTCGTTTGTTGGATCAACGGGTTCTTCGGGCCGCCCATGAACCCGGAAAGGGATTTATTTTAGAGACCGGCACCCAATCTGGCACTGCCACAACCAGGATCCAGGCAAAAAACTGTCTCCTTGCCACGGGACGCTTTTTATCAAAGGGACTGATATCCGATCGAAAAGGGGTACAAGAGAGTGTGTTTAATCTTCCGGTTACACAACCTACAGATCGACAGCAATGGCACACTTCAAGTTATTTTGATCCCCATGGCCATGCCATTAATCAGGCCGGGCTTGCCACGGATGAGAAATTTCGACCCCTTGGCAAAGATAATTGTCCGGCCCATGAGAATCTTTATGCAGCAGGATCCATCCTGGCAGGCCAAGACTGGATGCGGACCCGTTCCGGTTCCGGTCTGTCCATTGCAACTGCATTCCATGCCATCGAGCAAATTGCCCAGAATCTTGCCAAAACATCAGGGTGATCCAGAGATCCTTTACATCCATTGGTTTTCCATTTTCAATTGCAGGAAATAGTTTTTGGGGGGCTATTTAAAAAGCCCCCGATCCAAGAACCTGTGCCAGGAGCCGGCTCATAGGCCGCAGGTTGCCTATGCCAGGGGTCAAGCGATACCTCACCAATGCTTCACGGATAATTTCAGATTCAAATTCGTTTTAACTTCAACAAGGCAACCCCGCTTAAAATAAATATGGTTCCAATAACTTTTCCGAACATTCTTTTGAACAGATCCTGTTTAAGTACTGAAATTACAAAATTGCCCAGGATTGCATAGAATGATATGACAAGAAAAACAATAGATACATACAATGTCCCCAGGATCATTATCTGATTAAAAAAGGGGGCATCATTTTGAATAAACTGGGGCAAAAAGGATAAATAAAAAATAAGGGCTTTAGGATTTGATAATGAGGTGGCAAGCCCCTTGTAAAATACCTGTAGCATGCCCGTTGTTTGATTTTCTGCAGTATCGGTTCCAACTCCTTTTTTCCAGATTTGAACCCCCAGGTAAATCAGATAACAGGTTCCGATAATCCTTAAGATTTCAAATGCAAGAACAGAACTGTGGATTAAGGCAGCCAGCCCTGTAGCGCTCAGACTCACCCAGATTATATTGGCAACGGTAACGCTGAGAACCGAAACCAAGGCAATTTTTTTGTTGCCTGATAAACCCTGGGACAAAATAAAAAACATCGTCGGTCCGGGACTCGCACAAACAACGATTGAGAGTAGAAGAAAACTTAATAATGTGGCAGTGTTCATATTATTTTACCCCTCTTTGAGAATTGAGTTCATGCACCAACGCCCTTTTTTCCGGTGAAATGGTAGCATCATCGGTAAATGATTCACAGTTGTATAAATTCAAGCAGCTGCCCTATAGAGTGAAGAAGGCCATATTTGTCGGGGCTAAATGCTATAAATAGTATCCCATTATAAAAATTGTTCAGGAAGCAGTTAATCCACCATCGACATAAATAGTTTGTCCGGTAACGAAACTGGAAGCCTTTGATGCCAGAAAAACACAAGCACCGATCAGGTCTTCAGGAACACCTAATTTTCCCAGGGGAATAATGGATCGATATTTTTCCGCTGATTCCGGGTTTTGTTTGATATGAATCGTTCCTGGAGTAATAATTAGAGCAGGTCCTATGGCATTGACACGGATTTTATGGGGTGCCAGTTCGACTGCCAATGCTTTTGTTATTAACTCAACTGCTCCTTTTGTGCCGCAGTAGGCTGAATTTCCTTGACCATCTCCCCTTATACCCCGAACAGAAGAAAGATTGATGATTTTCCCCTGGCCCCTGCTTTTCATAACTCGACCAAAATGTTTACAGGCGATCATGGTTCCTTTGACATTAACGTCAAAGATTCGATCCCAGTCTTCCATCGGGTACTCCAAAGCGTCACATTTGATATTAACTCCCATGGCATTTACTAGAATATCTACAGTTCCGAATTGGTCCACGGCGCTTTTTACCAAATTTTCCATGCTTTTTTCATCGGTTACATCGACTTGAAAAGAAGCCGTCTGTGTTCTAGTTTGCTTTGCGATTTTTTTTGCAACCTGGGTAATGGTTTTTTGATTTCTACTAGCCACTATAACTTTAGCTCCAAATTGTCCTAACCCCGTGGCGATAGCTTCTCCAATTCCACCAGCTCCTCCGAGTACCACTGCAATCTGGTTGTCCAGTCTAAAAATTTGGTCCATGATTATACCTCCAAAATGGTTGGATGGGGACTCCTCGTAATTCGTCGCATATTGAAATGATCACCCGTCTAGTATACTGATTATTTTGTCAGAATAGATAGGCAAATGCTTTTTGTCAACAGGAGTATAAAACCATCTATATTACTTAATATAGCTTCGATGGTATCGGTATGACAGGACAAAGGAAATCAGGCTACATAGGAGGCCAAATAATAAAGGAGAGATTCCCAGGGGATTATTAAAAATATATTGCCACGTTAATGTTCCAATAATACCGCATGTGGCGCTGATAAAAAAGTCCTGGTTTTTTGTATTTAGATTAAAAATAGCAGCAATTAAAGGAACAAGGATAATGGGTGACCAGAAACTATATGCTGCAATTAAAATTTCTAAAACGTTTTGAATCATGCTGGCAAATATTATGGAAATAATTCCAACAATTAGAGTGCTCAAGCGTGCCATCAGTAAAAGATTAATTTTTTTAGAGTTTTTAAATAATGGTTTTGCGATATCATTTACAAATGATATAGAGGCAGCATTTAAAAATCCGGAAGCCGATGATAAAATAATGGATAATAAAGCAGCAATAACAAATCCTCTAATTCCAATTGGAATCATGTGGGTCACCACAAAAGGAAAAACTTCATTGGGATTTATCTTCGGGTTATAAGTATAGGCAATCAATCCAATGGCGCCGGACATTAAAAAAAAAGGGACGGAGACAATGCCGCTGTAAATAACTCCTTTTGCAGTCTCCTTTGGAGATTTAGACATCAATAATCTTTGTACATAGGGAGGAACAAGAATTTCACCAAAAATAAATGTCACAAACAAGAGAATAAAAAAGATCCATGCCTGGGGGGAATCTAGAAAATAAATATAATTATGGGGGACCGTTGATACAATTTTTTCCCAGCCGCCCACATAGGATAATCCAATAAAAAATGTCAGGGGGATGCCGATACAAAGAATAATAAATTGCAAAAGGTCAGTAAAAACAACCGCTTTCATTCCACCTAAACTCGAATAAATCAATAAAACAGCTAAACTGATAAATATGCCTAGAACCGGGTTTATGTTTAAGGTCTGGGTGATGATGATATCCAGTGCTCCAACTTGGGCACCCAAAATTCCTCCGCAAATCAGTAATGAAAAAATACCTGTAATAATCTTTGCCTTGGTGCCATAGTTTTTTTCAATGATGTCACCAATGGAAACGCAGTCATGGTAACGTGTCATTTTCGGCGCGATTATAGTACCAACCAGTATCTCTTTCAGGCTGAATCCAATCAGTGCACAGGCAAAGACCATGCCGCCGGTGAATACTTTTGCAGCATTGCCTAATGTGTATCCGCCACCAATAAAGGTTGCAGATAAGGTACAAAAAATTATAATACTGCCAAAAGATCGATCCCCCACAGCAAATTGACCAAAGTTGAATGTTCTTTTGCTGCATAAATAGCCGATCAATAAGTTACCAATCAGAAACACTAGGATAATTATTAGATCAATATCCATTTGAAATCCTTTTTTGTGATGCTATTCACATAAATTAGATACAATGGCCGGAAGATTTTTTATAGGTTAGAGATTCGATTTTTTTAAGGGTGTATTCCCTTGTTCCCAATCCAATTTTTTCGGCGTAATGGAGCTGGTGCCCCCAGTCCACTGAAGGGTAAAGTCCCTTGAATTTATCTTCTCCCGGATTCAGGTTTGTTTTTAAAATAGAATCCGGCAGGGCTTTTTTGCTGTTGACAAGGTCGGCGCTGGCCTGGTCCAGGGCCACGGGATCATTGGATACCGCCACACCGATATCATTAACAATCGGGGACTCGGAGTAGGGTAGACAATCGCATTTTGGGGTAATATCTGTGATGAAATTAATAAACAGAGCTTTGTTGGTTTTGTTTTTCAGTACTCCCTGGGTGTGTTCTATCATTTTTTCCAGGAAAACCGGAACAGTACTGTTCCAATTGATATTGATGGATCCTGTGGGACATCGGACTATACATTCAGCACACCCGATGCATAAATCTTTATCCATATAGGCTTTGTTTTCCTTAAGAAGTATAGCTTTTCCCGGGCAGTGGTCGGCACATTGGGCACAGCCAAGACAGGTTTTGCGTCTGATTCTTGGAGCTACACCGGAATGCTGGGCAAGTTTTCCCCGGCGGGAGGCACACCCCATACCCAGGTTTTTAAGAGTTCCACCGAATCCTGCCAGTTCGTGGCCCTTGAAGTGGGCGACTGATACCAGAGCATTTGCATTCACAATTTCCGAACCGATATATACATTGCTAAAATGTTTCAGATCCACCTGGATTTTGGTTTCATTTTTTCCGAATAATCCGTCGGCAATGATTATTGGTGCCCCGTCCATGGAGGAGTAGGAAAAACCGTTTTCAACGGCAGTTTTGATATGGGAGATGGCATCGGACCGACTGCCCACATAGAGGGTGTTTGCATCGGTGAGAAAGGGAGTTGCCTCTGTCCGGCGGATAGTCTGGATCAGTTGTCTGATATAAACGGGTCGGATAAAATTGGTATTCCCCTGTTCGCCGAAGTGTATTTTTATGGCGGTGAGATCATTTTTTGTCAGAATTTGTTTAATTCCGGCTGTTTCTAACAGGCGGGTAAGCTTTTCGGGAAAGTTCTCCCGGGATGTGGTAGTCAGGTCCATGAAAAATACATCGGCACTCATAAATTTTTCCCTGGGTCTTTTCGGGTGGGCTCTTCCAGGCTTCCAAAAGCATTAAACAGGTACTCCAGGCCATTGAGTTTTATTTCATACATGGTTTGTAACATTTCCCCTATATTGTTTTTTGGAAACCCTTTTCGGGAGAGCCATACCAGATAGGGTTCTGGAATATCAACCAGACGAAGACCCTTATATTTTCCAAATGGCATTTTCGTGGTTGCAAGTTTAATAAAAGCTGCTTTGTCTGGTTCTAATATCATCTTTTAGTTTAAAAGGTCCGGGTGAGCAGGGTGGATATTTTTTTTGGGGTTGGAAGCTTTTTAATATATATCTCACATCGAAGGGCCCGGCTTTTTGTCATTTTTTGACTTTTGGCAACAAGTTCAACAGGAAGTCGTCCTTTTGTATATTTTGCTCCTCTACCTGCATTATGGGTGTCGATTCTGGTGTTGAGATCATTGGTGATACCGCAATATAAAGACAGATCAGCGCATTTTAATAAATAGACCTGCCAATTACTCACCGGGGTATCCATTGATTTTATCCCTGAGGTTTCCAGCGCATTTGAATGTAACCACCCGCCTTTTTCCCAGTATGATGGATTTGCCTGTGGCTGGGTTTCTTCCTTTGCGCTGGGCTTTTTCATTTACCTGGAATTTTCCGAATCCTGAAATCATCATATCCTCTCCGGATACCAGAGTTTTTTTGATTATTTCGAGTAAAGTTTCAATGGTCTCTTTTGCCTGGTTGGGTGTGACATCGTTTTCTTCGCAGATTTTTTCAATTATTGTTGTTTTGGTGCAAGTCAATGTTGAATTGATCCTTATATTAAGTGGTTAAAATTTAATGGAATAATTACTTATATTGGAGAGGAATGTCAAGGAGTTATGAGGTTTTTGATACTATCTTTGGTAAAAATATGGTATCTGAGGGTTTTTGTGATATGATTTTAGGTCGATGGCGAGGGGAAAATGCCCCGAAAATGGAGCATTTCCTGGTATGCCTAAGCCTATGTCATGGTTTGGAGAAGTCTGAAAAGGGTCTGTCTGGCAAGGATGTCTCCAGAGATTACACCGACTACCTTATTATCGTCTACAATGGGCATGGCGGAGATTTCATGGTTTTCCAGCATGCGGATACAGTCTATGATGGTGGCATCGGGGCCTGTTGTGATCACATCGGCGGTCATGACTTTTGTTAAGGGAGTGTCCATGGGCATTTGTGAGGCCATGGCTTTGGTGATATCCCAATTGGTGACAATGCCGATGAGTTTTCCCTTTTGTGAGACCACAGTTACTATGGAAACCGAGGTGTTGACCAGGAGATTGGCGGCATCGGTAATACTTTTGTCCACATTAATTGTGGGGGCCAAGGCCATTATATCCCGGGCTTTTCTGGATTTTTCCATGGAAGCTATTCGTTGTACACTGATCTTTTCAGCAATTTCACAGGGAAGGCTGTCCGCATCTTTGCATAATCCATCTATTAATTCTTCCATATTTCTCCGGATGACGGTTTCCAGTTTTTTTACGGCTGTTCTGCGGCGTTTTTCGGCCAGAGCTGCAAAATCATCCTTGTTTTTTTCCAGCCACGCCTCAATTTTCCGGGAATGGCCCAGCAGGGTTTTTGGGATGAGCAGGTGATCCGGGGTGGGGATAATACGTTCGTGTGCGGCATAGATTACCCCACCGGAATTGACCAGATAATCGGTGGCAATGAGGGTTCCTTTGTCTCTGTAAACATGGCGTTCCATACGTTTTCGTTCAGCCTTCCTGACAGGATTTGGGGAATAGGTATTGGCTCCTTCCACAATGATTCGCCATTCGCCCATGCGGTCAACGGTCATGGATGGATTGGTTGCAGGATCCACGTCCAGGTAATTGAAAACCGGAGATGCCGGTATCAGGCAGAAAGCAGACTCGGTCAATAGATTATTTGCCCAGTTGGAATAGACCATCTCTTGTAATTTGGAGTGGGTGCCGTGTACGATCATGTCGTGGTAATATTTTTGGGTAACGGTTCCAAACTGTTTCCACAGTTCAAATAATTTCTGCCATGGCAGCCCTTCCCTGTTGAATAAATATCCCGTGGCATCGCTGATGCCTTTAATGATAGGGCTGTTTTCGGGGTCATATTCATGGAAAATTCTTGCCACATGGGCACCCACTGCTCCGAATCCCTGGATGAGCACATCCAGGTCGGAAGGATTGGGGATTTTCATGTTTGCAAATTGGGGCAGTTGCCGCAGTTTGGGCAGGTGGGCAAGCAATGCTTTGGTAGCTACCACTATGCCGTTGGCAGCCCCTCCCAATTCATCAATTCTGTTTCCTCCCATGTCTCCTGGTTTTGATACCACATTGTTCAGACCGTTTTCAATTGCAAAGGTTTTCATGTCCGCATCATTTGTGCCCACATCGGGACCGGGGATATAAATGTCTTTATAACGATTCAGTAATTGTCCAAAACCCCGTATGATCTCATACCGATCAGCTTCTGACATATTTTCGGGACAGACAATTCCGGATTTGCCGCCCCCGAAGGGCAGGTCGGCAGCGGCATTTTTCAGGGTCATGCCCCGGGCCAGATCATGGATGATATCCGGGGTTATATCTTCAAGCATACGGGTGCCGCCCATGGATGGTTGACCCATGGCCAGATTGTCCACTACTAGAAATCCACCAATTTGAACAGGGTTGTCCTGGTTCCACATACAGGCAACCAGCCTGGGACCCAGGCGATCTACCCGAATCCCCAAACGCTGGAGTCGGTCCACGTCCAGGGGGCCAAATTCCAGGAATCGGAAGGGGCCGTCTGAGATCAGCCGATTTTTCCAGACATTTGCGGGCAGAGCTTCTTGTAAAAATTGTTTCATTCTCAGGGGAATCATATCTATGGTCCTTATACAATTAGTGTAAATTTTTTGCCGCAATTACGCCTATGCCTGATTTTATAAGGGCCTGGGCAGTCAGGTTAACAGAAGTTTGTTTGTCCAGGTAATTGGTTTGAAGGCTTGCCATTAGGTCTTTGTCCAGAATATCTTTTTTGGTCAAAAAATAGTCGAAAATATCGGAAGGGTGTTCCCTGTTAACTTCGATTTCAGGCTCTCCTCCTTCGTGCTTGGCAGATATATTGGGAACTTGGCTGGCAATCTCAACCAGTTCATCTCTGCGATTGTAAGGTTGACCCACTATGGATTTATAGGTTTCCGTGATATGGTGCTCAAATCGAACCTGTCGCTCAAGTCCCAATTGTTTTCTGATCCCATTGGCCTGGCGGATGGTCTCATTATTTACTGAATTTGCGAGATTAAAGCCCACAAGAGGTGTGCTGTTATCAGGGCGTGAAAACAGTTTTGCCGTCATCAGGGTCCACATTATAAAGAAGGGATTGTCATTGCCCACAAATACAGAAATTTTAAATTCAATGTCCACCCCCAGGCGGTGCATGAGATATCCCAGCAGGATGGTGCCGCTATTTATATTTAAGACCTGTTGGATGCCGTATTGGGTATAATAGGTTAAAAATTCCTCTGCCCATTTGATGGGATAGTCATTGGGCTGGCCGATTCCGCCGAAAAAACCGGCCATGGTTTCAGGGCCGCCTACAAGGTGGATATTGCTGCCGTCGGTTCCCCGGGTATCTAAGGATTCCACATAGCTTGCCCCGATGATTTGCATGGCAAGGGCCGTTGCCATGATGTCCCCATTGTCCTTTGCTTGTTCTGCCATATTTCTGACACGGATGATTCTTCCGGGCATGAGTTCTTTTTTTTCGATGGCCTGGCGGGCCTGGGCCATGAGCCAGGGGAAAAACTGCATTGCAGAGACTTCAAGGGTAACCGCATTGGTATTGTTTATGGAGGACAGATCGGCGGTATCTCCCAGCACTTGTCTGTAATATTCTTCCATGGAGACAAAGGCTTTGTTTTCTTTTTGTTCCATCAACCATTCAAGGTCTGCCACATAGGGGGAATCAATTTTTTTAAGGTCCTGCATCAGCTTTTCCGGATCTCTTGCCTGTTTTGCCTTTTCATTGATGGCTTGTGCCCCGCCAAATTTTTCGATAAGGTTTTCCAAGTCTTGGAGCAGTTGGCTGTCTGGATTTACCAGCATTTGGTTAACTGCATCCAGGTCTTTTTGTTGAATTATAAGTTTTGTTCTCATGTTGGCTTCTCCTTTTTTTAAACAATATTCTTAGACTTCTGGTTGGAAGGATCGATTTTATGGTCGGTGGTTTGTCCTGTCTTGTATCCTGGTTAGAAAAATTTGTTTTTCTTCTTCCGGCATATGATAACAATGTTGTTCTTCGGGGAAATTTCCTTTGCGAACATCTTTGCAATAAGCTTTCATGGCATCGGTGATGATGGTGGCTACATCACAATATTTTTTGACAAACCTGGGGGTGAAAGCCTGGAATTGACCGATGAGATCGCTGACAATGAGTAGTTGACCATCACATTCCTTTCCAGCGCCTATGGAAAAGACCGGAATGCTGAGGGTCTGGGCAATATATCCGGTCACTTCCGGTGGAACCGCCTCCACCAACAGCATATGGGCGCCGGCCGCCTGGATCGCCAGGGCATCTTCCACTACCAGTTCAGCTTCCCTGGCCGTTCGGCCCTGAACTTTGTGGCCACCCAATATACCGGTACTCTGGGGGGTCAGACCGATGTGGGCGACGACCAGAATACCGGCATTCACAATGGCCTTGATCCTGGATACTACCCGGGTGCCTCCTTCAAGTTTGATTGCATCCATATCAGCTTCTTTAAGAAACCGGCCGGCGTTATACACGGCTTTACTGTCGGAGATCTGATAGCTCATAAAGGGCATATCCCCCACAATAAAGGTATCAGGGGCTCCCCTTCTGACTGCATCGCAATGAAGAATGCATTGGTCCATGGTCACGGGAATCGTACCCTTGTATCCATATACGCACATGCCCAGGGAATCCCCCACAAGAATCATGTCAAGTCCGGCTTTTTGTGCAAACTGGGCCGTGGGAAAATCATAGGATGTCAGCCAGGTAACCTTCTCTTTGGATTTTTTCATCTGGTAAAAATCATGGATTGCTTTTTTCTTGGCCATAATGGTCTCCTTTGTGGTTTATCTTGGAAATCTTTATAGAATATTAATCAGATCAATGGGCCATCCCTGATCTTTCTTGACTTCGGAATAGACAAGAAATGTTTCGATTTTCCCCATACCGGGAATGGTTGCCAGTCTTTTTTTGATCAATTTGCCAAAGTCATCCAAATCCTTTGCCACAACGTGGAGCAGGTAATCAAAACGGCCGGTGATGTGATAACACGCCTTGACATTGGGTATGTTTTTGATTTCATTTTCCAGGATTTTGATATCTTTGACCCGGTGGCGATCAAGGGAGATACAGGCAAATCCCTGGGCTTTGAGTCCGAGTTTTTCCGGGTTGATAACGGCCCTGTATCCCCGGACAATTTTATTGTCTTCAAGCTTTTTAACTCTATCTAACATTGTAGATGGGGCAAGGCCCGTCTCTTTGGCCAGTTCGCTGTTTTTTTTTCGCCCATCTTTTTGAAGGGCTTTTAGAGTGTGTCGATCTATTTCATCCATGGAATTTTTCCAAAATTTGATTCAATGATTGATAGAATGAAATTATTTGATTTTAATAAATCATACCGAATTCAATTAGAAAGTCAATGGATTTATCAAAATAATTACCTTGAGTTATCGAAAGTTCATAGAATTTTATTCGGTATGACCTATATGGATTCTGGTGATTAAATTTTGATTAATTGTTAAATAATGCATATATATGAGGTGGCTGGCAATCAGGTTTATGATACAGATCAAAACCGGTTTAGGTTGAATAAATATTTCATAATTCAATATGAATTTAACAAAGGAACAAATTCCATGAAAACCATAAAATTATATAGTAAAAACAATTATCTGAAAGAATGTGAATCCAAAGTAATTAATGTTGTTGAAAACGACAGGGGGATTTTTATAGAACTCGACCAGAGTATTTTTTATCCGGAAGGCGGAGGGCAATCATCGGATCTTGGGACCATAGGAAACGCTAAAGTCATTGATGTTATAGAACAAGGCGATACCCTGTTGCATCAAGTTGACAGGAAACCAGTTGAAAGTGTGGTTAATTGTTATATCGACTGGTCGAAACGTCTTGATAATATGCAACAGCATTGTGGAGAACATATTCTTTCGGGTGTAATTAAAAAGCTTTATAATGGGATTAATAAAGGGTTTCGAATGGGGGAAGATCACGTTACCATAGATATCGATCTTCCCGGGATAACCCAGGAGATGCTTGACCAGATAGAGTTTGATTCGAACCAGGCTGTTTATGACAATCTGCCCATTCATATTCATAAAGTTGCGACTTTAGAGCAAGCTAATCAATTTGACCTGCGAAAAAAAATAATGGTTGATAAAGATATACAAATTGTGGAGATCCAGGGTGTTGACTGTGTGGCTTGTTGTGGTAGCCACCCTGGAATCACGGGTGATGTTGGTATTATCAAACTTTTAAAATCTGAAAAATATAAGGGCATGACCAGAATTTATTTTAAATGTGGTCACCGTGCCTTAAAAGATTTTAAGCTTAAACACAACCTGATATCCGGGTTGTGTCAAAAATATTCTGCAGAACCATCCAATTTACTTGGGCGTCTTCAAAAAGAAGAAGAAAAATACAAGGCATTGCGTGAACGTTTTAATAATGTGAAAAAGGCCATCAACCAATCAAAAATTCTGGAGTTGCAGAAAACCAAAAATGATGGGATTATCGCAAGCTATTTACAAGGTTTTGATGCAGATGATCTTTCAGCTATTTCAAAAGGTTTGACGGAACAAGGCACTGCAATAGTATTATTGGGATCAGATCTGGATTTAAAAGTAGTATTAAGCCATTCCGGCAATTTAGATGTCCATTGCGGAAAACTTTTCAAAGAACATATCAAAGTTTACCACGGACGTGGGGGTGGTGGTGAACGCATGGCCCAGGCAGTCTTCACCAATACCTGTGACCTTAAAGGTTTTGTGGATGCGATACATAAAGCCTTGACAGATTAATTTTGAAAATGTGTATAAAATTTTGAGGGTTGGTTGTGAATAGCTTTCTGTCGGTTTAAAAGCCGGCAGTAAAAGGATGAGGGCCGCTGTCCTTTGAATTCAGGAAAATAATTTTTCCCTATTTAAGACGCAGACTTCTTGCTGTCTGAGGTTTGATGGATATTTTTTACAAATTTCTGGTCGCACTTCATACACATCACAAGAATAACTGCCATTATTCTCATTTAAGAAAAAAGGTTCATCAGGATATCGCGTACTTCGCATCAACAGTAAGTATCGGTGCCTTTGAATTATAATGAAAATTTTAAGTCTTGAAATTAAGGAGTGGACATGACCATTTTCCTATTTTTTTGTATTAGCCGTAC
>JAAELK010000584.1 GCA_024226935.1 Desulfobacteraceae bacterium
AAACTAAAGGTCGTGGGAAGCTTGGCGGGCAGCCAGGAAAAATTTGTGTTCCCATCAAAGATATTTGGGTCTTTCCTCTTGATAAAAAGTTTAGAGTTTTGCTTAAATCAACTCATGAATGACTAACCCGAATATTTACTTTATAGGAACTTTTTACGACACCAATATAAAAAGGTTATTTCGTGCCTAAATTACGTATTGCTATATTAATGTGGAAAGACGGAATTGGAGGAGCAGAACGTTCCCTCTGTGATCTGGCCAGTGCCATCGATAAACAATACTTTGAAGTTCATTTTTATTATCTATCTGGAAAAGCTGATTATTTTTCAAAACGAATCGAAAATTCAGGCTTTTGTGTCAGCTATCTGGAATGGAAAAATGGTTATGATTGGTCAGGTAGGATTCAGTTAATTCTAAAGCTGAAACAATTTAGTCCGCATATTATCCATGATCACATCCTCCCTCCATTAACCCGGCCTTTTATCAAGCTGTTTCTCCTGCGCCCAATTATAAATACCGAGCATGGAACAGCGTTACAACGACAATTCGGAAAAGGTAAAAAATGGCGAAAATTTATAGAACGATTCGATTTTTTCTTTTGTGATTATATCGCGGCAAATTCGAAAGCAAGTGCAATAGCTCTAGAAAAAACTTATCGCCTTTCCATAAAAAAGATTGGAGTAATTTATTTAGGCATAGACACCAATCATTTTAAGAAAAGTCCCAAAAAAATCCATAATAGTAAAATACTTAGAATCGGCTATTTAGGCAGAATTGTAAATAGCCTGAAAGGTGTTGATCGCCTGGTATTGATCGCTAAAAACCTTCATAATCATAATGGAATCAAATTTAAATTTATCATAGCAGGTGAAGGAGAAGATCGTATTAAAACAGAGCAATTTTGTGAAAAAATGGGAGTAAAAAAATATTTTAACTTTCTAGGCTGGGTACCGGATGTTAAATCCTTTTTGGAGACCATTGACATATTAATTGTTCCATCCAGATTTGAATCACTTGGATTATCCAGCATTGAAGCACTATCCATGAATATTCCTGTGGCAGCTTTCGATCTCCAGGGATTAAGAGAAACATTAGCCGGCTGTTCCATCGGGACCCTTGTCCCCCCCGGCAATATCAACAAAATGACCGAAGCCGTAATCAAATTGTATAAAAACAAAAAAGAGCATGACAATTCCGGTAGACACTTTGTTCAAAAACGATTTTCAAATGATACCATGGCACAAAAATACCAGGATTTATATTTTAGTTTTATACAATAGTTTTTTTTAGTAAAACAAGACCATTCAATCGTCTGAAAAAACCCGATAACCCAAGACAATTTAATTCTGGATAAAATTATTTGATAATATGAAAATTTTATTGGCAAATTACAGATATTTTATTTCCGGTGGCCCTGAACGATACATGTTTAATCTTCAGGATCACCTATCTAAAAATAACCACGAGATAATTCCATACTCGATTAATTATAGCAAAAATCAATATTCAAAATACTCAAAATATTTTGCCAGTCCCCTTGGGAATAAAAACGAAATTTATTTTGATCAACAAAGAATGGCTCCCGCCACCATCTGTAAAACTTTTTCACGGCTTTTTTACTCCAATGAAGTAGAAAAATCAGTCTCAAAAATCATTGGAGCAACACAGCCCCAGATTGCATATATTCTGCATTATTTAAGAAAACTGTCTCCCTCAATTCTCGTGGGGATAAAAAAAAAAAAGATCCCCATCGTGGTCCGTCTCTCAGATTATGCAATGCTTTGTCCCCAGGCTCACTGTCTTCGTGATAACAAACCCTGTAGTCTTTGTTTAAATCAAAGCACCCTGAACAGTATCAGATTCAGTTGCGTCAAGAATAACAAAATTGCTTCTTTATTAAATATGCTGGCAACATGGTTTCACAATTTTCGCGGATATTTTGATCTCATAGATAGTTTTGTTACTACAAATACATTCATGTATGAATTGATGCAGGAAGCTGGCTGGCCAAAGGAAAAATTAATTAACATACCTACATTCACCGATATTAATAAATTTCAACCAACCTCTGATTTTAAAAAATCAAATTATATATGCTATCTTGGTCGTTTAGATGAACCCAAAGGAATAGATATTCTTATTAAAGCATTTAGCAAGATCAAAAAACAAACATCCACTGACCTTGTACTTAAAATAGCCGGTAAGGGTTCACAATTTTATACTGAAAAACTAAAAAAAACCGCAAAAGAAAATGGTTTAGATAATTCCATCCATTTTGTTGGACAACTAGATAATATAAAAATACCAAATTTTCTGGGAAATGCATTACTGACTGTAGTACCTTCCTTGTGGTACGAAAATTTACCAAATTCGATACTTGAAAGTTATTCCTGTGGCACCCCGGTGGTAGCTTCTGATCTAGGTTCTCTATCAGGATGCGTCACGCAAGGCATTACTGGTAGTTTATTTAAAACAGGATCCACCAATGAATTAGCCAAAAAAATTTGGCTATTGTTGGATGACAAAAATCTCCTGGCCGAAATGGCAATAAATTCGAGAATTGAAGCCCTTGATAAATACTCACCAAAAACTCATATGGGTTTACTCGAAGATCTTTTTAACAAACTTATAAAATAAAAGTTACCTTAGAAAGGATTTATATGGAAGCATGCCTGATCGTCACATACCGCTGCAACGCAAAATGTTATATGTGCAACACTTGGCTGACGCCAAGCAATCAAAAAGAAGAGTTCACACCTGATCTACTTGTAAAAATACCTGATAATTTGAAATTTATTAATATCACAGGAGGAGAACCTTTTTTAAGGGATGACCTTGAAGAAATAGTAGAAATTGCCATCAAGAAAGCTAAACGAGTCGTGATCAGCAGCAATGGTTATTTTACAAAAAGAATAATCAAACTGGCTGAAAAATACAAAAACAAAATCGGCTTCAGGATTTCCATCGAAGGATTATCCACTGCCAATGACAAATTGAGGGGAATAAAAAATGGTTTTGACCATGCTATCAGGACCCTTGTTACTCTCCACGCCATGGCAATTAAAGATATTGGATTTGGAATGACGGTTTCAGACCGAAATGCAGAAGATTTTCTTGAATTATATCATATGGCAAATGCAATGGGTCTGGAGTTTGCTACGGCTACAACCCATAATTCGTTTTATTTCCATAAAGAAGATAACATTTTTATTGATACGGAAAAGGTTGCCGGGGCGTTTGAAAAAATTTCAGTTGAGTTACTGAAAAGCAATAAACCCAAAAATTGGTTCCGGGCATATTTCAACATGGGACTTGCCAATAAAGTCAGAGGGGGTAAACGTCCCTTGGCTTGCGAAGTTGGAACAGATGTATTTTTCCTGGATCCATATGGCAATATTTTGCCCTGTAATGGATCCGATGAACCAATGATAATGGGAGACCTGACCACCCTGCCCTTTGATGAAATATGGAATGGAAAAAAAGCTGAACTTGTTCGAAAACAGGTAAAAGATTGTAATAAGGAGTGCTGGATGATTGGTTCCGCATCCCCGGCAATGAAGAAAAAGATATCCATACCTGCCAGGTGGGTATTAAAAAACAAACTTAAACTGATGCAAAACAAAGGAAAAAACATCTGTCTTACCCCTTTGGGAACCTTGGGTTAAAATGCGAATTTTTGTCACAGGGACCCGGGGAATACCAGATGTCCCAGGCGGTGTTGAAAAACACTGCCAGGAACTTTATCCATTGATTGCAGACATGGGAAATGATGTGATCATTGCAACTCGCAAACCCTATATAAAAAAAAAATATAAGCTCTGGAAAAATATAAGACTAACCCATATTTATGCACCACGGGCAAAAAGCTTTGAAGCGATTGTTCATACCTTACTGGCTGTTATTAAAGCCCGGAGCCTTAAGGCAGATATAATTCATATTCATGCCATTGGCCCGGGACTTATGGTCCCTTTTGCAAAATTACTTGGATTAAAAGTTGTTGTAACCAATCATGGCCCTGATTATGACCGACAAAAATGGGGAAGAGTTGCAAAAGCCATGTTACACTTAGGAGAATATCTTGGCGGCAAATTTGCTGATAATATCATCGTGATATCTTCTATCATCCAAAAAATAATTCGTCAAAGATGCAAAAAAAAGTCCCATATCATTTACAATGGGGTACCCAGACCAAAACTTTCAAAACAGATTGATTTTCTTGAAAAGATTGGTGTAGCTCCCCAACAATATATTATTGCTGTTTCTCGATTCGTACCTGAAAAAGGTCTTGACCTGCTTATCAAAGCATTCCAGATGCTTAATACCAAACACAAATTAGTTATTGCAGGTGATGCAGATCATGAAACTAAATACAGTCAAAGCTTAAAACAGATGATCGATCAAGACAATAAAATTATCAGAACCGGATATATTACAGGAGAGCCTTTAAATCAACTTTTTACCCATGCCGGGCTTTTTGTTCTGCCATCCTTTCACGAAGGCCTTCCAATTGCCCTCCTTGAAGCTATGAGTTATGGTCTCTGTGTACTAGCCTCTGATATCCCTGCAAATCTGGAGATCGATCTTCGGGCAGATCATTTTTTTAAATGTGGTGATGTAGATATTTTGAAAGAAAAAATGGAGCATCTTCTTGATCAAACAATCTTAGAAAAAGAAAAAAATGATTTTCAGTACGAAATTGATGAAAAGTATAACTGGATAAAAATTGCAGAACAAACGATTAAAGTTTACAAAAAAACCCTTGCCTAATAAACATCTTTACCCCGTACCAACCATAGAAACATTAAATTTTATTAAAATAATAATTGGTGGACAACTATGCTTAAAGAAAATCATAAAATTATTTTACGATTTCAACGTGTTGCGGATTTATTGATCACTGCCGGCTGTTTTACCCTTGCATATTTTATAAAGCGTAACATGCTTCCTGCACAGTTTTCCGGACTTACCACCACCCCCAATTATTATATTGTTCTGCTGTCCATTATTATTATCTGGTATATCAGTTTTAATTGGTTCGAATTTTATGGATCATCTCGGGAACATCGGTTCTCCTGGTTTCTGATAAATACAATCAAGGCATGTACAGCCGGGCTTCTCGTACTAAATATCTGTTTATTCATATTCCATGTCGGAGACATGAGTCGGCTGTTATTGGGAATATTTTTTGTGCTGAATGTATCCATCCTGGTCGCTTTTAAATGGGGAATAATGAAAGCAGTTCAACAGATGAGAGCCCAGGGGTTTAATACCCGGAATATTCTGATTGTGGGTACCAGGGTCAGGGCTCAATCTTTAATTCAATCCATTGAGAAAAATAAGATGGGAGGATATCGCATACTGGGATGTTTTGATACAGACCCTGAAAAAATTGGCCTTCGTGTCTTCAATAAACATAAAATTTTGGGAACCATGGACATGCTAAGAGAGTATCTTAAGAATAATGTGGTGGATGAACTGATTTTTGCCATGCCTTTAAAAATAATTGAAGATGCAGATAAATATATCGTCATTGCGGAATCGATGGGAGTTCGTGTAAGGATTATTCCCGATTGGCAACTTCACTACCTGGCCTATGTCCCGCAGGTAGCCAATATTCATATAGCTGAGTTCAGCGGAGTACAGACACTGACTCTTCAAAGCACCCCCTTGAATGAAGGTATGCTGTTGATCAAGGGGATATTGGATTATGGGTTGGCTTTTATATTCCTGGTTATCGGGTTACCTATTTTTATGTTGATAAGCCTGGCAATTCTGCTTGTTTCACCCGGACCGGTTTTATATAAGCAAAAACGGCTGGGAAAAAATGGCCGGCAGTTCGATGTATTAAAATTTAGAACCATGGTTATAGATGCCGATCAAAAGTTGGATGAACTAAAGGCTTTGAATGAGGCAGATGGGCCAACATTTAAGATAAAAAATGACCCCAGAATTATTCCTTTTGTGGGGGCATTTTTAAGAAAAACCGGTCTGGATGAGTTACCCCAGTTAATCAACGTATTAAAGGGTGATATGAGCCTTGTGGGGCCAAGGCCACCCATTCCAATGGAAGTAGATGAATATGAAATTTGGCAGAGGCGACGGCTTTCAATGAAACCCGGACTGACCTGTTTCTGGCAGATTGCACCAAGACGCAATGAGCTTTCTTTCAATGAGTGGATGAGGCTTGATCTTGAATATATTGATAAATGGTCCCTACAGCTGGATTTTATGTTGTTGCTCAAGACAACCGGGGCAGTGATTACCGGAGCTGGAAGATAATGTTTTTCAAAACCAAAATTTTTTTCCTGTTTTTATTAAGTGTTCTTACGATCTGTTCTGCAACGATGATTAATCAATATAAGCAAAGTGGCCCAGAAATGTTAACCAATAAAACCTGGCAACTTGATAAATCCGAGAATGGGATCAGTAAAATTGATGGGAATGTTTTATACCTTTTTTCATCCGATACCAAAAAGAGTATCAATATGCGCCATCCTGTTCAGTCCCGGGACAGGTTAGTGCTATTATCCGGAGATATAAGGAACCGGAATATTATTGCCGGAAAAAAACCCTGGAACAAGGCACGACTGATTTTGATCCAATATGAGGGACAAACTATCCGGTATAACCTTCCCCATATAGCCGCAAGTATGGAAGGTTCCCATGACTGGAAACATTATCAGAAAGCATTTAAAATTATGCCCTGGACAACTAAGTTTCAAGTGGTGGCCCAATTGAGTCATTGTACAGGCTCCATGCAAATTAAAAACATAAGACTTTATCCTGTTGTATTGTCCCAGGTTTATATGGGGACACAAAAAATTATCATTGGGTCCTGGGGAATATTTTTTGTTTTTCTTCTGGGGTCATGTCTTGTGAAAGGCAAATATGGGGTCCAGGCAATTTTAATTATCAGTTTTACGGCAATTTTATTTGGTACCATGATCCCCGGAGACTTAAAAATAAAACTTTATGGGTGGTTGATCGATAAGGTTTGGATAGTTGATACACTATCCAACCTTGAGAAAAAAATAATCATCGGTCAAATAGGGCATTTTTGTTTTTTTAGTGTTCTGGGTCTGGCGCTGGGAGGTTTGATGCCTGAAATATCCATGACACATATCGGAATAAATATCCTGATATTAGCCTGGGGTACGGAGTTGGTTCAATTTTTCATTGATGGCAGAACACCTATGTTAGTCGATTTTTTGATAGATCTTTCCGGGGGAATAGCAGGCCTTATTACGGTAAAATTACTTTGCAAAAATCGGAGGGACCTATTAAAATCTGATCAATAAGGTAAAAAACCTTATCCGGAAAAATTAGCCCCATCAATAAAGAAAGGGCATTCTCATCTGCCATGGATGAGAATGCCCTTTCTCTATATATTTTCATCTGCATATTATTTAATAATGTTCATCTGCATATTCCAGCCATCCACCCTTTTGAACAAGGGTTTTATCAAATTTAGAAATATTAAATGAAAAGGTCTGGCACTTATCCCGGCAGGTAAGATCAATCGTGGAACTATCAACATCCACGGTAAGGAAGGCATCTCCAAGTTTACAACATTCAAAAATGGTATCTATCTCTTCTTTGGTCAAGGCAATGGCCAGCATACCGCAATTAAACATATTTTGCCGAAAAATTCTGGCAAAACTCTGGGCGATCACCACATAAATTCCGTTAACCTCGAGGGCCCAGGGAGCATGCTCCCGGGAAGAACCACACCCAAAATTTTCCAGGGAGACAATCACGGCAACATCTTCCAGACTTTTTTTAATATCAAAACCGTCAAGGCTGAGGTCTTCCAACAAATGGGGCTGCATGGCAATTTTTTCGATTTCGGTCAAATATTTGGCGGGTATAATTTCATCGGTATTGATATCAGACCGGTCCAGGCACAGTATTTTTCCTTCAAATTTTTTCATGGGGCTCTCCTAATTAACAAACAGACTTGAATTTACAATTTTTCCCTGGATCGCTGTGGCAGCGGCGGTAGCCGGACTCATTAAATGAACCATTCCCCCCTTACCCATGCGACCGTTAAAATTACGATTGGTAGTCGCTGCCGCCACCTCTCCGTCTGCCAGGACTCCATTACTCATGCCCAGACAGGCGCCGCAGGTAGGATTTGTCACACAAAAGCCTGCATCCATAAAGATTTTGATCAACCCCTCCTCAACCGCCATGGAAAATACCTTGGGTGTTGCAGGAGACACAATTCCCCGGACCCCCTCTTTAATTTTTTTACCCTTCAGCACTTGGGCCGCCACACGCAAATCTTCAATCCGGCCGTTGGTGCAGGACCCGATATAGACTTGATCCACAGGAGTTCCCTCCATCTGGGATACAGGTTTTACATTATCAGGCTTAAACCCGAATGTACTCAAAGGTGCAAGTTGACTTACATCGATGGTTTTCGTTTTTGCATAGACTGCATCCTCATCTGATGAAAACTGGGAGAAATATTCCAGGGCTGCTTCAGGACTTTGATATTCCGATTTGATGAAGGGCCACAGATATTCAACCGTGGTCATATCAGGCAGGCAGATCCCGCTGGTGGCCCCGGCCTCCACCGCCATATTGGATAGAGTCATTCTCTGATCCATACCCATGGCATCCACCACATTTCCGCCAAATTCAATCACCATGTTCATGGCACCCTCCACGGAAATCTGACGGATCACCTCCAGGATAACATCCTTGGCATAGACCCCGGGTTTCAGGGACCCCACAATCTGGATCCTGAATGTCTCCTGTTTTTTAAATGTTGCAACACCTTTTAAAATCCCCATTTCAAGAGCGGTGGTCCCAACCCCTGCTGCAAATGCTCCAAATGCTCCATGGGTACAGGCATGTGAGTCACCCATGATAATGGTAAATCCCGGGCGTACAAAACCTTTTTCAGGAAAAAGAGCATGGCATACCCCATTGTTTCCTATATCAAAAAAATCCTTAATTCCATGGCGTTTGGCCCATTGCCGAAGGATTTTACCCTGTAGAGCAGTTTTAGAATCCTTGGCAGGAGAAACATGATCAATCACAACCTTGATCTTGTCAGGGTCAAACACCCGGTCCTTACCCCGGGCCACAAGATCCTGGATGGCCGTGGGTGTAGTAATCTCATGGCAAAAGACCCTATCCAGCTTTAATACGCTGACATCACCAAAGGGTTCATCCACAAGATGAGTTTCAAAAATTTTTTCTGCAATTGTTTTTCCCATAATTTGCTCCACTATTCTGTTATTTTTCCATCAAAATAATTTTCACCATCGGCAGGAGTGACAACCCAATAGGCCTGAAAAACCGAGTCTGATATATTCCGGATCACGTGGGGAATCTGGGAGAAAAAAGAGATGGAATCTCCAGCATAAACATCATATATTTCTTCTCCATAAATCAATTGGGCACTACCTGCAACCACAATCCCCAGTTCACGGCCCAGATGTCCGTCACCTGAATCTCCCCTCTTTTGGCCCGGGGCTAACTCCAGAAAAAAAGCACTGAATGAATGATTTCCCTTTGCCTGGCTTTCACCGCAAAGCTTTTCATATTTAAAGCCCTTTCGCTGATAGATTTTTCTTTCATTTTCCTTAATAATTTCAACTTTTGAATGGGTCTCATAATCCTTAAAAAATTGAGTAGGTGAAACCCCGTACACTTCCAATAATCGAAGAAGTGTATCCAAAGAAGGGGAAATCCTATTCCTCTCGATCTGGGACAACAGGCTGGAACTGACACCGGCTTTATATACCACCTCTTTAATGGTCAAATGCCTTGAAGTTCTTATGGTTCGTAACATGGGACCTAATTTTGTTTTCATATTCACCCAACTTAAGTATAATTAATTATTTTTAAGCTATACTTAAATTGCTTGCTTGTCAATCTGTTTTTCTCCTTGACCTTTCCCCAACCGGGTATTACAAAGTTTAAAGGGAGGAAACACGATCATGACTTTGGACAAAAGAACAGATTCACCCATCCAACCCACCATAATCGAATGTCAAAACGCCCTGGTAACTAAAATTGCCTTGTTTCTCAATTATTTAGACAAAAAAAATTATCAGAAGCTGGCCCAGGATATGGCGGAAACCCAACTTTCTTCCGAAGGTGAAATCCTCAAACTCATGATATCAAAAAGATACATTGACTCCCAGGATATCAACGGACTTAAAAAAGCCTGTCTCAGTTTCGCCAGGGCCCAGGAAGATACTCGATTCGGGTCCCTGTGTATCCAGTTTGATTTTGTAACCCAGAGCAACTTGAAATTAGCCTTGGAAGAACAAAAAGCCCTTGCTTCATCAGGCCGACAGCTGTTTTTGGGAGACTTGCTCATCGAAGCCGGAATGTTATCGGAACGTCAACAAAAACTGATCCTGCAAAAACAAAAACTGGACAAGGATTTTAAGGAAACCTATAATTTCCAAGCCGCCATACCTACGGACTACCTTACCACTCCGGACAGACAAATCTATGAGGTATCTGTCACCATAAGCATTACAAATAACGCTGTCAAAGCAACTATGTTAAAAACAGATCAATTTTACAATAGACTCACCTTGGCAGACCTGAAGCAATTAATTGAAGAAAATGATATCATATACGGAGTTACCGATGATGAAAGTTTAAACCAATTTATAGCCAACGATATTTATAAAACCAAAGAATTTGACTTAGCAAAGGGGCTTGCTCCGGAAGACGGCATAGATGCCCAGATATTTTATATGTTTGAGCAAAATCATCTAAAAGCAGGTACCATCACAAGTGACGGCTCCATTGATTTTAAGACCCGGGGAGATATCCCTTTCACAAAGACCGGCAACATACTTGCGGAAAAGATTCCCCCAAAACCAGGCAGGGATGGTGTCAACATCTTTGGAGACGTGATTTTAGCAGTTCAACCCGTCGATGTAGATCTTAAATACGGCAAAGGTGTCAACCTTTCTGAGAATAAACTACAGGCCCTTGCCCAATTTGATGGATACCCCAAAATAACCCAGAATGAAGAACTGATCGTCAATGACGCCTATATCATTAAAGGGGATGTGGATTATACCACCGGCCATATAAAATTTGATAAAAATATTTTTATCACCGGCGACATTAAAAGTGGTTTCAAAGTTGAGGGTGTTGATGTAATCGCCAATGCACTTGATGGCGGTATCGTTCAGGCAAAGGGGGATGTATGCATTCAAAATGGAGTAACAAATGCATCCATAACGACAAAAGGAAATATCTCCGCTGGCTTTATTCATAGATCCAACATCATCTGTATGGGTGATATAGATGTGAGAAAAGAAGTGGTGGAAACCGACATTGCCCTGGATGGCACATTTGAAATGTTGAGAGGAAAGATGTATGCATCTTCGCTGACTGCCAAAGGAGGAGCAAAAATCGGGCATATAGGGTCGGAAAAAACCCGGGCCGTCACCATTACCGTGGGAACTTCCCCTTATTTTAAAAAAGAATTAAAAATATTGAATCAACTAATAATAAAAAACCAGGCTATCTTTGAAAGAAAAAAAACCAAAACCGATCAAAATGATGTTGACCAGGCAAGGATAAGCAAAAAACTGGCCCTGGCCAAACAGGTCCGACAAGAATACCTGGATCAGTTCCAAAAAGCGTCAAAAGCGAATCCGCCCCCTTCCAAAGATTTGGCACCCAAGACAGATCTGGACAAAATCAACCAGGAGATTGCCGTACTCCATGCCCAGCAAAATCGTATTAAACAGAAAATAGAACTCCTTGAAGAAGAGATCTTCTTTTTTTCCGATGCAATCAAACAGGCCCTGGCTGATAAATTTGA
Organism: Desulfobacteraceae bacterium; assembly: GCA_024226935.1. Taxonomy (GTDB): domain Bacteria; phylum Desulfobacterota; class Desulfobacteria; order Desulfobacterales; family Desulfobacteraceae; genus NBML01. Next base: position 11,813 of record JAAELK010000584.1, read on the forward strand.
TTTGGAACAATACGACCAGGAAACTCCCCCAAAATCCATCCTTGAAGTCAACAACAAAATCTTTGCCGGCACTCAAGTCAAAGGTCGACATGCCAAGATCATCATTCAAGAGGATATGGGAAAAGCCAGAATCATGGAAATGTCCTGCACCAACAAAAAAAGTTCAAGAAAAGAGTGGGAAATGATCATCACAAGACTCTAATCCGATACCAGAATATTGTAGGAAAGAGTTCCCCGGTGCTGATATTCTGAAAGAAAACTTTGAAATCCGTCCATCCGGTCAGCCTCCACCTCAATTTCATGGATAACATATTCGGTATAATCGGTGTGTCGGATCACAGCCTGGAACTGATCAATCTGATGTAAAAATGTATCATTCAAGCCATAGGAAAGCTTCACACGAATTATAGCAGTCTTCACCAGCCTAACCAGAGGTCTCAGCTCAAGGGCAGTGGTCACAGCTTGTGAATAAGCATGGATCAATCCACGTATCCCAAGTTTCACCCCTCCATACTGGCGGGTCACCACCGCTGCAACCTGGGTCATTCCATGGCTATGTAAAGTATTGAGCATAGGCTTACCTGCAGTACCGCTGGGCTCACCGGCATCTGAACTATGACAGATTTCTCCTTTTTCCCCCACAATATACGCCCAGCAATTATGGGTGGCTGTCTTATTTGCCTTTGAAACATTTGTAATAAAAGCTTTTGCCTCCTCAATTGAAGCGGCATAGACCAAAGAAGATATAAACACAGACCGGTTGATTTTGATCTGGGCAGTGCGGACAGGATCTGTTTTTGCTGCCCCCACAGAGTAATAATATTTTTTTTCATGCATTGAATTTAACGCCCTTATTTACAGGATCTAATACTGCCCTCACCCTTTTTTGAAATATCATACAAAAACCCATCAAATTAAACCAGTGGATTCATTACACACCCGCAAGGTTAACCTTTTTTTTTAAAGAGATCTCAATTCAAAGCATAGATTGACATTGCCGGCAAACAAATCTACCATAAATACAATTTAAATACGCATAGACAGTAAAAAATTGGAATAATTATGAAAATACAAATAGATCCAAGCCAGATATATTCAACTTTAAGAAAAAAAATTATCCACCTTGAATTGGCTCCTGGAAGCGTTTTAAACTTAAGTGATCTGGCAAAAGAGTTTAAGGTAAGCCGGACTCCCATCAAAGAAGCATTAATTTCTCTCCAGTCAGAAGAGTGGATAAGACGCCATGGATCTCATTTCATTGTTACCCCCTTAAGCCTCGGGAGGATAAGGGAAATCACAGAGATCCGAATGGTCATGGAAGTACAGGCTAATATATGGGCCATGGAACGAATCACCACCGAAGAAATTAAAGCCCTTGACACCCTTAAAGAAAAGATAGGAACTTTTGACGACTCCAGCAGTAACCTCAGTATTGTTGGTTTTGATTTTACCATCCACCATTCCATCTTTCAAATTGCCAAGAACCGTCACCTTGAAAAAATTTTAGAACGTATCCTGAGCCACTATTTAAGATTTTGGCTTTCCATCCCCAGGCAGATTGATCACACTGTCTTTTTCACGGAGTCTCTGGAATTGATTGAAGCCATCGGCAACAAGGACAAACTCCTTATCCGGGAACACACAACCCGCCATATTCAAGACTCTGTTGCCCAGATCATGGGAACCGGCTGACCAGTTTTCATTGACCACTGAATCAAAAATATATTTTTCATCCATGGTAAACCTTCCATCAAATATCATCTACCCAAAACCCGTTCAATTTCTTCTTGACTTGAATGCACTTTAAATCTATCCTAAATTTAAGATAGATTTGCAATGGGTTTTTTATCCATAAGTTATATATAAACAAGAGGTTACAAATGAACGATCTTATTTACCTGGATAATGGTGCCACCTCATTTCCCAAACCCGAGGCTGTGTATGCATTTATGGACAAATTTTACCGGAACAACGGAGTCAGCCCGGGAAGATCGGGGTATGATCTTGCCATCGAAACAGGCAATATTATTGAGAATGCCCGTAAAGCCATGGCTGATTATTTTAATGGGAAAGATCCCAACCGGCTTATTTTTTCAGCAAATTCCACCGATGCCCTTAACCTGGCCATAAACGGCATTCTTACACCGGGTGATCATGTAATCACCACTGCCCTTGAACACAATGCCGTTCTACGCCCCCTCCACCACATGTCTTTGTACAATGATGTTGAAGTAGATTATCTTCCCTTTGATGAAAAAGGGTTTGTTAACTCGAAAGATTTTGCATCTAAAATTAAAAGCAATACCCGACTGGTGATAGTCAACCATGGTTCCAATGTTATTGGGACAATCCAACCCCTGAAAGAAATTGGCCAACTCTGTAAAGAAAAAGGCATCACCTTTCTTGTGGATGCATCCCAGACTGCGGGGAAACTTCCCATCGATATAGAGGATATGAACATAGATATCATTGCCTTCACCGGCCATAAATCCCTTTTAGGCCCAACGGGGATCGGCGGACTCTATGTAAAGGAAAATATAACTATTAAACATACCAGAGCAGGAGGCACAGGTGTCAAATCAGCCCAAAGGCACCATCTTGAAGAATATCCCCATAGACTCGAGTATGGAACCCTCAATACTATAGGAATTGCAGGCCTTTATGCCGGACTTAAGTGGGTAATGGAAAAGGGGATCGATAAAATTCACCACCATGAAATGGCCCTGACCGAACAGCTCAGAGATGGGTTGAATAAAATTGATAATGTGATAACCTATTGTTCCGATGACCTCACCAACCATATCGGAGTGTTAAGTTTTAATATCCGGGGATTTGAAGCGATAAACACCGCCACCATTCTGGATGGTGATTATAATATTGCATGTCGAACCGGCCTGCAATGCGCTCCCCTTGTCCATGAGCAACTTGGAACTGATAAGATTTCCGGCACTGTACGCATGGGGTTTGGTCCCTTCAATACCGAAGAACATGTTGTCCATACCATTAAGGCGGTGTCAGAAATTGCCGGTTTTTATGCAAAAAAGAACTAATTACAACTAAAAAAACCCGGGGTAAGCTATTACAAAATAGCTTACCCCGTTAAAACTTGCAACTTTTCATTTTAAGGATCAAAAATGAAAACCATCCAGCAACAGGTAATAGAAACTGCTATCTTCATACAACCCCGGTTAAAAAAACCATTGGACATCGGTCTTTTAACTGGTACCGGTCTATCGGAGACTCTATCCTCTCTAAAGGTAATATGGGAAATTAATTACCAGGACCTTCCCAATTTTCCCCAAACGACGGTTGAAAGCCACAGGGGCAAGCTGGTATATGGCACCCTTGCAGGCAAATCGATTCTGGTGATGCAGGGGCGCTTCCACCTGTATGAAGGCTATACCCCCCAGGAGGTGACCTTTCCCATAAGGCTCATGCAGGAACTGAAAATTAAAACCCTGATTTTGAGTAATGCTGCCGGGGGAATTAACCTAAATTTTTCTCCCGGAGATATCATGCTCATCTCGGACCATATCAATCTGACCGGCCGGAATCCTCTCCTGGGCCCCCAGGAACCTAAATGGGGAATCCAGTTTCCAGACATGACCCGGGTGTATGACAAAGGTCTCATGAATCTTGCCAGAAAAGCTGCAGCAAACAATGATCTCATCCTCAGGGAAGGAATCTATGCAGGACTGTTGGGCCCCAGCCTGGAAACCCCAGGGGAAACAAGATTTTTAAAGATAATAGGCGGGGATGCGGTTGGCTTTTCAACCATCATGGAAGCCATCGCCGGTGTCCATGCCGGGATGAAAATCCTGGGACTTTCCCTGATTACCAATATCAACAATCCCGACGCGCCGGAACAGACCACCCTGGAGGCTGTGGTGGAGACAGCACAAAAGGCATCGAAAAAGATGAACCAACTATTGGATGATATAATATCTCAAATGATTTAAAAACACCCCGGCAGGGAAGATAAAATCAGGCAGAAGCCTGATCTAAAACACCTCTAATGGTGGATGATAAAACTTTAATTTCAACCGGTTTACTCAAAAAACCCTTAATACAGCAGGCATCATCCTGATGTTTATCGATGGAGTCTCCCAGACCTGTACAGAGAATAATAGGTAAATCGGGATTAATTTCATACATTTTTTTTGCCAGATCAAATCCGTTCAAATCCGGCATGGTCAGATCGGTGATAACCACATCAAATTTTTCCGGACTGACGGTATAAGCCGACAGGGCCGTAAGGCTATCCGTAAAACAGGTGACCCCATAACCCAGTCGTTCAAGCAGCCGCGTGTACATGGCAGCAACCTTTTCATCATCATCCACCAAAAGAACCCGTTCTGCGCCTGACTCCACTGTCAGGTCCGGCAAACTGTCTTTTTTTGCATCCCCCCGATGCTGACAGACCGGAAAATAAACCATAAATTTTGTCCCTTCACCCTTACAACTTTCAACCCGGATATAGCCCCCATGACTTTCAACAATCCCATGGGCAACAGATAAGCCGATACCAGATCCCTTCCCCTCCTCCTTGGTGGAAAAATAGGGTTCAAATATATTATTAATAATATCTTTATCAATCCCGTAACCGGTATCAGCCACCGACAAACAAGCATATACCCCGGGCTTTATCCCCTCTTTTCCCTGGGTTGATTGATGAATCTGTATCCTGGTCAGGCAGATTTCCAGAAGACCTCCGGTTTTTTCCATGGCATGGTAGGCGTTGGTCACAAGATTCATAATCAATTGATTAATCTGGATGGGGTCTGCCATTATATACCCACAATCTTCATCAATATTGGTCGTGACTTTTATGGTTGACGATAAAAATGACCTGATAAGACCCAGGGACTCAATCACTGCATTCCCGGTTTTCACAAGAACCTTCTTATGTTCCTTCTGGCGGCTGAAGGTAAGGATCTGGTTGACCAGATCCTTAGCATGCCTGGCACAATCTAAAATAATATTGAGATGCTCCTTGTCTAAACCATTCTTAACGGTATCCATCAATAACATCTGGGCATACCCGGATATGGGGGATAACACATTATTAAAATCATGGGCAATGCCCCGGGCGAGGGTACCAATCGCTTCCATTTTCTGGGCATGGATCAATTGTTTTTCCAGAGTCTTTCGCCGGGATATATCCATTGCTATAGCTCTAATTTCCACTATCTCATCGTTTTCCCCTTTTATGGCATCGGCGGAAAGGCTAACCCAAATTCTGTTTTTATCCCTTTGAAACATATCTATTTCCATATCCTTGACACCCCCTCCCTTTTCAAGGGTTTGCCAGATCAAATAAAAATTTTGCTCCACCTGTTCTTTATCACCAAACAGATCCTGTACATTTTTCCCGTATAACTGGTGTTTCTCGTATTCAGACAAAAAACAGGCTTTTTGGTTACATCGTAAAATTTTTCCGTCACGATCCATGGAAAAATACGCAATGGGAGCATTTTCATAGAGGTCTCTGTATTTTCTCTCATTTTCAGCCAGATCCAGATATGCCCGGCGAAGGTGAACCTCTTTTCGCCAAAGAAGTTCAGCACCCTTTTTACCCTTTAATTGGCCAAGATAAGCAAGGGAAGCAATTTCAACCAGTTTAATCAACAAATCGAGACGTTCCCGGAGTTCTTCTTCCCTGACAAACTTATCATCACGAACTTCAAGCAAACCCACGTCGGCAGTATTAAGAACAAGAATACCGTAATCCGGCAAAATAATATAAATGGAATTGCTCGATTTAAAATGTTTAATGATCCTGGTATCCACCTTAATTCCATTTTCAGGCCTAACAAATCGCATACCATCGTAATTAAAAAAAGAGATGTAATCATACTCATTACCATCTTGTGTTTCACAAACCAACTGACCCGTATTCGGACAAATGATGACGCTGGTCCCTTTTTTATAGTAGTCTGCACTCTTTCTCAATACATAGGAGATGACACCATCATTCTCCACAAGCTCCCCCCCCGGGGCTGTTTTATAAAAAAGGACAGGACTCAAATTTCTGATAGTGACGATAAAAGCACCGAAAAACCTTAAAATACAACCGCCCACTCCCCTGCCATCAAATTTATCCATGATCCCGCGGTCCCACATGCTGGTGGGTAAAAATTTAATTTTTGTCTCGTTGGTACCATATAAAATCCCGCTATGCCTGGCATCAACCAAATCAAGAGATATAGCCAAAAGCTTTCTCCAGGGGCTTCCCCCATCAAAAAACTCTTTTTCTATTGCATCAAGATTAAACTTTTTCATTATATTTATTACCCAATAAACTAAAAAAGAAAGAAGCCGGAAAGCATAAAACAAGAATATATAGTTCAAATAAACCACAAATACCCGGATGGGGTCAAGGTAAATCCTTAAAAAGCAATCAGCCGTCAACCGAATTTGAATCGATCCATCCAAATAGTCATGGAAAAAATCGTCTTGAAAATTATACGGCTATATTTACCAAAAGATGGTATACAAAAGATAAAATATATACTTTTTATCCTTGGGGGTAAATTTAACATGCATCCATTAGAGGTTAACATATGAGAATAGTTACACGACCGGATTTTGACGGCATTGTCTGCGCCGTTCTTCTCCATAGAGCTGAAAACATCGATTCTGAGATATACTGGGTGGAACCCAGTGAGATCCAGAACAAAAAAGCCATGATACAAAAAGGGGATATCATCGCCAATCTTCCCTTTGACCCTAATTGTTCCCTCTGGTTTGACCACCATGTCTCCAATATGCCAAATATAGAGGTAAAAGGCGCTTTTGGTATCGCCCCATCCGCCGCCGGTGTTATTTTCCACCATTACAGACAACAGGGCAAATTCAGCAGCCAATTTGATGAGTTGATTCAACAAACAGATATGATCGATTCAGCAGATTTGACAAAAGATCAGGTACAATTTCCGGAAAATTACCCATATCTGCTTTTATCCATGACCATACAAAACAGGGGAAACAATGACCAAAGCTACTGGAACAAACTGGTTTCCATGCTTGGACATATGTCCATTGAAACGGTGCTTGAAGATCCTGAAGTGCGGGAACGCTGCGACGCTGTAATCCGTGAGAATGCCAAATTTGGTGATTTTTTAACCCGCCATACCACCATCACAGACAAAATTTCCGTCACCGATTTCAGATCCCTTGACACCATCCCCTCGGGCAATCGTTTTTTAACCTATTCTCTGTTTCCAGATACAATGGCCAGCATAAAAATACGATACCTGGACCCGGAAAAGACACAGGTTCTACTCAGTATCGGCCGCAGCATTTTTAACCTGAACTGCCAGGTAAATATAGGAAAACTTCTTGCCAGATTCGGTGGGGGAGGCCATGCCGGTGCCGGGGGATGCAGCCTTGAAACAACAACAGCCCAGGAAAAAATCGACCTTATCATTGGAGTCATGAAGGCCAACGAAAAAGAAGATATAAAATGACAATTATTTGGAAAAAAGAGTTTAAACTGGATGATATAAACCGTTTTAGAGAAGAGTCCATTGTGGGACATCTGGACATAAAATTCATAGAGAAGGGAGATGATTTTTTAAGGGCAACCATGCCCGTTGACAAAAGAACCGTGCAGCCCATGGGGCTTCTCCACGGCGGGGCCTCGGTGGTTCTGGCCGAAACCCTGGGAAGCGCAGCGTCCCATATGACCCTGGATGAATCCCATTACAGCCTGGGACTTGAGGTCAATGCCAATCATCTTAAAAGCGCATCAACGGGGTTGGTAAAAGGCACGGCAAAACCCATCCACCTGGGAAGGACAACCCAGGTATGGGATATTTGTGTCGAAAACGAAAAAAACGAGTTAATCTGTGTTTCCAGGCTGACCATGGCGGTATTAAAGATCTGCCAGGGCAGCTAAATCATAAACTTTCCGGCCATGGGAAAATGTAAATCCAGCTGGATTTTCTTTTATACTGACCGCCCTGTTTGCCACGATCCAGCCCGGCACGATTTTGAAAACATTGTGCTGGGCTGGACGTATATTTCAATTTTTGAACACTTTTTACTTGCCTTAACAAAAAAAAATTAAAGCCATCACTCATATTTGTAAATGCTTAATTTTTTTATAATCAAACCCCAGAAGTTCGGCGGCTCTCTTGTCAATCTCTTCAGGGAAAAAGCCTGCTAAAAGCTTATTGACCGGAGGATCACACTCCATACCTCCCAGGTGATGCTCTGCAAGACCAACCGAAGCATCAAGCAGAGTTAAATCAGGCGTTCTATACCTATTCAGATCGATAATTGACTGATCTATATCTTCATGGAAGATAGCTTTTCTCCAAATACCACCACTGCCTGAATAAAATTCAGGGGGAGCCACTCCGAGCATATTTTTTAAAGTCCCTGTTATCGTCGAAAGCGAATGGGCCTTTAACACTGGAACAGAAAGAAGAAAGCTGTCGAAAATAATTTTCGGCAGATGCATTTCTGGGAAAAACGGACAGTCCCGGATTTCTTTTTTTATGAGGGGTTCATAATTAAGATCCAAAAGAGTTACATCATATTTTTCAGCAATTTTTGTATAACCGAGAATTTCATATATTTCACAAGTTTCATAACCAGGATCGGCACAACCCTCCGCGATTATTATTTGCGCCTTGGAACATGCCCGGATATATTCAATTATAGCCGCACAACATTCAGCCCTTGTGGTAACGGGAAAAGACGATGCATTTACAAGGTTTGGTTTTATAATTATCCTCTTTTCCAAGGCCAATGTCTTCCCTGCATCAATCTTGTCAAAGGCTTTTGCTACAGAGTCTTTGTAATTTTCATAAATAACTTCAGAGTAACCCAACTACAATTTTTCCTTTACACTGGACACCTTGTCCGCCATGGTCTGATCCCGATCGGTGCGGGTACCAACCTTTATGGTGGTGGTAATCCTGGGGGCACCCATTTCATGAACCTTTTCGTGACATTGTTTTACCGCTTCAAACACTGCATCCCACTCTCCCTCAATATTGGTGCCATAGGCATGGAGTTCCGATGACAACCCAGCGTCATTAATAATTTTTTGACAGGCTGCCACATATTTGGAAACAGAAAGCCCCACACCCAACGGGACCACGCATAGATCAATTATAACTTTCATTTTTTAACTCCTTATTTTGCATTTCACTCCCCGGCGGCTCACCTTGGGGGTTACCCCCAAGGCCCGGTCAGTATAATGGTTTTTTTCCGGGGTGACAAGAGTTGTCCCACAACGCCCCAGGGCCAACGCAGGTAACATTTACAAAGTTCCTAGGATTTTGTCGACCGCATTAATCTGAAAATGACTTCCTCATTGATCATCTAAAAATGAGTTTCTCCAGGTATTTTAAGTCCATTGCTGCATTCGCCTTTAACTTCACGTGGACTTTCAACCATACCGATACATTTTAATTAAACATAGGTAAGCACCTGATTAACTCCATCTATCAAAGCATGTGAAAATCAGAATTTACCAATTCATTCTATTCTTCTTGAATATAGGGAAAATCATTGGTACCTGTTTTTTATAGATTTCGTATTGTATGCCGTAGGTACGTATCAGATCTTGTTCCTCCAATTGGATAGCTATAAAAATATAACAGGTAATGACAATTGAAAAAACCAGGTGTCCCACAGTCATCTTCGGAGTTGACCAGAACGCAATAAAATACCCCAAATATAATGGATGCCGAACAAATTTATAAAGCATTGGAGTTTTAAATTCTATCTCTATATTTGCGTCCTTACGACATAAATATTGATAGACCTGTCTTAATCCGAAAAGATGAAAGTGGTCAATCATAAAAGTGGAAAGAAAAACGGTAAACCAACCGATCCAATAAAGTCCTGAAAGAATGTAAACACCGAATGGATTACCTACCTTCCAAATTACGCCAGGCATTGGTTCCCATTGATGGAACAGCAGTGCCAATACCAGACTGGCAAAAATTACACTGGTACTTCTTTCAATCTGGAGCGGGACTATCCTGGTCCACCTTTTTTTAAACCATTGCCTTGCCATTACGCTATGTTGAACGCCAAATAAACACAGCAGAGCGATATTTGTGATAAGTGCATGGAAAAAAGTAGCCTCCGGCCCGGAATCAATTGTTTTTGAAACCAGAACGTTACCAACGAATGCAATTACATAAAAAAAAGCGGCTAAAAAAAAGCAATAAGCAATTATTCCGTAAATAAAAACAATGATTCTGCCCATTTTCATATCTCCATAATCGTCTGATCGAGGTTGATTTCGTATTACTTTTTATACCATTTCAAAAGATTAATTATTACTTTTTGAGTTATATCCTTAATCAAATATACCTTGCCTCTTTTTGACATTTCTTTCAATGGAAAGAGATACCATTCAATATGAGGTATTGCCTTGGGAAAATCGTCTCCTGTTTTTTGTAAAAAAACTTCAGCTGGTATTCCTAAATTTTGGTGAAGAGATCGCATCATTGAAAAAGTTAATGGCCTTTTTTTATTTAGGATCTCAGAAACTTTGCTCTTGCTGCCAACAAAGGGCACCAAGCCTTGCTGATTAAGTCCTATCTGTTCCATCCTAAACTTTATTGCATCTATCGGCTCAGGTTGTGTCCATGGCATAATGTTCATCTGCATAAAGGATCAATCTCAGCCTTGACACTAAGCTTTCTATTTAGCACTAAACAATGCCATACATCCCATCATGTTTATTTTTACTGTTTCAAAACGATTGGATAACTCCTCTTTTAATTCATCAAGCCCATCCTCAAGATTTGAAAATGCTTTATTATCATTTGTTGTTTTCATCATAAATTTTGCTGCCCACCCCTTTTTTACATCCTTATTTAATATAGTGCATCCAAACACAACACCACCAGGATTTAATACCTGTTTTGCGTTATCAAAAACGATACCTTTTTCCTTCATTGTCCCGGGAATACAATGAAACAATCCATTTAATGCAATTGAATCAAATTTCTCACGGCCTGTATCAAAGGGTTCAAATACATCTGAACAAAAAACCTCAGGCGAATACCGTTTAAGACGGTGTCCTGTCACATCCAGACAATTTTGATTCAGATCTAATAATCCAAGTCGTGGTGTTTGAGTTGGAAACTCACATTTGTCAAGGTTATAACCAGTTCCAACACCCACATCAAGATGGTTTAATGAAATATGTTGGTTATAATTTTCAACGATGAAATGTGAGGGGCATTTCCAAATAAATCGACAGAAGATTCCAAGGATGAGAAAATCGTAAAAAGATAAAAAAAGCCTGCTGTAAACTGCCTGTCCCGCTTTGATAGCTTCTTTATTAGGGGTTGTCATGGTAATTCTCCCTTCATTATGTAACCACCAAAATCACCGGCTTGCCAGCGCGCATTTTGATTGTTGAGATTAAGAATCCTTTCTACCCTCCATTCCAGCTTTTCTAACTTAAGTATTTATAATCTCTGAATCAGATAAACAAATACCGGTAGACAGCTCTTCTCTTTTATTTTATAAAACCGGGGCAAAAGTTCTCGTTTCTTGGGACTGTCCTTTAGCGGAGATAAATATATAGCACCTTTTGATTTTCTTTTTACATTGGCATGTTTTAAAAGGTCTGTCAGGGAATCATCATGTTCGAAAGACAACTTGTGGCCTGCTATGAAATTACCAGTGACTTCTATCCCATCAAAGGTGTCATTGACTTCTATCATTTTTTCAAATGCCTTTCTTACCTGTTCAGCTGTAATCGGTTTGCCGATCTGGGAAAGGGTCTTTGGATCAATGGATTCAAATCCAATATTAATATAGGTATAAAAGGGCAATTGATTCAATTGTTCGAACATAGCCTGACCTGCTTCTAGGAACGATCCCACACTGCCAAAGAGATACAAAAAGGGTTTTTGATCCAGACGCAGCCTAAACCCAAATGCTTGATACGCCTGTTCTGCGGCAAAGCAGATCAAATCTTTCCCTGCGGACAGAGCATCATGATTGCCAAGGAAAAGCGCATGATAATTACCTAAATCCGCACCAAAATGATCTTTCAGGGCCGCAATCTGCTCCTGGATATTCTCCTTCGACCTTTTTTGAAATTTTTGGTCTGTTTTAACACAGCAAAATTTACAACGATAAAGACACCCATCGGCAATATTCAGTGGGACAACATCATAATCCACATGCCGAGTATCAGGTGGAAGTACTGTAACCCTGCTGCCGATAATTTTGTTCAACTTCTTGGAACGCTCATGAAGAACCTGTTCATCATTGGCCAGTATCTGTTTTATCAGATCTTTTGCATGGGGATACAATCCTTTTGAATTGCCCATATACAAATTGGCAAACAATTGGGACCATTCTGCCATGGCACTCATAACAATGGGATTGGAAAAATACTTGATTTCCCATATTGGGTTGCTTGTATATGGCAAGCAGGGCAGATAATACTCCCCCATCCAAGAAACAATCCCATCATCACCGCTTTTGTCACCAACAGTATAATAAATCCAATCGTTACCAACTGTCCGCTTAAATTGTTCTGCCGGATGGGGCCAGTCTGGTTTGAGTCCACGAATTGATTTGATCTCACCGTTCAGATTAAAACAAAACTCAAAATCCGGGGTTTTGATTTCCGAATATTTACCAAACCGCAAAGGAAAAGTTTGTTTGACCAATTTATCAGGGCCACCTTTTTCAACACTGATCATTAAATGCTGCTGACGCAAAAAATCCATTTCAATCCTTCATTTCATTTGTTTTAAATAACGCGGTGAAACCGCAAACGTTAAGTTGAGCAAACAAGACTTGACCGAGTCCAGATAGTATGGAATATGCGGGTGGCGAATATCATTCAAAAAACATGATACTTAACAATATCCCGATATATATCTTATTCTTCTAATCGTATATCATTCCGATTCCAAAGATATCTTAAGTTGGATATCATGATGAAAACAATACCACAAGAGTTGTTAAAACAATTTGATGCAAAATTAATCACAGAAGAGATTCCTTTGAAAATCCAGCACTATTACCCAATAACCACAAGGATAAGACAATCTTCCCGGCTCCCGGTCATATTGGATTGGAAAAATTATAAGCATGGGGGCATAAATTTTTATAAAAAATATTGATATTACTTTGGCTGTTTGCAATTTCAAACTTGAAACCATTTACACAACCATTCAGATTTTTTCAAGTTGACCCTGGAAAGGCCAACCCGAATTTTGCAATTTTCAGATCAACAGTGTATATATGCCCCTGATAATTTAATCGTTTCCAGGCCTCGGTCAAACCCCGGGCAAACATGACAAAACAGATCCATGGAAGGTAAAAATGGGACCCCATAAAATCAGACAGATGATGCAATCCGAACGGGATATGGCCAAAAGGCGCTTCCGGCGGCAACGCAATAAAAATTATTTGGCAACTCCTGGAATCCACGACTGCATCATCATATTGGACAACCTCAAGCCCTCCTATAATATAGGCAAAATCTTCAGAAGTGCCGAAGCCTTTGGTTGTCGGGAAATTCATCTTGTGGGCATCGATTTTTTTGATCCAGCTCCCGGCATGGGAGCATTTAAATGGGTACCAGCAGTCTTTCACACCGATTTTTTTCCCTGCTATACCCAGATCATCAACAAGGGATATACCCCCTATATTCTTGAACCGGGACAGGGAGCCCCTGTGATGGACACCCCGCTGCCCCCAAAAAGCGCTTTTATCTTCGGACATGAAGAGTTTGGTATCAGCTTTGAACCGGACCTGTTTCCGGAAATCAAACGGCTGACCATCCCCCAATACGGCAAATCCCAGAGTCTGAATGTCAGCGTGGCAGCCTCCATTATCTTATATGAATATGTACGACAACACGGTAGCGGTCCGGCCTGACCCGGTAATAGACAAACATTGAAAACAAAGACCGTCACCATAAAAATTCCAACTGGCTCATCCATATTGAGACCCGAACCAATTTAAGGAAATAATCATGCAAACATCTGACATAATTGAACATATAGTCAACTGGCTCAAGACCTATGTGGAAAAATCGGATTTAAATGGCTTTATCATTGGAGTCTCCGGCGGAATTGATTCGGCGGTAACCTCAACTCTTTGCGCCAGAACAAAGAAAAAAACACTTGCTGTTAACATGCCCATTTTTCAAGCTGAGAACCAGGTGTCCAGATCATCAGAGCATATTTCCTGGCTGGAAAAAAAACATGCTAATGTCCTGGGAATTGATATGGAACTCACCCCGATTTTTGAACAGATTCAAGCGGGTTTCCCCAAAGATATCCAGGATGACCTGACCATGGCCAATACCCGCTCCCGTCTTCGGATGATGACCCTCTACGCATTTGCCTCCCACCACAGGCTGCTTGTGGTGGGCACCGGCAACAAGGTGGAAGACTTCGGGGTGGGATTTTATACTAAATATGGAGATGGGGGAGTAGATATCTCCCCCATTGCCGACCTGATGAAATCCCAGGTCTATACCATTGGTCAATTTCTGGGCATCAACCAGGATATTTTAACAGCCCCCCCCACAGATGGCCTATGGGAAGATGACCGCACCGATGAAAGTCAAATCGGGGCCACCTATACGGAACTTGAATGGGCCATGACCTACAAAGGCTCCCATAACAATCTGAAGGAAAAATCTGAAGAGAACCTGGACGCCAGGCAAAAAAAAGTGTTGGCCATTTACGAAAAACTCAATGCTGCCAACAGGCACAAAATGGAACCCATTCCCGTATGCAAGATTCCATTCAAGGAATAAAAACCAACCTGGAAAATGATATCTTCTTTAATCTTGACCCCGAACAAAACATGGGATAAGTTGCCGGACGAAATCCCTCCAAAAAAGAGAGGGACACAGATATAGAATGTAAGTGAGCGGTTCCCCTATGAATTTTGATATATCCCCATTCAGTTTTTTCCTTTTTTTCCTGACCGGTCTTGTTGCCGGCTTTGTCGATTCCATTGCCGGAGGTGGCGGATTGATTTCCCTGCCCGTGCTTTTATCCATGGGAATGTCTCCCCAGTTAGCCCTTGGCACCAACAAACTCCAGGCAAGTTTCGGCTCCTTGTCTTCTGCTGCAACCTTTATTCGAAAAGGGACGGTCAAGCTCAATGAAAACATGCATGGCATCGCCTTTACCTTTATGGGAGCTGTAATGGGAGCCTGGTCCATCCAGCAGATTCAAGGTGGATTTATTCAGGATATCATCCCGGTGATGCTCCTATTTGTCTTTTTTTACACTCTGTTTTCAAAGAACCTGGGAACTCAACCCGGCCGTCCCAAAATGACAAAACATCTTTTTTTCACACTCTTTGGCCTGGGACTGGGCTTCTATGATGGTTTTTTCGGGCCGGGCACCGGTTCTTTCTGGACAGGAGCTATGCTCATTGTAATGGGAATGGAAATGACAAAGGCCGCAGGCACCACCAGGATCATGAATTTCACATCCAATATTGTGGCCCTGTCCATATTTATCATTGGGGGGAATGTATTTTATTCGGCAGGCCTATGCATGGCCCTGGGGCAGATCATCGGAGCCAGAACAGGCGCCGGCATGGCTATTAAAAAAGGAGCTTCCTTTATCCGGCCCATTTTTCTGACCGTGGTCTTCTTAACCATTCTCAGACTGATATATATAAATTATTTTTAATTTTTCATGAATAAAGCTGATAATAAAGGAAAGACTATCATGTTACAGACCCAGGAAGAACTGCTCAAAATATTATCCGATATCGATATTAAATATACCAACCATGAACACCCGGCAGTCTTTACCGTTGAAGAAGCAGCCCTGCACCATGAGGGTATACAAGGAGTTCATAGTAAGAATCTATTTTTTAAAGATAAAAAGAAAAACCTGTTTTTAGTGGTCACCCTGGCAAACAAATCCATCAAAATAAAGGAACTGGCTAAAAAAATCGGGGCCAAAAGTCCATCATTTGGAAAACCGGATCTGCTCATGGATGCCCTGGGCGTAATCCCGGGTGCTGTCACCCCCTTTGCCGCTGTAAATATAGCGGCCCATGAAATCACGATTATCCTTGATGAAGAAATGCTGGAAAATGAGTTACTCAATTTCCATCCCCTGGTCAACACCGCGACCACTACCATTACTCCCCTGGATCTGGTCAAATTTTTAAAACATTGTCACAGGGCACCTGAAATCATCCGGCTTTAATACCCCGATTCAGCATATAAAATTAAAAATGGATACAGGGAAGCCATCGCCGGCAAAGACATCAAGTCTTATTGGGGACGGCTGACAATGGTTGGAATAGAACTTATTTTTTTTCCTGCATTCTAACCCTGAACTGACTCATACAATCAATGACCTCTTCTGTTCTACCTTCGTCGGCCGACCATATCACAGTCTCGGGGGCATCAACTTTCATGAGGCATTCCGGAAAAAAATCATAATATTCACCATTGATTTTTAAAACAGTCATTTTATCCTCGGGAAATAAAGAATCTGGTACATGATCTGTAATTTCCCACTCATCCGGAATCTTAAATTCTGCTGTTATTTTCACTTCAATGGTTTTCATTTCTTCTTCTCCCAAACAGGGCCTTAATATTTTTGAACCCATCACTTTCAGCCCTGTTTGATTCATATCATATCAGTTTTCCCAGCTAAGATACAATATAAAAATTCATTTGTAACCCCCATCAGGCAAAGATAGTTTTAATCTGATCCACTGCCCAGTCAATATCCTCTTTTTTAATGATCAGGGGCGGGGCAAACCGAATAATACAGGTATGGGTTTCCTTACAAAGAATCCCCATTTTCATCAGGGAATTACAGATGGCACGGGCTGAAGTTCCCTCCTCCAATTCAATGGCAATCATGAGCCCTATCCCCCGGACCTCTTTAATGGAATGATGCTGAATTTTCTTCAATTCTGCCAGAAAATAAGCCCCCATTTTTTCGGCATTTTCAATCATATTCTCTTCCAGCAACACCTTGAGAGATGCTCTGGCCACGGCACAGGCCAAAGGATTGCCCCCGAAGGTACTGCCATGCTGACCCGGTTGGAGAAGACCCAACACAGCCTCATTGGATAATACAGCCGACACCGGATAAAACCCACCGGACAGAGCCTTGCCGATCAAAGTCAGATCAGCCTGAATCCCATCATGCTCTTCAGCAAGCAATTTACCGGTCCGGCCAAGGCCGGTCTGAATCTCATCTAAAATCAACAAGACATTATTTTGTGTGCAGATCCGACGGACCTTTTGCAAATATCCCCTAGGCGGAATAATTACCCCGGCCTCACCCTGGACCGGCTCCACCATAAAAGCCACGGTATCAGGACCAATAGCCTGTTCCAGGGCTTTAGCATCCCCGAATGGAATGGTTTTGAACCCGGGGGTAAAGGGACCAAAATTCTGCCGGGCATTTTCATCGGTGCTGAACCCGATAATGCTCAAAGTCCTGCCGTGAAAATTATCGTTACAAACAATAATTTCCGCCTGGCCAT
The DNA here is from genome assembly GCA_024226935.1 of Desulfobacteraceae bacterium. Lineage (GTDB taxonomy): Bacteria > Desulfobacterota > Desulfobacteria > Desulfobacterales > Desulfobacteraceae > NBML01. The sequence goes on from JAAELK010000584.1 coordinate 29,306, forward strand.
CTGCCACACCCTTGGATTCATATCCCCATTTTCTGGCACACTTAATCACTGTTTCCACGGCTTCAGCCCCGGAATTCATGGGAAGCATTTTATGGGAATCTGTAAGTTTACATAGTTGCTCATAAAGAAGAGGCAATTGATCGTTGCGAAATGCCCGGGAGGTCAGAGTCAGTTTTTGAGCCTGATCCATCATGGCTTTATAAATTTTGGGATGACAATGGCCCTGGTTAACTGCAGAATAGGCAGAAAGGCAATCCAGATATTTATTATTGTCCACATCCCATACCCAAATGCCTTCTCCACGACTCAGCACAACATCCAGGGGTTTATAATTTTTTGCCCCGAAACGATCCTCAAGATTTATAAACTCTTTTGATTCCATCATTCTATCCCTTTTTCAGATTATCATCATGATACTTTTTATAAATAAACATCCAGACAAGCCTGTTCTTAACTATTTTGTATGAAATAACCAATCAATTTATCGGATTCTTTCATGTTTTGTTGTGGGCAATCCAATGGAAGTCCATGGGCGGCCCATGGCCGTTATTTTAAACCAGTATTAACCGATGCCGTCAAACTATTTTAATACATATCGATGACCAATGCCCCCCGTTTCCCCACCGCCAGGAGAAAAAACGTATTAAAATCAATCTTTTATTGACAATCCTGCCTTCCATTTCTATCCTAGAAACATACACATCCGAAACCAAACAAGATCCGATAGGGAGGAGCGTGTCATGAAAACCATAGAAAGCCGTAACATTCATATAAAACTTGTGGATGGGACCCAGATAAATGGGGAAGTCAATATCAACAGGGGAACAGGATATGACAGATTAAGTGACCTAGTGGGTGATTACCAGGAAAATTTTTTAACCATATTTAACGCAAGACTCCATGAGAAAAGCCTTAGTCCCCAGGTCAAATATGAAACTATTCTTGTAAATAAAAACCACATCCTATACTCCACCCCCGGTGGAAGCAAAGAGTAACTGCTACCCGGATATCCCATGGAACAATAGAACCAACCTGACTTTCAAACCTGATTTCACATATTAAAATTTAAACTGATCCACTGTTTTTTTCAATTCACCAGCCAAATGGCTTAGGTCTTCTGCACTGGTATTCACTTGGGTACCGTTGGCTGATATGCTGTCGGATGCCTGATTCACATCTG
>JAAELK010000585.1 GCA_024226935.1 Desulfobacteraceae bacterium
AAACTAAAGGTCGTGGGAAGCTTGGCGGGCAGCCAGGAAAAATTTGTGTTCCCATCAAAGATATTTGGGTCTTTCCTCTTGATAAAAAGTTTAGAGTTTTGCTTAAATCAACTCATGAATGACTAACCCGAATATTTACCAATTTATAAAGATAAGGCTCCAGAATTTGATCAAGCTAAGACTAAAATGGCTATCAGTAATCGTAATCATTGCTGGAGAGAGAATATGAAGGCAAAAATGACTGGCCCTTTCCATTCCGGGCAACATACTTTTGCAGCCCAGGTGGGAAGTCGCCATATCCCTTCATCAATTGCTGGTCCACACAGCCTTGAAACTCTGCTTGATAATTATGAGTTTGGAGAGGAGATTACAGTGATACTTCTTCCCAAGGAAAGTGACAGCTTTTCAAAATTTGGTATGTCCAGGCTTCAGTTGCTTCAGCTCAGGATTGATGAAGCTGGAGATGCAGCAAAAGATAGAAGAAGAAAAGCTGGAGCTGATGCAAAAGAAAAAAGCAGACAAGGTGTTGCTATCGGTCTTAAAAAGCTAAGAAGCTTGGCAAAAATTTCACCAACCGATGCCAATAAGACTTTTATTGGTGAAGTGAGCTGTATTATTACCGATTATTATTGGATGGATATACCAGGATCTGCTTTAAGATCGGTGGTTAGCTCCCTTTTGAGGATATGAATCAATATATAGATGTGTTCCTAGGGATCATCCTGTCCGGTTTGTCCAGACCTGCCTGGTGTAAATGAATCTCCAGTCTTTTTTAGAAAAATTAATCTTTCTGGGCAATTTGTGGAAAGGGGACAAGTTGAGAGCCTTGGTTTTGTAGTGGGTTGATTGTTTTTTTATAAGCACTTGGTTTTTTTGTGTTTTTCTTGACAGGCAAAGGTTTTCTCTTTAAAGTACGAACTTTTTTTGAAAATAGAACATAAATAGGATTTATAGAATGAATGCTCCGGAAATTCTGGGAAAAATTATGGCCCCTCGTCACACCCAGGCTGTTAATTGTACAGACTTTAGTTGGCAGAGGATCATAAATAAGGTTCATCCGGATATTGCGTACTTCGGATCAACGGTAAGTATCGGTGCCTTTGAATTATAATGAAAATTTTAAGTCTTGAAATTAAGGAGTGGACATGACCATTTTCCTATTTTTTTGTATTAGCCGTACAAGAATGGAGAATGAAGTCATG
>JAAELK010000586.1 GCA_024226935.1 Desulfobacteraceae bacterium
AATAAAACATTCAAAGGAAGCGTGAAAACAAAAAGACTAAATGCAGCAATGGACCTAAAATACCTGGAGGAGGTCATTTTCAAATGATCTATGCAGTTAGCAACTGCATAGGAACTTTGTAAATATTACTTGCGTTGGCCCCGGGAATTATGGAGCTAAAGGTTTTAAACTATTGTATTGTATGATAAATTGATGGTTCTTTTTCTCAAATTAACATGCTTGCCCCAAATCTAACACCTATTTTTTTTTATAGATTTATCCAAAACCAAATCGGGGATTTTTTTATGGTGGGGGTAGTTGCTCCTCAAAAATTATTTCCCATTTGGTTCCTTAGTTACAATAATTTTAAAAAAATGGTTTCAGGGTATTTGTCATAAATATCTGGGGGATGGAATATGGGAACACAAAATGATTAAATATGTTACACTTGGCAGTCCATAAGAGATGATGGATGGATGTGAAAACCCTATGACCCCAGGCAACTGGAACAGGGTGCCAGGGAATACCAGGGAAATCAGGAGCACCTGCACTCATAATGATTTTACTAAAGGACAAAAAAATGATCAGGCAGACAACCCTAAGAGTGCGACCCGAAGATGTACAAGATTCCCTGGTACTGAAAAAGGCAGCTGCAAAAGCCTTAAAAGTTCCAGTGGATTCCATTGATGCGGTGCAGATCCGGAGGCGTTCTCTGGATGCCCGGTCAAGAAATCCTGTGTTTGAGCTCCATGTGTCGGCCTACTCAGGTGAACCTGTGAAGGATCTCCAAGTCCCGGTGAGGTTTGACCCTGTGCCAGGGGGCAAAAAAATGATTGTGGTAGGAAGCGGACCAGCCGGCCTTTTTGCAGCGCTCCGGCTGATAGAACACGGCATTGTGCCCATTGTTCTGGAACGGGGCAAGGATGTACGCTCCAGACGGTTTGACCTGAAAACCATCAACACAGAAGGTCAGTGCCATCCTGATTCCAATTATTGCTTTGGCGAGGGCGGGGCCGGTACCTACAGCGACGGCAAACTCTACACCCGGTCAACAAAGCGTGGAAACATTGGACGGTTGCTTTCCATCCTTATCCAGCATGGTGCAGACCCGGATATTTTGGTTAATGCACATCCCCATATTGGTTCCAACAAGCTGCCCCGGATCATTGAGGCCATGCGGAACACCATCCTGGCCTGCAACGGCCAGATCCATTTCAACTCCAGGGTGGATGACCTTATCCTGGAGAAAGGCCAGATTAAAGGGGTCAGGACCGGGGATACAGAATTTCTTGCCCAGGGCGTGATCCTTGCCACGGGACATTCTGCCAGGGATGTCTATATGCTCCTGGACCGATACGACATTGCCCTGGCGTCCAAACCCTATGCCATGGGTGTCCGGGTGGAACATCCCCAGGAGGTCATCAATACAATGCAGTACGGGGAAAAGGCCAAAAGCTGCCATCTTCCGGTTGCAAGCTATTCCCTTTCCTGCCAGGTGGGCAAAACCGGGGTCTATTCCTTTTGCATGTGCCCGGGGGGTATGCTTGTCCCTGCAGCCACAGAACCAGGAGAGCTGGTACTTAACGGGATGTCCAATTCTCTGCGGAACCTGCCCCTTGCCAATGCCGGGATGGTGGTCACCATTGATGCCCCTCTCTATGAAAAATACAGCAGCCACAGCCATTTTTCAGGTCTTGAGTTTCAAAAAGAACTGGAAAAAAAAGCCTTTGAAGCAGGCGGGAAGAGCCTTGCCGCACCAGCCCAGCGCCTGACAGATTTTCTGGAAAACAAGGTGTCTACAGATCTGCCCAAAACTTCGTATATTCCAGGAGTTGTCAGCCATCCCCTGGACAGGGTCCTGGGACCATTTATCACAGACGCCCTGAAAGCTGGTTTCCAGACATTTAGCCGGCAGAAAAAAGGATATGTCACCCAAGAGGCCCTGGTTCTTGCAGTGGAAAGCCGGACCAGTTCTCCTGTAAGGATTCCCAGAAAGGCAGATACCTTGATGCACCCCCAGATCACGGGGCTGTTCCCGGCAGGTGAGGGCGCAGGCTATGCCGGGGGCATTGTCTCTTCCGCACTTGACGGAGAGGCCAGTGCTGATGCCGCAGCAGCCTGGCTCGTATAATAGGCTCCCCCATTGGCCTGGGATTTATGGGGCTGTCTGGACTGGAATCTTCAAATTAAAATGCAATCTTTACTATAAAACTGCCAGCAAGCTGTGGAAAAAATCATTTGACGGCCGATGAAAAAAAACACCATGATCCCCGGAGGTCGGATGCATTCCTCGGATAAACAGATAAAAAACCCCGCCAAAATCCCTGGCATAGGAATAATCTTTTAACCGCATGCCAAGATAACGGTGAAGGGCCACCAGGTATAAGTGATATTGCAAAATATAATGATGACTTTCCATGGCCTCTTCCATGGCGGATCTGTCATAATCCCCATAGGTGGTTCCCAGAAAATTTGACTTATAATCAAGAATATACCATTTTCCCTGGTGGCAAATCACAAGATCAATAAACCCTTTGATAAATCCCTTAAAGGGTTTGACGCCAAGCTGAAACAATTTTTTGGCATATTTTTTCCCATCTGGTTCTCCCATAAACAAAGAGCCCAGGGCGTTAAGATCCAGGGCTTTTACATCAAATAAAAATTCCAATTCAGTAAACCGCTGGGCCAGGGCAACCTCTTTAAAAGCAAAACGGCTCCCCTCTTGTGTAACAAGCTTGGTGGACAGGATCTCTTTAACCGCTGCCAGGGCCATCTCCCTGAGAGCCTCATCCTTAATTCCAAATTTTGCCAGATTCGCATCCACAACCCCTTCCATCGATCCTATATCCATAAAATCAAGATCTTCAAATATAGCATGGAAAAAATCTCCGGACCCGGCACCCTTGGGAAACTCCTTTAAACTGATCTGGCGACTTGCCCCGGTATCACTTCCGGGCAAAAACTGCCCCCCTTGAGCCGATCCTGGTTTAAGCGATTTAGATTTATCCGGTTTAGATTTATCAGATTCATATTTGCCTGGCTCATATTTGCCAGGATCATACCCCGTCCCAGATATGCTGAGGGCGGAAAAGCTGGATGTATGCCAGACGGGCTGAACCAACCGTTTTCCAGATCTGGCGGACAGATCAATTTGCCGGCAATCCTTGGGACGATATGTTCCCAAAGGTTCCCCGGTCAAACAAATAGAGTCGACTGTCACCCGGTTCTTTCCCAGGTGACAAAGTTTTTCCAGATCATCCAACATCACCCCATCTTTTTTGCATCCCCCGGGGTGGAGTAAACTGCCAAGGGCGGATCCATCCACTGAAGAAAGGCCAGCCCAGAAAATCCGGCACATGGCAGAAGACCTGGTCAAAGCGACATAAAGCAAGCGTTTTTCTTCGGCTCTTTCCTCAAAAACCATGAGTTCCCGGGATCGATCCAGATCCTGGTTAAGTTTACAATCTGCCCCCCGGGCCAAACCGGAAGCCCCCAGATCCAGGCGTAACTGGAAGGCCTTATCAGGATCATGGAAAAGAATGGGTTCACGGGGTTTGCCGCCTCCTGCCCAAAGATAGGGCAAAAAGACAATGGGATATTCCAACCCCTTGCTTTTATGGATGGTGACAATAGCCACGGCCTTTTTATCGCTTTCGAGTCTTAATTCATCCGCCCCTTCATTCCGGGTGGAAACAAAAAGCTGCTCCCTATACCATTTCAGAAGATAAAACATGGACAGATGCAACTGCTGGACTGCCTGGGAAACCAATTCTATTAAATGATAAAAATTGGTCAATCCCCGTTCGCTCAATCCTGAAGAAACCCTTAACACCCCATCATCACAATGGAACAAAACCAGGATCATGGAGACAAAACCTTTTTGTTCCCAAATATCCTTAAAACCTCGAAATTGATCCTGGCGTTTCCATAATTTGCTCTCATTTGACTCCAAATCAGCAAGTCTTTCTCCTGCGAACCCGAAAACAGAAGATGCAAGAGCTGCCTTTAACCGTCCGATATGATCCGGATCATAGACCGCCGTCAAAATATCGTAAAGCTCAATGGCCTGACTTGAATCAAAAACAGACCCTGTTTTTGACAAAAAAGATGGGATATTAACATCGGCCAATGCCTGACAAACAGCTTCAGCCTGGCCGTTGGTTCTCACCAATACAGCCATGTCGCCGGGACTGATCTTTCGGGGGCGGGCCGCGGCCCCTGAACCTTTCAACAATCTTTTGTCGGAGTTTAAAACACCAAGAATATCATTTGCCAACAGCTTAGGAATTGCCGTCAGACCCTCCTCTTTTTTAATATATCCCTGGCGATCCAGGGTAAACCCATCCCTTTTTAGAAAGGAAAACTGCAAGGGCGGCAAGAGCACCCCTTTCTCAACAAGGCGATTGACAGCTGTTTTGGGTGTATGAACCCGGGTAAACTCAATCTGTTTAAACAAAAATGGATTATCATCCAGACAAAAAAGATCATTCACCGAATCAACCATCAGGGGAGCAGATCGATAATTATTTTCCAGGGTAAAGATCTGATCGCTCTCTTTACAGGCCGACAAATAGGCAAAAATATCCCCGCCCCTGAAACCATAGATAGCCTGCTTGGGATCACCAATCATAAAAAAAGGCATCTGTTTCCCCTTAGAATCAGGCTTTTGAAGGCCGGAACCTACAGGATCGAGATTATCGGAGCATGGGCCGGTAAAAAGCCGGGAAAAAATCCGGTATTGGGCAGGATCGGTATCCTGGAACTCATCGATGAGACAGGCTTTATATTTTTTTGTCACCACCGCCCGGAGCAGTTCCCAACCGTCTGCCTCAAGGGCTGCGGCCAGATCATTAATCAGATCATCAAAAAAACAAGCCCCCTGGGCAAGCTTCATTTTTTCAAGTTCACAGCGAAAATAGGTAAAAAATTCCAACTTCAGGCTGATGATATTGGTTTCCATCACCCGGAACAATTCCAGCAACTCTTCGCATAGATCAAAAAATTCATGAACCGGGGGTAAAAGACCATCCTTTGTCTTATCGGCCAGTCGACTCCTGGTAAATTTAAAGAGAGGGTCTCCTTTTTCAGTCATCACAAAAAGAGCATCACGGCCCTGGGTCGCAAGCACTTCGTGGGAAAGATCCAACCATTTGGGCAGATTTTTTTTAGTATAACTGCGCTTATCCACCCCCTTATCTGCCTGGATCAAAGCGATAATAGCCTCTTTTTGCGTTTCAAGAATTTCATAAATTTTTTGGGTGGTCTTCCCATAGGAGTCACAGACATCTTTAAATTCAGCAATATTGGGGATGATATCGATGCCGAGACGTGTGACCACCTGCCTGAACACGGATTTAAAATTTTCCGGGGTTACCCCTTTTTGAGCCAGAAATTTTAACATCAAGGGATCCATATCATTGATCCTGGTCATGAAAAAATCCATGCACACCTGGTCAAAAAACAGAGAAGAATCTGTGAGCAACTCCAAATTAAAATAAGCACCACTCTCAAAGGCGTTATCCTTTAAGGTATGAAAGCAAAAAGAATGGATGGTCATTATGCAGGCCTGGTCAAAACAGCTCACGGCATGGGCAAGACGCCGGCGAATCAATCCTGGGTCGGGCTGGTCATTGAAAAATTGAACAAGTTCATCCGCCTTGGCTTTTTGGGGAGAATCTGATTCCCAGGGCCAGTCCTGGGCCAGACATTGGGATAGCCGTCCTCGGATCCGAAGCTTGAGTTCGGCTGCAGCAGCTTCAGTAAAGGTCACCACCAGGATAGACTCAATGGCAAATCCCTGGGCAACAAGCCTGGCCACCAAGGTGGTGATGGTATAGGTCTTCCCGGTACCGGCACTGGCTTCGATAAGGGTGATTTTTTCAAGATCCAGGTTAAAGGGGTCCAAAGGTGTCATCATGGGCAGGTTAAATTCTCCAAAAGGGGTTGATAGACCAGAAGAGCATTGTCCACGATGCCCGATTCAATTAAGTTTTCTAAATTTTCAAAGGGATCATTATGCCCGAACATAAGTTCAACATAACGATCGCAACTTTCCCCCCCCCCATAAAATCTATCAAACCAGAACCGCTTAGATTGCGCCAGGGCAAAAATTAAATTTTCCCGGGTTTGCTCATAATTGTTCTTGGAAAGGCTTTGGGCCAGATAAAAGCTTGTATCACAAAAAAAAGGCAATACCTGATCCTGACCCTGGCGGTACAAGGAGATAAGGGTTTGGATATGGGTTTGAGCCTCGGGTACCGGAGCAAAAGAATAAGCCACTGCCGGAAGTTTTCCCTTGGGGTCCTGGCCAATAATCCGGGTGGAGCAAACTTGTCCATCCCTGCCAAGGGCATTCAAAAACAGATGATAGATCCATTGGGTAAGCAAACGACCCGGGCCCAAGCGGCCGAATCCTGCCAAAAATCTGCCCCCCTCATGGAGATCGCCGATGCTGCCGGTAATCTTGAAATCATCCACCTGAATATCCACCCCCAGGGCAGGCAAAGGTTTCCCGGGATCGAAGGTGTTTGCAAGGGCCAGAATCGGATCTGCAACAGCCTTGACCCGATTCCATTCAGACTTGCCTTTTTGACCAAAGGGCAACAATCCCCCGGCCCGGACCAAAGAATAGAGATCATTTTTTGGACTCTTGTCCATATAATAGCTGCCCAGGGTATACCGGGACAACCCGGACAGCTGAAAAACTTCCCGGTCCGGGGCCGATTCTTCAACCTCGGGAAAAGAAAAATTCAACCCCTGGGTGACAAAAGTTTCCACAGGTTTTCTAAAAAACCGGACCAGATCAATCAAAGACTTTACCTGGCAATCCCCATCCTTTACCAGGGCGCTTTTTTTCCCCTGATCCATGTTCTTTGCCGGAGCTATTCTTTTTGCCCGGTCAAGACAAAAACCTCTTGGTAAAAACTCTTTTTTATTCGGGGGACCATCTTCTTTTTCCATCAAAGCCTGGGAAACGGCAATTTTGCACTGGTCCCGGGAAAAAGAAAAAAGTGAAGAATTCGGATCAAAATAATCCGAATTGAAGGGATGGAGAGGATGATGAAAATGAAAGACAAATCCTTCCAGAAGTTCAAAACTTTCTGCCATCACATCTTTTAGTTCCTCCACGACACCGGAACAAGGAATGGGGGCATTATCCTTTATACTCATGCCGGTATAGGTAATTATCAAACGATCCCTTGCAGACAAGAAAGCCTCCAGGAAAAGGTATCTATCCTCCTCACGTTCCTGCTTGTCACCTTTTTGGGGATATGTTTTGATCAAATCAAATCCGGTATCCGTTGATTTTCTGGGAAAACTTGACTCACCCATACCCATGAGCACCACCACCTTAAAGGGAATGCTTCCCATGGGCATAAGCTTGCAAAATGTGATACTCCCAGTCAAAAAATTACCCTGGGCAGTGGTTTTATCCAGTTTCGCTTCCAGGATATCCCGGGCCACGGAAAAATCGATCTTCCTGGCATATTCTGCTATTTCCCCATCCCGGACAAATTTATTGATAATTTGAAGCAGCAAGCTCATATCCGCTTCATTGCCATGGTTTTCTTCCATCATGGACAAAACAACGGCCTTAAAGCTTTCCCCCCATTCCGGTATTGTCTTTGGAGCGCAAAAACCCTTAAGACCATCAAACAAGGTATAACCGAAATGGGCAAGTTTTCCCAAAACCTGGGCCTCCAGCCCCTCAAAAACATCGCAGGGCAACACCCCTGCCACAAGCTGCTCACATCCTTCGGCCAATCCATACCCCATGAACAATCGTTTAAATCCGAACATCCAGGTATTTTCATCAAAACTTGCATGGGTCAACTCTTTTCGGTGGCTCCCATCCCTGCCCCATAAAACACCAGCCTCCCGAACCCTGGCTTCAATGAGCAAAAGGTCCTCGGGCAGAACATCAAATTTTGCGGCAATAACAGGACTGAGCAAAAGATCCAGCACCCGGGCCTGCTCAAGCCGGGAGTCCTTAAGTTCCAGAATTTTTAAAAAAGCTTCCAATGTCTGGGACTCGGATTTTTTTCTCCGGTCGGAAATGGAAAAGGGAAGAAAATTCTCCGAAGAAAACACAGCAGTAAGATAGGGAGCATAGGTCTCAATATCCGGCATCATCACAATGATCTCGTGGGGACAAAGACCTTGGTCTTTGTCAAAAGCGTCCAATAAAAGATCCTTGAGTACCTGGACCTCACGCATGGGGGAATGGCAAGCGTGGATAGCAACGGAATTATCCTCCCGGCCCACGGTCACAGGCGGGTTATCACTGCCAGCTTTTCTAAAAACCAGATTCATTATATCCGACTGGAGGACGGACAGCATGCTGGAGGAATGATCCAGGGGATCGTCAAACAAATCTCCCAGGGGCTCACTATAATCAAAGTTTTCAAGCATACTATGCAGATAGATACCCGGTTGGCCCAAAGAAGCTAACAAGGGATTGGCAATCTCATTTTTCAACCCCTGGTTGGACGGGGTGAGCAAAAACAGATAAATATCCACGGTCCGGGCCAGGGCCCCAAAAAGCTCCAAAAATCCCGGGGGCAGCCCCCAAACCCCGAACAAAAAGATCCGCTGGGGAAGACGGGACTTTCCGGCGACACCCTGAAAACTTAATTTCGCCTGTTTTAAAAATCCAGCCATGCGAGCCGCCATATGGGTGTGGGGCCAGGATGCCAGGATTTGATTCCAAAGAGATGACTGCCAGGCCATGACCGGATCATCGGTATTCCCATTCCCTTTCCCTTTCTCCCAGTCCAAAAGCATCCGGGGCCGATAGATTTGATAATCATCAAAAATCCCGGCTATCTTCATGGATAATTGAAAGAGCTTACGGCCGGATGTATCACCTGCAATATAATTTTTAAGGCCGGAAAAGCAAGGGGTATCAAGATTTTTAAGGATGATCTCCATTATGGACCACATCAGAACATCCTCACCCAACAAAGGACCCTGCCGGGGACCAAAGCCCGAAAAAAAACGCTCAATCATCTGCCGGGGGGATAAAAAAGAAAGATTGGCACAGACCCCGAATTTTTGAGTCACCTGGGTTGTTATCCATTGTTTCATTCCCCCGGATTGAATACCGATCCACTCCGGGGCCAGGGGGTCTTCTGGCACCTGGGCAAGTACAGTAGTCAACCCGTCCATGAGACCTTCCATTTTATTGCTTTTAACCATGTTGAACAAGATTATCACCCATCAAAAATTTAAATAGTGCTTGAACAAAAACTCACCCATCTGCCGCGTTGCTGCAAAAGTATGAAATCCTCATGTACTGGAGTACACTCCGGTTTCAAACTTTCTTGCGCCTTGCATATGGGCAAGCTTTCATCCAAGCACGGGTTTTCGATCAACCACTAAATGTAATCTGTCCACAATACCAGACCCGACGGAGCCAATCAAACCCAAATAATTTATCCTTGGCTTTTTTTTCCAATATGATATTTTGTAAAAATGTCTTAACCAATACTTTTGCAAAGAGGCGTCCTCCATGAAGATAAAAACTTTTTTATTGCTTATGCTGATCATTGGCTTTCTTTCCACCACGGCATGGGCCAGGATCAACCTTACAACCCTGTCCGGACAAGACTCGGTCCAGACCACCATTTACAACAGCGCCGACCTGACCCTGGTCCGGGACAGCAGGACCCTTAACCTTGCCAAGGGCATGAACCAAATTCAGTTTTCCTGGGCCAATACCCGCATCGATCCCACCTCCTTGTCCCTGTCCATAAAAACACCCGCAAAACTTGCAACAATCGTGGAAATGAACTACCCCCCCCATACCAAGGACTTAGGAGTCTGGCAAATCCTGGCACAACAACCCTGCCAGGCAAAGATTGACATCACCTATTTCACCGCAGGCCTCACCTGGAAATCCTTTTACATGGCCCAACTGTCTAAGGACGGCACCCACATGGACCTGAAAGGTTATGTCCGGGTGGAAAACCATTCCGGCGAGGACTATCCCCATTCCCAGACACGGCTTGTTGTGGGAAAAATCAATATTTTAGATGAAATTGCCGAATTAGCCGCCAGATCCAATCCCTATGGCACCCCGAATCTTTTCCCTTCAGCACCCAGCCCTGACTGGGCAAAGGGAGTCAGGACCCTCAATATGGCTGCCCCTGCCATGGAAAAAACCAACGGCCGACTGCCCAGAAAAATCATCAAACAAGGGCTGTCCGAATATTTTCTTTACACCATCCAGGGTACTCAAACCATTAAAAACGGCTGGGCCAAACGCCTGCTCTCCTTTGAGGCCCAAGAGGTTCCCGTTCAAAACAAATACAGTTATGAATTTGAGCGCTTTGGCAACCAGGTGGTTCAAATGCTAACCTTTAAAAACAACAAAGAAAATAAGCTGGGACTCACTCCTCTGCCCGGCGGACAAATCAAGGTATTTAAAAAACTGGATGATACTGGAGGTCTGAGCTTTATCGGATCTGACAAAAGCCAATACATTCCCCTGGGCAAGAAAGTGGAACTCAACCTGGGGCAGAGTCAGGAAATTAAAATTATCCCCCGGATCATGGAATACAAAAAAACAAATATCATCTTCGATGCCAAGGGCAATGTCAGCGGATTTGACGAAATAAAGCAAATGGAGATCCAATTATCCAATTTTTCCAAAGAACCGGCCACCCTCGAGATCATCAGAAACCTGCCTGACCCCCACTTCAAAGTCAGCCGGATAAAAGGAGCCGGACTCTTCAAAAAAATGGACCAGGATACTTTAAAATTTACCAATACACTTCCTGCCGGTTCCCAGACCAAGATCCAATACCAGGTCACCACATTTAAAGGAGAACGAAGATGGCAGTAATAAACAAAACCACCCTGTACCGATCGATCTTGCTTGGACTTATTTTCTGGGCCATGGCAGCCCCGCAGCTTTTTGCAAGAACCAGCCTGGTTGCCCTGCCCCAAAGAGAACAGGTTATAATCCGCCTGGCCGACTCAAATGCTACCCTGGTCCAGGAAAAACGAATGCTCACCCTGAAAAAAGGGGTAAACCAGATCGATTTTTCCTGGCAGAATGTGTCCATAGACCCTCTAAGCATTACCTTGAACCCCCTTTGTCCCCCCGACCAGATCCGGTTGCTCTCTGTCTCCTATCCCCCCAATAAAGATGCACTTGTCTGGGAACTTTACAGCAGCAAGAACGTCGAACAAGACGTCATAATTTCCTATCTTTTACGCGGCATTGATAACCTGATCACCCATGAAGCCGTGGTGGACACCAAAGAACAACACTTAAATCTGAACTCTTTTCTGATCCTGAGAAACTTTTCAGGGGAAAATTTTGTCCAGGCCCAGATCCATCTGGATACAGCTCCCGGGTTCGACACCTCCGTCAGCAATCTGGAAACCAAACGCATCCTTTATTTTGAAAAACAAAACATCCCCATCACCAAGGTATATACCTGGGATGCCGCAAAATTACCCCATGACCCTGAAAAAACAGGTAAAAGCATTGGTATCCCCAGGGGTTATGAAATAAAAAACACCCTGAAATCCGGTCTTGGCACCCAGGATCTGCCACCTGGCAAAACCAGAGTCTTCCAGGTGGACAGCCATGACACCACCATTTTTTCAGGGGAAGACAAACTTGCCTACCTGCCCGTGGGCGACAAGACCCTGCTCCAGACAGGGGACAGCCGGGATATTCTGGTCACTAAACGCACCATGGAAACAAGGCAGATAAACCCCAGAAAAAATACCCAGGGTAAAACCCAGGTCCATGATCAAATTCTAAAGGTTCAGTTTAAAATAGAAAATTTTAAAGACAGCCCTTTAACTCTTTGCCTGATTGACCATATCCAGGGAGAGTGGGAACCAATTAGCATAGATCTTCCCTACACAAGAAAAGACCACAAAACCCTGGTCTTTAAAATCCCTCTGGGGGCAAAAGAAAAGAAAACCCTGAACCTGGAATATAAAGTTATGAATATATTTGTTAAAAATTTCCGGCAGTTTAACCGGGTGTCAGACTAACCAAAAGATACAAAAAAACGATCCTTCGATGTTGAGATACTTCCATTCGAGTATTTAATACTCGAAATAATGATAAGGGTGCCTCTTTACGGCAGAGAATTCGTTGAAGAAGAGGGTAAATCAGAGTAAAAGGGTAAATCAGAGAAAGATCCGCACCATTGTATATTAATCCGGTATTTGCTATTAGATTATATATAAAAGTTTTTGCAATTATTAATTTGTAATGTTTACCATATTTGAATAATTTCTATTATACAAAAATGTAAAAAGGAGAACCCTAGGAATGGACAAAAGCCCCAGACTAATTTTACTAATGGCAGCCCTGATGATCGGCCTATGTCTCCATACTTCATCTGTATGGGCCAAAGATGATTCCCCCACACAAGTGGTAAAAGATTTCACAAAAGCCTACTATATGCTAGAGCCATCCATGGCCAATTTTCTCAGCCAGGATGCCAAGACAAATGAAAATGGTGTGGACATGGTAGATCTTTATTTAAGACTAAAAAACAGGGAAGCTTACAATCGCGGATATAAACTAAGCTACTTACAGATGAAACCCATCCTCATGAAAACCAAGGTGTTGGACCTGGAAGATTCATCGGCCCAAGTTCAGATTGAAGTCACTACCATCCGCAGTATCAACCCGCTGTATCGAATTGTGGGATTTGTTTTTTCTTTATTGAAAGAGCATAAAGTCCAAGACACCATCACCCTTGTAAAAGAGGATGGATTATGGAAAATAGGTCCAGGGGCTTTTAACCTGCCTAGTTAAACTTTTAATGGATTTTCTGTCTCAATAATTTCATTATCTATTGGGACAGACCTTAAATGAATATCTTGCTGGGGAAAGGGAATTTCTATGCCTTCTTGAATAAACCTTTTATAAACAGCAGTATTCAGCATATGTAGAACTCTGCCGCGCAATACCGGTTTTTTAACCCAGCATAGTAATTCCTGGTCAAGACTGGAATCTCCAAAGGTACGAAACCGCACTCTTGGTTCCGGGACCTTGCAAACATCCCGGAAGGCTGTCGGAATATCCAATAGGACCCTGTGAACCTTGTCAATATCAGAACCATAGGCCACGCCTACCTTGACCCGGACACGAAATTTTTCATGGCGGCCACCGGCCTCATTGATAATCTTGGTATTGCCCATGATGGAATTGGGCACAATAATTTCAACATCATCCCGGGTTAAAATCCGGGTGCTGCGGATACCAATGTGGGTCACCTCCCCCCGCTCACCTGAATCCAGAACAATAAAGTCCCCAAGTTTATAAGGGGCATCGGCCACAATAAAAACACCTGAAAAAAGGTTGGCCAGAGTATCTTTAGCAGCAAAAGAGATGGCAAGCCCCAAAATACCGGCAGAAGCGACCCAGGCGGTCAAATTAATATTCCAGACCAGAAATATAATGTAAATAGACAAGCCGGTTACCAAAATAATCAAAAGATTGTTAAACAGGGGCAGGGTCCGGTCCTGGATCAACTTAAACCAGCTTTCATCACGACTGATAAGGTTTAGCAACAACTTAAAAAAACGAACGACAGCCAATGCCCAGCAAAGTATTGCAATGGTTTTCAGGCAGCCATGGGTGATAAAATCTATGGAGTCCGGAAACTCCAATCTTTCGGTGACAAGGGCCAGACCAAAGAGGATGATACTAAAAAACACTGGTCGGTGAAGAATATTAAGAACCTGATCATCCAATTTAAGCCTTGTTTTTTCAAACCACCCTTTGACAATCCGGGTAAAAATCAAGTCCACAACCTTTGCCAGGCCTAAAAATAAATATCCACCTTCTTAGAAGGTGGTTTTGCCTTTTACCCCCTATAAGGGGGCTATGCTTGCCTCCTGAGAAGACAAGCAGGTCATCCCCTATTTCATACAAACTTCT
>JAAELK010000587.1 GCA_024226935.1 Desulfobacteraceae bacterium
ATCTTAATTGCCAGCATAGAGGATCTCCTTTCTTTTTGGGAAAAAAGTTAAAAATTGCTGTTTGGGAGGTTCTCTATGCTTCTACTACAATTTTAACACCTGACAAATCCTTTTTTGAGCTAACCGCGGGGTTTGAGGGTTCTGGGAACTCTGGATCCAATGACAGCTTGCAAGCTTCAGGACCACGTTATTTTAACTTGACCATGGTGCACCGAGTATAAGGTGCCGACTATTATCCGGTCCCGGGGTCATTAAAACTTCTTTTACTTAAATCCATATCTGTGTTAATTTTAGTGAATCAAATATTAATTTTTCTCTTATCAAAGATAAGGTGAACCATGGAAACAACCCGTGTGACTACAACTGATAAACCTGTCGATTCCTTTGAAACCGATCTTTTGGTCTATTTGGCAACCCGGATAAAAGATAGGGCACCCCGGTGTGACAAGGCTGTTATGGCCCAGGTAAAAAAGGCCTTTGATCTGGGAGATTTCAAGGGAAAAAAAGGGGAGCAACTTTTTTATTATCCCCAGGTTCCGGCAAAGGAAAAACAATCCAGTGCCAGACGAATATTGGTCCTGGGACTGGGTGAAATTGCTCCCCAGGAAGACGGGGCAATGGTTTGTGATACCCTGCGGGAAGCAGGAGGCCATCTGGCCGCGGCCTGTAAAAAAATCCGGGCCAAAGAGATGATCATCTGTCTGCCCTCCCTTGATACACAGGGTCCGGAACAAGTGGCCCAATCCCTTGTTGAAGGGGTACTTCTTGGAGATTATAGATTTACAAAATACAAAGAAACCACCAAAAAAAAGACGGATTATGAGGGGATAGCTGCCATTAAACTTGCCTGTAAAACTTCGGTCAAACTGGTCCGCAAAGGCATGATACGAGGCAAAGTTTGTGCCCGGGCGGTCTGTGCTGCAAGGGATATGGCCCATGAGCCTGGAAACGGTTGGACATCTGCGGATTTTGCAGGCTTTGCCAAAACCCTTGCCAACACCCATGGCTTGGATTATCGCTGCATTGAGAAAAAAGAGATGGAAAAGATGGGTATGGGCGGCATCCTTGCTGTGAACCAGGGTTCTGCCATTCCCCCCCGGATGATTATTCTGGAATATCAGCCCGCAAAAAAATCTGAAACCCTGCTGCTGGTGGGTAAGGGGGTGACCTTTGACTCCGGCGGAATCAGTTTGAAACCTGGGGCTGGTATGGAAGAAATGAAATATGATATGTGCGGAGGTGCCGCCGTTCTTGCCGCTATGCAGGCTGTGGGGGAGGAAAAACCGGATTTAGGTGTGGTGGCGATTATCCCAGCTACTGACAATATGCCCGGTGGTTCTGCGGTTAGACCCGGGGATATCATCCAGCATTTTAATCAGGTAACAGCAGAGATCGTGAATACCGATGCCGAAGGGCGGATGATCCTTGGGGATGCTCTTGCCTATGGGATTAAAACATTTAAACCCGATTGCGTAGTGGATGTGGCCACCCTGACCGGAGCTGTCGTTATAGGATTGGGACATCATTATACTGGATTGATTTCCAATAATGATACCCTGGCAAAGAGCCTGGAAGCTGCCGGAAAACAGGCTGGAGAACCCCTGTGGCGTTTGCCCCTGAACAAGCATTATAAGAAACAGATCGAATCCAAGGTGGCGGATATTAAAAATATCGGGGGAAAGGCCGGGGGTACTATCACGGCTGCTGCCTATCTATCCCATTTTGTGGGAAAAACCCCCTGGGCCCATCTGGATATTGCCGGTACTGCCTGGGATTTTACAAAAAAAACCTATATCCCCAAGGGCCCCTCGGGTATCTGTGTCAGAACTTTTTTAAACCTGATCAAAAATTGGAAAACAGGGAAATTAAAATAGGGAAATTTCTCCATGATGATCAAAAAATATGAAGAAATTGTAAATCATATTTCCAGCGTGGTCCTGGGGAAAGAAGATCAGGTTCGTCTGGCCCTGACCTGTTTTTTTGCCCGGGGGCATTTGTTGATCGAAGATTTTCCCGGGATCGGAAAAACCACCCTGGCCAAGGTGTTGGCCAAATGTATGGGTTTGAAATTTCAGAGGATGCAGTTCACGGCGGACCTTTTACCCGGAGATATTCTGGGCATGTCCGTCTTTGACCAAAATACCGGCAATTTTCGTTTCCATGCCGGCCCCATATTTACCCAGGTTTTTCTGGCAGATGAGATCAACCGGGCCACTCCCAAAAGCCAGAGTGCCCTTCTGGAAGCTATGGAAGAGGAGCAGGTCACCTTTGAGGGAGAAACCAGGCCCCTTGAAACTCCTTTTTTTGTTATTGCCACCCAAAATCCTTTGGAACAAGCCGGTACATTTTTGTTGCCGGAATCCCAAATGGATAGGTTTCTCATGCGTATTGAGCTGGGATATCCGGACCGAAAAGCAGAAAAAAAAATTCTCAAAGGAGAAGGGGCGGACCGGGCCCTGGCAAAAATTGCCTGTTGTATGGGGCAAGGGGAGGTCATAAGTATCCAGGACCAGGTGGACCGGGTCCATTGTTCAGATACTTTTTTGAATTATCTCCAGGATCTTCTCGATTTTACCCGGAGTTCACCAGATTTTCAAATCGGTCTTTCTCCCCGGGCAGGTATGGCCCTGGCCCGGGCGGCAAAGGCCTGGGCCTTTCTCCACGGTAAAGATTACAGTCTTCCCGAAGATCTGCAACACATTCTGCCCTGGGTGGCAGGTCACCGTCTCAGGCATCGTCAAGATCTCATGGGAATCCCCCGGGATCGACTCATGGAAATATTTTCCAGGGTGCCGGTTCCAATCTAAGGTTCAAAGGTTTTCCCACCCATAATCTAAAAAGGGATTGCCATGAAATTGAGTAGGAAATCATTTTCGCTTTTTCCCACCCAGCATGGATTTTTGTTCCTGGCCATTCTTATTGCCATGTTGTTAGGTTCAATTAACTACAATAATAATGCCGGATTTATTCTTGTGTTTTTGTTGGGCGGTATGGCCTTGATCTCCATTTTCCACTCCTTTAAAAATCTTGTGGGAGTGGAGATAAAATTTTTATCTTCGTTGCCGGTATTTGCCGGACAAACCGCTATTTTCCCTATCCGGGTCCAGGCTCAAAAAAACCGGTGTCGGTCTGTGGGGTTTTCTCTGGTTTCCCATGACCCGATCCTTGTCTCCATTGACAAAGAAAAGACTCTTCAAATGAGAGTCCCAGCCCTGGAACGGGGATATTTGCATCCAAAATATCTGACCATCTCAAGTTTCTATCCATTTGGGCTCTTCACTCTCAGGACTTGCATCAAGGCCCCGACAAGCTGTCTTGTCTATCCCCGTCCGATCCCCGGTCCTTTTACAACTATTAAAAATAATCTATCCTCGGAGGGAAAAGAGGAGACATCCCGCCAGGGGGCCGACGATTTCCAGGGTTTGAAACAATATCAGCCCGGCCATAGTATCAATCGAATTTCCTGGAGGGCTTTATCCCGTGGCAGGGGGTTATTTGTCAAGGATTTTACCGCAGAGGACAGTCCCTGGGTGATGTTGGCTTTTGATGCCATCCCAGGCAGTGATATGGAGTTTAAACTCTCCCGCCTTTGTGGGATGATTCTCATGGCGGAACGCCAACAGATGGAATATGGGCTAAGATTACCCGGCATTATCAAAAATCCTGCCAGGGGAGAATCCCATCATCACAATTGTCTCAAGCTATTGTCTCTATTTGATTTTCGGGAGGATACTCATTTGACTGATGGGTCCGATCCTGGGGATGGTGGCCCGTGAAAAAAGAATCTGCCCGGACCGTTTCCATCATTGGCGCCCTTGTGGTGGCCATTGCCCCCCATACCCCGGGGCTGCCCCTTTGGATCAACGTCTGGTGTATCGTTATGTGGGGGTATATGCTGGTGCGATTAAAAACCGGATGGCCTCTACCCGCCACCTATATCAGATATGGACTCACCTTTGCCGGGATTTTCGGATTGTTGCTGACCTATAGTGTCCGGATAGGGGCCGATGCCTTTCTGGGACTTCTGGCACTCATGGCAGCTATCAAGCCCTTTGAAATGGCCACCCATCGCCACCAGATGATCACCGTGCTGTTGACCTATTTTATCATTATCACAAGCTTATTCCGTTCTGAATCCATGTTCATTGTACTCTATATGTTTTTCAGTGTATTGGTAACCACCATGGCCCTTGTCCAGGTTAATGCCCCCGGGAACCTGTTTAGGGAAAGCTTTAAGTTGGCCGCCAGAATCTTTATCCAGGCCTTTCCCCTGATGGTCCTGCTTTTTTTACTCTTTCCCAGGTTCCCTGGTAGTTTATTCGGTATTGAGGACAAAACCATGGGCAGGACTGGTTTTTCAGATCATTTGAGCCTGGGGGGGCTGGTAAGCCTGGTCCGGGATCAGACCCCGGCCTTCAGGGTTGAGTTCAAGGGGGCATCTCCATTGGCTGATAAGCTTTATTGGCGGGGAATAGTCTTCCAGAAGTTTGACGGAAAAACCTGGACAACCCAGGATCAGCTCGCATTCAACCTATCGCCTCTTAGTTTTCCGGGCAAATATTATAATTATACCATTCTTTTGGAACCCCATAACAGTCCCTGGCTCATGGCATTGGATTTGCCAATCAAGGGCCCGTCATGGGCCGGGATTACGGGGGAACAGGTTTTGAAATCCCGTCGGCCGGTGAAAAAGAGAGTTCGCTATATGGTCAGTTCATTTGCCAGGGATTTTTTTGATGAAATAAGTCTGCCGGGTGTTGCTGCCGGGGGGGGATTCCCCGGTGGGCCAAGTTCTGTATCCGATCATATGCCAGGCCTGATTTCGCCGGAGGAGATGGCCGCCGCCATCATTTCAACAGCGGGAAACAAAAATCCAAGGGCCAGGGCGCTGGCTGAAACTCTGGCCGGGAAAACGGCATCAGTATTTGAAAAAATCCATCTTTTGCTGTCCTATTTTAAAGAAAATGAATTTGTCTATTCCCTGGATACTCCCAGGACCACACGCCATCCCATCGATACCTTTCTTTTTGAGTCAAAAAAGGGGTATTGTGAACACTATGCATCAGCCCTGGGGTTCATGATGAATGTTTTGGGTGTTCCGGCCCGGGTTGTGGGCGGATACCTGGGGGGAGAATACAATCCCTATAGCAATTATCTGACTGTCCGCCAGTCCTATGCCCATGTTTGGGTGGAGATCTTTGATCAAAAAAATGGCTGGGTGCGGGTGGACCCTACCATGGCCGTGGCCCCGGAGCGGATTGGGATAAACCCGGATGGTTCGTTGGCATCCTTTTCGACATCCACCACGGCCCTTTCTTTTTCCCGGAAGATAAAATTTGCCCTGGATGCTGTCAACCTGAGGTGGAAGTCCTGGTTCACCGGGTATTCCTATTTTGAACAAAAGGCTTTTCTGGAAAAACTGGGCCTTTCTGAAAAATGGAGAGGATTTGTGGGTATCTCAATGGTTTTGGCTATGCTGCTCCTTGGAATTTTGACGGGGGTTGCAGGCTTTTTGTTTTGGCTGTTTCAATTAAAAAAAGACAGACCTGATCCAGTGGAACAGGCCTATCTGATGTTTTGCTGCAATCTTGGCAAGTTGGGTTTGAGGAAAAGGCCGGATCAGGGACCCATGGACTTTGCAAGAGATTGTGGTAATAAAAGACCGGATTTACGAGAAAAAATTATGATGATCACAGATCATTATGTGCAACTTAGATTCCAAAAAGATTGCCCGGAGACAACCCTGGAAGATTTTAAAACCTGCATTAAAAACTTGAAATAAAAGGTTTTAATCTCATTCCCAATTTATTATGGGGATATTGCCTTGAACGGGTTCATTTGTTATAAATGGTTTAAAGATCAGAAGAATTTAAAATAGATACTTCCGATTGGAACAAATAATATTCTTGTATGATCAATGGAGTACCAATGAAAGACCATGTAAACAGATCCAATGAAACAAAAGATAAAATTAAGCAGGTCACCCTGATCGGACTTTTTGCCAATATTATGCTGACTGCAATTAAATTTGCTCTTGGCATACTGGGACACAGTCAGGCCGTGGTGGCGGATGCCCTGCACAGTTTTTCAGATACCGCTTCCGATTTTGTAATCTTGTTGGGGGTAAAATACTGGACCGCCCCTGCGGACGAATGTCACCCCTTCGGCCACCAGAAAATAGAATCCTTTGTAACTATTATTATTGCCCTGATCCTTTTGGGGGTGGCTACAGGCATTGGATATGATGCTATTTTATCCCTGATGGACCGGTCCCAGACAAGTTTGAGCTGGATGGTACTCTTTGCTCCAATTTTGTCCATCCTTGTCAAGGAGATCATGTTCAAAATTACTTACAGGGTAGGCTGTGAAGTTAGTTCCTCCTCGGTAAAGGCTAATGCGTGGCACCACAGGACAGATGTTTTGTCTTCTATTCCTGTTCTTGTGGCGGTGATTGCTTCTCTGATTAATCCGAAACTTTCTTTTCTGGATTCGGTGGGTGCCATTATCGTGTCGGTGATTATCATTAAAGTGGGCTTGGATATCCTTTTTAAAGGTATTAATGAACTTTTGGATACCGGCATGTCAAAACAGGAACGGGTTGACATTGAAAAGACCATCGAAGCTATTGCTGATGTCCATGGCGCCCACAGAATCAGGAGCCGGAAAATAGCCGATTCATTTTATATTGATTTACATTTAGAAGTGGAGGGTGCCATGACCGTTAAAGCCGGCCATGATATATCTGAAACAGTCAAAAAGATCCTTATCGGGAAAAACAATCGGGTCATTGATGTTATGGTACACCTTGAGCCGGCCCCGGAAAAAAAAGAGATTGAAGATACGACCCTTTCGTAAGTGGTCGTTTTGAAATTTTTGCTTTACTCCAGTTTTTATACCATCGCCGTGATAGATTTTAATAACCGCCATGGGCGGACCCGAGGATTTTACCCTTGGTTCCGCCCACAGCAGAGCTTGAAACTCTCTTGTGATATCGGGAGTTTCATATAAATATTTAAAGATCATCAGACCCTGGAGAAAAATTAAAACAGTGGATATTTTCGATGATATTTTAGAGGAGTTTGATGGTGAAGTAAATCACCAGTTTCTTCATCTATTGGAAAAATATTTACCCCAATATAGTTTTGCAATTATCCTGGAGATCGGCGAAAAAGTTGTTTCTCGGCAAAAAATAGTTTTGTCCGAAGCCCTTGAAAAATTGTTGTGGAGAAAAGCAAAGCAGAATGACAAGCTTGCTTGTGTCCAGGAAAAGGATGGGCCTCCTGTTTATGCAATATATTTAAAAAAACTGCAAAGTCTGTTGATTTGCAGTTCGCTGGAATCACTTGATAATATTACCGTCCAAAAGATGCTGCCGGATATTGTAAAAATAAGTATGGAGTTATTCTATAAAGACCAATTATTGATTGAAGAAAAACAATTGCTTTCGGTCCATAAAAAGCAGCGGGCCAGAAAAATACAGGTTCTGGAAACAAAATATCAAGAAATTTTATTAAAAAACCAACGTCAGAATGCCAATTATTCAAAAACTCTACAGTCCGAAATCCAACGCCAGACAGCGAAATTAAAAAACTCCAACAAAGCCTTGGGTCGGGCAAAGGAAAAGGTAGAGGCGGCCAATATTGCCAAAGATCAATTTCTTGCCAATATGAGCCATGAAATTCGGACCCCCATGAATGGTGTGGTCGGTATGATCGAAATTTTGCTTGATACCAGGCTATCACCTGATCAAATGCATTACGCCCGGTTGATGAAAAACAGTTCGGGAGCACTCCTGAATGTCATTAATGATATTCTGGATTATTCTAAGATTGAAGCAGGAAAGCTGGATATCGAAGAGATAGATTTTGACTTGAGAGGGTTGTTGGAAGAAATTTCCGATATTACGGCGATGAATGTTTTTGAAAAGGGTCTATCATTTGCCTGCATTTTAAGCTGTGAGGTTCCAACTCAGTTAATCGGTGATCCTGTGAGACTCCGCCAGGTTATCATGAATTTTTGCGGTAATGCCGTTAAATTTACCTCAAAGGGAGAAATTATTATTAATGTCTTCTTGGCGGGGGAAGATAAATCATCTGTTTCTTTGAAATTTGAAGTGATCGATACAGGTATAGGCATATCAAAATCCCGGTTGAATCGCTTATTTCAGTCATTTTCCCAGGTTGATGCCAGTATGACACGCAAATATGGAGGAACAGGCCTAGGGCTTGCTATTTCAAAACAGCTCATCGAATTGATGGGAGGATCGATCGGTGTTGAATCGGTTGAAAACAAGGGGTCTTCATTCTGGTTTATTCTTGGGTTTAAAAAACAGTCTGTGAAAAAAACAACAATACCTGTGCCCGATACATTAAAAGAATCTACTATTCTCATAGCCGCCTCGAGTGCCGCCGCCAGAAAGGTGTTGGTTGAGTATTTAAAACCGTGGGGATGCAGGTATGATCAAGCAGAGAACGGATCGATAGCTTTTGGTAAGATGAAAAAGGCAGATAGGAGTGGAAAGCCTTATGATCTGGCTTTTATTGATCAAGACCTGTCGGCGGTTGATTCAGATGAATTGATAAATAGGTTATTTTCTGAAATTAAGCCCCTGGAAACTTTTATTATTATTATAAATTCATTGGATAATCAAACGTGTATTCAAGCTTCTGAAACAAGGCAATTAAGTTGTCTTACAAAGCCTGTAAAATACCAGGCATTTATTGATTGTGCGAGTTTAGGCATAGAAAAACAGATCTATGATGAATCCGGGGTGGAGCATGAATCCAGGAATGGGGGCAATAATGTAAAATTTGGTAAAGATTTTACAGGTAGGTACAATATCTTGTTGGCAGAAGATGATAAGATGAATCAAATTGTTGCAATAAATTTGATTGAAAAAATGAAGTTGGGGGATGTCCAGATTGCTCAAAACGGCAGGGAAGCCGTGGAAATGTTCAGTTCAGGCAGGTTTGATCTTATTTTAATGGATGGTCAGATGCCGCTCATGAGTGGGATTGACGCAACCCTTGCCATCAGGGCTTTGGAAAAAAAAGAAAACCTTTCAAGAATTCCGATAATTGCACTGACCGCCCATGCCATGAAGCAGGACAGACAAACTTTTATAAATTGTGGTATGGATGATTACATCACAAAACCCATAAACAGGGCGGCATTGACAAATTCCATTCAAACCTTTCTGGGAGGGACTTTAAAGAAGACCTTAGCTGAAAAGACAGCTCCTTCTCAAGATCTGCAAGGGATCATAGATTTAGAGGAACTCAAAGCGATAATGACCGGAAATAGATCCCTTTTGACCAAATGTCTCCATACTTTTTCCTCGACTTACAAACCCGTTGTGGATAAAATAAACCGTTGTATCCAGGAAAATGATTATGCCGGTCTTAAAAAAAATGCCCATAGGCTTAAGGGAACATTAAAGTATCTTGCAGCCCACCAAGCTGTGAAAATGACGCAACAGCTTGAACAGATGGGGTTAAGCAAAAATATGGTTGGTGGGAATAAAATAATTGATGCCCTTAACAAGGAGTGTGAAAATATTATTCAAAGTTTGAAAATAATATTGGAAAAGGATTCTTTTTAATAGGAATAAACGCATAGACAAAGGAGATCTTTATGACATCGGACCAAAAAGATTCAAAACAACAGATACCAATACTATTTGTTGATGATGATCCACTGGCCCATACTTTGATCGACGTCCACCTTGAGGGGAGGATGGTGTATCATGCTTATTCTGCTGAGGATGCCTTGACCATTATGGAAAAAGAAAATATTCCCATTGTGATAGCCGATATTTATATGGAGGAGATGGATGGGATTGAGTTCACCAGAAAGATTAAAAAAATACAAAATACTGTTCAAGTCATTATTATAACCGGCGACAGCGAGACTTATAATTTAGTTAACGCCCTCGATGCCGGGGCAAACGATTTTTTGGTAAAACCATTGATAAAAGAAAAACTGATTGAAGCTTTAGAACACACCGAAGCAAAAATTCAACGTTGGAAAGATGCTTTAAAAGATATTTTTTCAAAAAAATGGAGTGGGAATTAATAGACGCTATCCATATTCCGGATTTATTATTCCCTTCGGCCAGTACCCCTGATATCTCGTGACAGGAGCAAACAAAATGTTCAAAATTCATCCAATACAAACTGGAAAAGTTAAAGTCAAACAATTTCAAGTGATGGGGGCGAAAAATAAGCTTTCGCGCCTGTGGCAGTTATTTTTTACAAACAGGTGGAGTGATTGGCTTCCAATTTATTGCTGGTTGATAGAACATCCCCATGGGTTATTTTTGATAGATACTGGAGAAATTTGTAAAGTGCATGATAAAGGACATTTGCCGGATAATGCAATTTTCAGGGGTGGTGTTCAATATGATGTGAAACGGGAAGATGAGGTTGATCGTCAATTGATGAAATTGGGGTTTGGTGTAGAAGAGGTCAAAGCCGTCTTTCTTACCCATTTTCACAGTGATCATGTGGATGGATTGTGCCATTTTCCAAATGCCAGGATTTATGTATCAAAAGCGGCATATGATTTTGCCCTTGGTTCAAAGGGTGAAAAGGCAGGATATTTCAGAAAAAATTTGCCCTCCTGGTTTCAACCTGAAACCTTTGAGTTTGATGATGGAAAAGAAGGGGGATTTGAAACAAGTAAACAATTTTTGGAGGATGGAAGTATTATAGCTGTACCCTTGCCTGGGCATTCGATTGGTCACACTGGATATATAGTTAAGACTAAAACCCATAGATATCTGTTTTCAGGAGATGCAACCTATGACGGTGCAACATTACAGGATGCAGTCCCCTTTGTTATCTTGGATAATGCACAGGCAAAACAATCTGTTAAAAAACTGCGCAAGTATGCTCAGTCATCCGATGTTCTGGTATTGTGTTCCCATGATCCCAATGTTGTTCAAAATATCGCCCTATGATGGTTGAAAAGAGATAGTTCATAAATATCTCCGGAGATGGAGAAGAGTTGTCTTGAATAAACCCGGGGCAATATGGTATCCTTGGAAAATTTTTTTATTGTTTGGCCTGCCGGCCGTTTTATTTGCTGCCGGCTTTTACTTTTAACGAGATGATAGGATACCCTAAGAGATGTCATTGGTTCAGCAGAGAAGACCAACCAGACAAATTTGTGTGGGAAAGATAAAGGTGGGGTCCGGGGCCCAGGTGTCGGTCCAATCCATGACCAATACCTGCACCCAGGACGTGGATGCCACCGTGGGGCAGATTTTATCCCTCGAAAAGGCCGGGTGTGAGATTGTCCGGGTGGCGGTTCCGGATATGGAAGCAGCCCTTGCCATTGGGCAGATTAAAGATAAGATTCATATCCCTTTGATTGCAGATGTCCATTTTGATTTTAGGCTGGCACTGGCCGCAGCCGATGCAGGGGCAGATGGTTTGAGGATCAATCCTGGTAATATCGGGGATACAAAAAAAATACAGGCAGTGGTGGATGCTGCCCGGGCCCATGGGATTTCCATCCGGGTAGGGGTCAATGCCGGTTCCCTTGAAAAAGAGATTGAAAAATCCTTTGGTACCACGGCCGAGGCCATGGTGGAAAGTGCCCTGTCCAATATCCGAATCCTGGAACGCTTGGGCTTTTATGATATCAAGGTGTCCCTCAAGGCTTCGGATGTGACACGGACGGTTGAGGCCTATCGCATGCTGGCCCCTCTCACCGATGTCCCTTTCCATGTGGGGGTGACGGAAGCCGGGGGACTCTATGCCGGGATTACTAAATCTGCCATTGGGATTGGGATGCTTTTGTCCGAGGGGATTGGAGATACCATTCGGGTCTCTTTGACCCGGGATCCCGTGGAAGAGATTCGGACAGGCTTTGAAATTTTGCGGGCTCTGGGCATCAGAAGCCGGGGACCAGAGCTGATTTCATGTCCCACCTGCGGCCGGTGTAAAATCGATCTGTTTAAAATTGTGGAAGAGATAGAAAAAGCTTTACTTGAACGTTCCACTAAGATTAAAGTTGCAATTATGGGGTGTGTGGTAAACGGCCCTGGAGAGGCGAAGGAAGCCGATATAGGTATTGCCGGTGCCGATGGTAAGGGTATTTTGTTTAAAAAAGGAAAGGTATTCAAAAAAGTAGACGAGGCTCACTTGGTGGACCAGTTGCTTTATGAAATAGATAAGATGATAGAAAAGTCGGAGGAATGGAATGGCAAAGAAGAATAAGACAGCAATAACCCCAACAAGGGAAGAAGATTATTCCCAATGGTATCAGGAGGTTGTCAAGGCATCTGATCTGGCTGAAAATTCGCCGGTCAGGGGCTGTATGGTAATCAAGCCCTGGGGGTACGCATTGTGGGAAAATATTATGCATGACATGGATGCAATGTTCAAGGAGACCGGCGTCCGAAATGCCTATTTTCCGTTGTTTATTCCATTGAGCTACCTTGAAAAAGAGGCAGAACATGTGGATGGGTTTGCAAAGGAATGTGCAGTGGTGACCCACCACAAGCTGGAAAAAGGCAAAGATGGCAAACTTGTGCCGGCCGGTGAATTGGCTGAACCTTTGATTGTCCGTCCCACATCTGAAACCATTATCGGTGAATCCATGTCAAAATGGACCTCTTCCTACCGGGACCTGCCCATTTTGCTCAATCAATGGGCCAATGTGGTAAGATGGGAAATGCGGACCAGGATGTTTCTGAGAACCAGTGAATTTTTATGGCAGGAGGGGCATACCGCCCATGCCACAAAGGTTGAAGCCCAGGAAAGAACCTCACAGATGCTGGATATCTATGCAGAGTTTGTGGAAAAACATCTGGCCATGCCTGTGATCCGGGGACAAAAAACTGAATCGGAACGATTTCCCGGTGCGGATGACACCATCTGTATCGAAGCTATGATGCAGGATAAAAGAGCCCTCCAGGCCGGTACTTCCCATTTTCTGGGACAAAACTTTGCCAAGGGATCTGATATAAAATTTCAGAATGAGGAAGGCCAGGAAGCCTATGCCTGGACCACATCCTGGGGCACATCCACACGGATGATCGGTGGGATGATCATGGTTCATTCCGATGATGATGGCTTGATTGTACCCCCCCGTGTGGCCCCGGCCCATGTGGTGATTATGCCCATTATTAAAAAAGGTGGGGACAACACCCAGGTTATTGAGAGTGCAAATCTCTTGAAAAAGGCCTTAAAAGCTAATTCTTTCCATGGCCGGAAGGTGGAAGTGGAAATTGATAGTCGAGATATTGGTGGTGCCAGGGGATGGGATTGGGTAAAAAAAGGAATTCCTGTTCGTATTGAACTGGGGCCAAGGGATATTGCCAACAATTGTGTGTTCATGGCCCGGCGGGATACAAATGAAAAAAAGTCCATGGACCGGGATGATTTTATTAATAATATTTGCGATATTCTGGACAATATCCAAGATTCCCTGTTCCAGCGAGCTTTACAATTCCGGGAGGATCATACCTTCAGTATCGATTCCAAAGAAGAATTTTATGCTCTTTTTAAAAAGGCAAAGGGGTATGAAAACGGAGCTTTTGTCAACTCCCACTGGTGTGGATCAAGGGAGTGTGAAGAAAAGATTAAAAAGGATCTTTCCGTAACTATCCGTTGTATTCCCTTTGACAGTCCCATGGAAGAAGGAACTTGTATCTGCTGTGGTAATGCCAGTTCCAAAAGGGTTTTGTTTGCTAAGGCTTATTAAATGTGTGAATAGAGAAGAGACAGGGGTGCGGCTGGATAGATGATTAGAATTAATGATATATTGGACAAAATTTATGACTACAACCCGGATGCTGATCTGGACATTATTGAACGGGCCTATGTATATTCCGCCCGGGTCCATGAAGGACAGGTAAGGCTTTCCGGGGAACCCTATCTTTCCCATCCCCTGGAAGTGGCAGATATTCTGGCAGATATGACATTGGATGTGGAAAGCATTGCCGCAGCTCTCCTCCATGATGTCATTGAGGATACTCCAGCCACAAAAGAGGATATCGAAAATATGTTTGGCCCCGGGGTGGCTCATATTGTTGAAGGGGTCACCAAGTTGTCCAGTCTGCCCTTTGCCAAGTCATCTTCTACGAAGATTGCCCAGCAGGCCGAATCTTTGCGGAAGATGATTCTGGCCATGGCCGATGATATTCGGGTGGTCCTCATAAAGCTTGCCGATCGTATCCATAATATGCGTACCCTGAAATATCATCGAAGGCCTGAAAAACAGGCTGCCATTGCCCAGGAAACCTTGGATATCTACGCCCCCATTGCCGCCAGGCTGGGGATATTCTGGATCAAACATGAACTGGAAGAGATTGCCTTTTATTATACCCAGAGGGACGAATTCGAGCATGTTGATGCCCTGGTGAATAAGGCCAAGGGTGAAAAAGAAGATTATATAAAAGAGGTCAAAACCCGTCTTCATTATAAAATGGAGGAGATGGAACTGCCCTGTGATATAAAGGGGCGGTATAAACAGCATTACAGCATCTATCAGAAAATGATTTCCCAGAGTCTGGAGTTTGAAGAAGTCTATGATATAATCGCCTTCAGGCTTATTCTAGATACAGTGCCCCAATGTTATGCCGCCATGGGTGCCATCCATTCCATGTGGAAACCCATCTATTATAAGATAAAAGATTATATCGGAAATCCTAAACCCAATATGTACCAGTCCATTCATACCACTGTGGTAGGACCCAAGGGAGAGCGGGTGGAAATTCAGATCCGGACCCATGAGATGGATCGAATTGCTGAATCCGGTATTGCCGCCCATTGGAGCTATAAAGAAGGAGGCAAGGTAGATAAAGATGCCGGAGAGTTGTTCGCCTGGATCCGAAATCTGGTGGAAAACCAGGAAAATTACAATGATCCCGATGAGTTTCTGGAGAATGTTCGTATAGATCTGTATCCCGATGAAATTTATGTGTTCACTCCCCAGGGTGAGATAAAGATTTTGCCAAAGAAGGCAACCCCTGTCGACTTTGCATATATGATCCATACCGAGGTTGGGGCCACTTGCACCGGGGCCAAGGTCAGTGGTAAGTTGGTGCCCCTGGCCCACAAGCTGAAAACCGGGGATACCATTGAAATTATTACCACCAAGGGGCACCATCCCAGTGCGGACTGGCTTAATTTTGTCAAAAGTGTCAAGGCCAGAACCAAGATCA
Organism: Desulfobacteraceae bacterium; assembly: GCA_024226935.1. Taxonomy (GTDB): domain Bacteria; phylum Desulfobacterota; class Desulfobacteria; order Desulfobacterales; family Desulfobacteraceae; genus NBML01. The sequence continues at coordinate 15,176 of JAAELK010000587.1, forward strand.
GGGCCTATATCAATGCCAGGGAAAAAGAGCGCAGTTATTCTTTGGGCCGGGAGATGTGTGAAAAGATTTTCAGGAAAAAGAATCAAAACTTTAACAGCCTGATAAAATCCGGTGAAATCATGGCAGTGGCAGAGTCCTATGGATTTAAAAACGTGGATGATTTGATCGCCCATGTGGGATTTGGCAAGTTGACCCCCCGGCAGATTCTAAATAAGGTGTTGCCTGATCTTGAAAGAGATTCCCAGGAAAAGAAAGAAAGTTTTTTCCAAAAAATTGCTGGCCGGGGAAGGGGAAAACGTAAAACAGATACCGGTATTATCGTCAAAGGCCTCCATGATATCCTGGTCCGGTTTTCCAAATGTTGTAATCCTCTGCCGGGTGACCCCATTACAGGTTATATTACCCAGGGCCAGGGCGTGACCATTCATAGTAAAACCTGTATCAATGTCATGAAAATGAGCAATGAACGCAAAATAGAAGTGCAGTGGAGTGAGGATTTCACCGAATCCTATCCCGCCAGTATTCGGATTAAAACCGATGACAGGCATGGGCTTTTAGCAGATATTGCCGCCGTGATCAGCAAATCAAAAACCAACATTTTAAATGCCCAGAGCGAAACTACCGCAGCCGGAATCAGTTTGTTTTATTTTACCGTGATGGTGGAAAGCTCAGCCCAGCTGCGTAAAATCATGTCGACAATCCGGCGGGTTAAAAAGGTCACAGATGTTAAGCGGGTGGTGAGAAACGATTAGGAGTTTTTATCCATCTCCATGAAAAGTGCACTGGGATTTAATTAAGTGGGAAATTTTGAACCGGGCCTCCTCGGATACTTGATTTTAAATTGAAATACCTGCGCTGGTCTATGGACAGGTATAAAAACTGGGGTGAAATTGAATCAAGCTTAATACACCAAGGCTCCATCAGCTTTTAAACAAAGGGTAATCTTACGGGATTGCCTCTTATTTTATGGTTTATTTTATAGAAAAAAATTCTATAGGTTTGAACTGGTATCATTGATACTTTGAACGCCTTAGGTAATTCTCCTTAGGATAATGATGCTTGAGTCTGGATCTTTTTTTCTCGACCATTTAAAATATTTCGGCCCAAAGAATATTTTTTTTAGAGTCCATAAGCCCCTCTAATTAATACAGACTCAATATCAAGTTTACATGATATTTCACTCTGCTCTGCTCCGATGTATGAAAAATGAATATTTAACTCTTCGGGTTTAAGGTTTTCATCAATATTTGAGATAGTTATAACTCCACAATAATCAACATCTAATATTCCTGACACATGAAGAACATTTGTACTTTTAATTTTGTTGGTATTCAAAAGTTTCCTGATACCATAAGGAAGTTTTTCAAAGTCTTCTTCTTGGCAATTAAATTTGACAGAGGCTTTTTTCTCCATGGTACTGAAAGAAACACTAAAATTATTATTCCCGAGGTAATTAGGGCCGCTCAAATCAAAATATTGCTCTTTAGTTTTTATCGGTTCTAATTCGGGGTTTGTAATTTCAATATCTTCAAAAGCATCAGAAAAACATATTAAATCTGAATAAAATGTATATTCAGGATTATTGATGTTGATATCAATATTACTAAAATATGAATCGAAATTTATAGAACACTCTGTAGAGTTAAGATATTTCAAAATATTACTTATTTTGAAATTTTTCTCATCAAGTTTAATAATTGTTTCTTTAATATTTTCTATATTTAGAAAGTCATCAAGTGAGGTTACCCATTCAACATTTGGAATACTGTCAATAGCCTTCTGTAAACCAACATCGTTTATAACGACATATAGTTTTTTATCTTTTGCTATATTTACAATGGCATCATAAATGATAGCATCTGGTATATCTTCTCTCTTTTTCTTTTCCCTGAATCCGCCGTGGCCGGAAAAATAATTTTTAAACAGACTGTCAATACAAGTATTGGATATTTTATATATCTCTACATTGTTTTCTTTAACCCAAGTATCTATTTTTATAGATATCTTTTTGATACATTCTTCAAATGTTTGATGCAATTGATATGATAAAAAAGTGTTCTTATAATTATCATCTTTAAGAAAATCTTTTCTTTGTAAGAGATCTAAGCTTTTTTTGATCTTCGAAATCTCTTTTTCAGCTAAGAAAATTCTTTTGCTTCTATATTCTTCAATAACTATTTCAGGGATTATAAGTTTACCATCAGATGCTTTTAAAAATCTCTGAAACCTCTGAATCCGTGTAGAATTGAGACCTTCTTGATGAAGTATATTCGTATCGAATAGAACTGTTAACATTTATATTCCAATATTTTACTTTTGTAAGTATCATGAAGCATAGAATTATTTTCCGGTTTCTCTTCGTTTATTGAACAATGCTGCACGAATATCAAAATATATTAAACTTAGCAATTGATTTTGTGGCATATTATCCCCCCCAAAAAAACAGCACAGTATGAAGTTTATTTTGGGGGAGACAAAATTCTTTATGCATCGTCAGACTTTTCATATACCACTTTTTTAATATCAGCTAACATTTTATTGATACTTTCTTTTTCCTTATCGGTTATGGCCTCACTGAATTCACTTTCTTCGAAATGATTATTTTGGAGCAACGATTTAACCATATCAATGTAAGAAAATTTTTTTTCTTCAATACCATCATGAATTAAAATCGTCATATCGTTATCGTTTTTTTTTCTAAAAATGAGTTTCATAGTTCAGTCTTTGAATTGTTTTAAGTTATATTTCTTTACTCTTTTTTTAATGGAACTTTTTCCACCATCTGTTATTTTAGCTATATAATCCACTATATTTTTTCCATCAAGCTTCCCTTCAAGCCTATTGGATCGGATATTAATTTTACCTTCTTGTGTCTCACAAAGTACAACATTTTGAGCATCCCCTAACATTGGGATTGTTGCATTGTGAGAAACAAGAAGAATTTGTTTTTTAGATTTAATTTTTTTTATGGCTGTTATTAATCCTCTATTTATATAGTTGGTTGCAAGGTTATCCTCAGGTTGGTCAATTATCAAAGGAGCAAGATCACCTTCATATCCTAACACTAAATCTAATATAACAGAGGTCTTCCAGCCCGCACTTAGACTTTCAAATTTTCTTCCATCGGTTGTTATTATTTTATATGATTTTTTATTCAGCTCTTCAAACTTTGAGTTTATCTTATTTTCGAAATCATCGTAATCATGCACTTTGGGGGATTGCTTTTTAAAATTTTCTTCAAAAAGATTCTCAGGTTTGAGGTTACCGAATTTTAAAATTTTCGAATTTGTTTTTAAAAAATGGTTGATGACCTCTAAAAATTTTTCTTTATTCAATTTGAATTGATTTTCTATAAATAATTTGTGACCCATCGAAAGAACTTCTTGCGACTCACATTTTATTGCATACTCTGATATCTCTTCTACAGTATCATTAAACTGAACAAGCGCTTTAGAATAAGATTTTATTAGGATTAACAGCTTTTCTAAACTTTGTTTTTTGGATTGCAATTCTATGTTTTCAGTTTTTAAATTATCATCAACATTTTTTTTCTCATCACCAATAATGTTCCTAATTTTTTTCTCAAAAACTGATGCAGCATATGCTGTTTTTACCTCTTCTTTTAATTCAATAACAATTTCAGGGTTATGATTTACAAAAGGATTGTTTTCTAAATACTCATCAATTTTTTCAAGAAATTTGATGTCCTTTTCAAAAATTAACTCATCATAATCAATTTGAGTCTCACATTCGTGTTGTGGTAAGAACAAAGAAATTATATTCTGTTGGACGTCTTCCGTTGTAATTAGACTTGATAGTACAGGAATACGATCTAATTTTTTTTGAGTTGTTTCGATAATCTTTACAGCATTATAGTGCTGGTCATATGACTTGATACTTTTGCAAAAATCATGTAGTATGATCGCTCCCGGAGTTTATTTAAAGAGGGGGCGCTGACATGGCTCAAGGCAAAGCACTTACACCGGAA
>JAAELK010000588.1 GCA_024226935.1 Desulfobacteraceae bacterium
GGTAATAACTGCCATACAGTCATATTTCCGCACGATCAGGATGCGAACGAATATTTTATCAAAAACAGTGCTAAAGATTTTTGGTATCTGACAAAAGAGGCAGGGCAAGTTAAACAAACTCCTCTCCATCAATCCTCATTCTCCATTGCCCATTCCCTTTTTAAGATCAAATGGGCGGAGGTTAAGGGAACAAAATTAAATGTAACGCTAAAGGCAGAGAACCTGCAAACAAAAAGATTCATACTGGATACGTTTAACTTGTATTCGGAACGAGATAGAACAAAGCTGGCAGGAAAAGCAGCTGAACTGTTCAAACTGAGTCATGATCAGCTGGATAAAGATATCCTGGAATGGATACCGGATGTTGAAAAACAGGCCAAAGCGTTTAAGGAGAACCCTGAACAGTTAAAAGGGATGACTGCTTCACCTGAGAATATTTTAACAGAGTATGAAGAGCAGGAAGCGCACTCCTTTTTGCAGTCCCCTGACCTGATAGATTTGATCAAAAGAGATTATGAGGAGCTGGGCTATATTGGTGAAGAAACAAACAAGGTGCTGGCATACCTTGTAATGACGTCAAGGAAGATGAAGAATCCATTGAGCCTGATAATTATGTCGAATTCTGCAGCAGGAAAGTCCAGCTTACAAAAATGCTCAATGCAATTGTGTCCGGAAGATGAAGGTAAACATTTTACACGTTTAACGCAGCAGAGTCTGTACTATTTAGGTGAAGAATCCATCAAGCACAAATGCTTGAGTATTGAAGAGGAAGAAGGAACCTCAGAAGCGTCATACAGCCTCAAAACATTGTTATCGGCAAAGGTTTTAAATGTAGCAGCAACAACACAAGATCCGGTAACGGGAAAGAAGAAAGCAGAGGAATACAAAACTGAGGGTCCTCTGGCTGTAATGATGAGTACAACGAGCCCGGAGCTGGAAGCTGAGTTAGCGTCAAGGACACTGATAATTTCGATAGATGAATCGGAAAACCAAACGACTCAAATCCATAACAGCCAGCGGAGTTCAAGAACGTATCAAGGCCGAAAAGAGCAGTTAAAAAAAGACAATATACAAAGGAAGCATCACAATGCACAGCGGATGCTGGATACAGGGCTGGCGATAATCAATAACTATGCAGAGAAGCTAAGCTTTCCTGTAGATCGACTTAAGTATCGCAGAGGGCATGAGCATTATCTTGATCTGATAGATGCGATAGCGTTTTTAAGGCAAAAACAAAAGGTGCAGCGCAGCTGTGAAGTTATTGGCCGGTACATAGAGGTAGAAAGGGAAGATATTGCGATGGCAAATGATCTTTTTGCTGCAGTTATGGGCTGGAGTATTGATGAGCTGAGTCCGCCAACCAGGAGCTTGTTAAAAGCGCTTGTTATGTTCTGCCAGACCCGAAGCTCCTGGATATTCACAAGAAAAGAGATCCGCAGCCAGATCAAATGGTCAAACACGCACCTGCACAATCATTTGAGGAAGCTGGAAGAATTGGAATATATTGTGGCGATTACTGGCGAGTATGGCAGCAAATACACGTACCGGTTACTTTACGAAGGAGACGGAGAAAACAGCGACAAGTTTGTCATTGGCCTGAAGAATCCGGAGAAGTTAGAGATATGATAACAGGTCAAAGCACAGAAGCTTTCACTCAAAAGCACAGAAAAAAGCAAAGCTTTCACTTAAAATCTGAAAAAACCGAAACCTTTTACATACCTTTCACCTGGCAAAGTGAAAGGTATATACAATTTTCCGAGTCTAAATTCACAAGTTCAAAAAACCTTTCACAACCTTTCACCTGTGCTTATTCAGCTTCAAAAAAAACAGTTTTTGCAAAAGAAAGTATATATGGGGATATTTTTTTATTTTTAACGGCAAAAAATCTTTTAAAGCTAAGTACGATTATGACAGTCACAAAAGCAATGGTTATGACAGAGCCGTTACGATTATGATAAAGAGAGCTGGATTAATGATCCGCCTGATAACAGACCTCCGCCAGTTAGAACAGGCTGATTCTGTCAACGATCGCATAAAATGGTGTTATGTAAATGTACTGGACATCCTCCCCAGGAAAAGTGAGAAGCAAAATACTAACCTCAACAATTATTCAAGCTTATCCATAATATTAGCCTTAAACCCTGGGTCCCCTCCACTACAATTACATA
>JAAELK010000589.1 GCA_024226935.1 Desulfobacteraceae bacterium
ACCCCCGGGCACATCCAGCATATTGCAGTCCCCCCAATACTTCCCCGGGTAATCTGGATACCACTGGGGCACTGAAAATCTTGCGGCGTCAAGTTCTTTAAGATGGTCCATGGTGATTTGGTTCCCGTCTTTATCAACGGGTTTTTCTCCCCAACTACCAGCAAGGGGGCCTGTAGCTACCCGCATGGGGGTGTCGGCAACAGTGACGGACCTGTCACACAAACGTCCTGCCAGAGCCCCAAGATCATGACCCCAGAGATATGGAACAACACACACCTGATCGGCTGCAACATCTTTGGTGATGGGATTGATTGCAGTGATAAATTCGGACCAGGATTCCGCATCATCAGGCCCCCGGACCGCCGCCATGAAAAATACCGGTCGCATATGTTTTGCCATGATCTCAAGGGCTTTTGCTTGCATCGCTTCAAGATCTGTTTTACTTTCCACGGGGTCGGTGAGCACAATGGCTTCGCAATATGTGGTTTCCATGGCAAAATCCACGGCATCGCCCCAGGGGGTGTCGGCTGCAATGGGCATTACCCCCGCCGAAAAATTTTGACCGGCATTGACCAGGGCGGCTTTAACTTGAGTTTTTAAAATAGATACCTCGGTGCCCAGGGCGTCATCAAAATCAGTTTCAACTCCCACGGCAAGAAGTTTGCCCGTATTTGTGGTCCCGGTGCCGATAAATAAAAAATGACACTCAATGTCCGGCAACGGTCCCTGCATCAAGTTCAGTCTGTTGATTTGTACAGTCCCAAGTGACATAAATGATTCTCCTTATACTTTTTTAATTTTCTGCAATGCATTGGTTGCCATTGCAGTCAGGTATTTATCTGCATCTTTTATGGTGGCCCCCAGGATGGGCCGGGCCGGGGTTTTAATTGTCCAGCTTTGTTTGCCTTTTTCTGAATTGTAACGCATCATTCGCAGGATAAGACCAGCTTGTCCCAGGGTCATGTTCTCCCGGATCCACCTTTGGGGAACCCGTTTCATGATGGCCTTGCCTTTTCCACGTTTGCGGGCTACCGGTCGTTTAAAACCTTCTTTGTTCAGGGCTTTTGCCTGGAGTATAGTGGCGGGTTTGTTATAATTGGGTACTCCATACATCCGGGCGGCTTTTTTTGCAGTAAATTTTTCAGGCTGACCATGGTGGTGCTTATACGCAAGTTTTGCCTTGCCGGGATTTTTCCAGGTGACAATCGCCTTATGATCGTTTATTACTTTTGTAATCATGGCCTTGGCCATTTTGGAAAACATCCGCTTTTTCTTTTTATCGGCTCTTGGTTCCATGGGGGAACCTTCGATGGTCTGTTGGCCCTGGACGTTTTTCCTAAAATCCTGCCTTGTTTGTTTTCCGATCTGCTTTAATATCCGTCGGCGGTCGGCGGGACTCATGGTCAGCACATTAATCTGATCCATCAACCGCAGGGTTTCTTTCGGATTGGTAGTTAAAGTAATATCGGGCACTGCCATTAAATATTCTCCAATTTATCTACGGCGCCTGCCACATCAATTGGCACATCATCTACCCGCCATTGCTGGCCTTCCCAGGTGATGGGACCATCGGGATCAGGAACTATGGATAAAGATTCTTCAAACTTAATTGAAATCTCAACAAAAACTGTTTGTTCATCTTCAAGGGTTACATCCACATCCGGATCATTAAGATTTAAAAGATCCCGTTCGGGGTCATTTTCTGCAATCCACACAGCTAAAACAGCGAGAAGTCTATTCGCTTGGTCAGCCGGGAACCGCTCAATAGAAAAAATCGCATCATACCGAAATTTACCGATTTCAAAGCCCTGGCCCAGATCCGTTGCGCATAATGATAATTTGCCAAGATCGGCAAAGGCTTCTACGTTGTCCCGCTTAACGCCGGGAAGAGATAAAAGGTGGCGGGCAAGGGCAGATAGTTTTTTCATTTAAAGCAGCTCCACATGGATTTTAGGTTTGCTCTGTAGATCCTTAAGGGCATCCTGGGCAAAACGGTACCACCTGTCTGTTGTATCTTCGGATTCTATTGCATCGTTCTGGGCGTCTGATTTGCGCATCATGGTGGCATAATCGGCAAGGAGCAGGGCTTTTGCATGACAACTGACAGACCTTATATATAACAAGACCAAAGGGTGATCAGATGGCAGACTTAAATTTTCGTCCACTGGCACATCATTCAATGATGATATTCCAAGGGTTTCTTTTTCCAGGCGAAATCCTGTCAACTGCCGGTTTGCCCAGAGAATGCCCAATTTTACACGCTCTTCCAGCAATTCTTCCCGGTATTCAGCCGGAATCCTGTAAGCTTTTGCAAATTGAGATAGATTAAAATCGGGAAAAAACGGTGCGTTTTCAATGGTTTTTTCCTGATCTATATCGTCTGAAAAAGCTGTAAAACTCATTGCTGTTTCCTTTTTTTTGGACCGGCCCCCGCCTAGAGAAAAAGTTCAATTAATTGAGCAGTCCTCCGGCGGGATCAGCCGGCGGGGGGTGGAGCCGGTTAATTTTGTTCTGGTTTATCAGTTAATTGTTCTGCTTTATCAGCTAATTTTTTTTGGGCCTTTGAAAGGGCCGTTTTTACCTTTGCGCCGTATTCGGTGGCTTTTTCAAGTTCTGTGACGGCCTGTTCAAAATCTTCTTTTTCAAGAGCTATAAGCCCCCGGAGCCGAAATAATCTGGCCCGGACCTGGTCGGGGATATCCCAGTCTTTTGCTAAATCATATATTTGTCTAAAATAGGGTTCCGGGGTACGGCCTGCTTCGTGTTCATTTTCTGCCCAGTCCAGGATAGTGTCGCAAAGATAGGTGGGCAGCTTTCTTTTGAACCGTTCCGGCATGGCTACTTTTTTTTCTATGCAATAGACAGCAAGCTCCATGGCTTCATGGATATCTTTAATATCAAAGAGCCAGACAAGGATTTGACCCAGTAAAAAATGGGAAGAACCAGAAGCCTTGAGAGAAGCCACCACGGGCATATATTTGGGAACAAGATGTGTTGCTTTTTCATTTTCCTTTTGCTTTATGCTCTGGATCATTTTTAAAGAGGCCAGATCCTTTTTGAGTTCCTTTTCAAGATCGGCCACAGCTTGTTGTTTTCCGATGGCAGAAGTTGGCATGGTTCCTATAACTTTTACTCCGCCGGTGTTACCGTAGTTCGGATCTTTCTTTTTTTTATTTTGAAATCTTGTCATTAAACCCATGGTAAAATTCCTCTGATTAAATTGGTCAGGTTATTCCCAGCCGTCGCCTGTGGCGTTGGGGAGTTTTACATTTTTGAATTCCAGGGCAACAAATTTTTCCGGGGTTTCAACAAGATAACCCTCATTCCTGCTGTTATAATCTTCCACCCGGTTCTTTTTTGGAACCTCTATAATATGCCGTCTCCAGGTGCCCTCCTGGACATAGATGGAAAGATTTTTAAGGCTTGTAATCACAAGGCCCCGGCCCGGAAAATTGGAAGGAGTCTCCCAGGGAAGACCGCCAAAGGTTGTAAGGGAAGCAGCTGCCATGGTTTTTTCCGTGGGCTTTTGACCCAAAGCTTTATAAAGATCGCTTTTTTCCCGGCCCACAAGATCGGTGCCGATGAAGGCCACGAGGTCTTTTTTCAAATACTGGGGGATACCGGCGGCCATTTCAACAACGGCATGATCAAGGT
>JAAELK010000590.1 GCA_024226935.1 Desulfobacteraceae bacterium
CTAAAGCAGAAGCGCAAGTACAACAATCAACTGAACTAGAAGCTGTTCAAAACAATGTTGTGATTGCTGGTGGTTTTGCATGTCCTGAAATGGCAATGGGTAAAGTGATTATCCGCCGTGAAGAGCCTGTGGTTGAAGCTGTTGTAGAAGCGAAAGCTGAAGAAGTGGTAGCACAGCCTGCAGTTGAAGCACCTGTTGTTGAAACACCTGTAGCAGCACCAGTTGTTGAAGAGGCTCCAGTAGTAGACGCACCTGTTGTTGAAGAATCAGTTAAAGCTGAAGAAACGGTTGCAGCAAAAGCTGAAGAGACTGTAACTGAAGCTCCAGTAGTTGAAACACCAATTGCTGAGGCTAAGCCAGTTGAAGCAGCACCTGTGGCTGAAGAGAAACCTTCAGTAGAGGCGAAGAAACAAGCTAGCTCGCCAATGACGAAAGCTCCTGGTCCACAAGAGATCAAAGAGATTGAAGTTGTTGCAGCACCATTCCGTAGCGAACGTTACGTATCGAAGGGTGCTGGCAGTCAGGTTGCTTCGAACCAAGCGGGTTCTGGTATGACTAAGCCAAACTACTAAGCATTTACTGTTGTAAATTCTTAGGTAAATAGAATCAAAGGCTGCTTATTATAAGCAGCCTTTTTCACATGCGTTATCGGAATAACGATTAATAGATATATTACTCAAAGTTAGGTTCAACCTTGAACTTAATCACATTTTTGGGTAGGATTCGCGCA